>DASXVK010000555.1:0-33177 GCA_036504295.1 Polyangia bacterium
CGCGCGTCACCGCGGGCCGACCACGTTCAGGTCCACGTCGCCGTCAAGGTCCACGTCCAGGTCTACGTCAAAGTCCACGTCCACGTTCTCCCGCATGGACCGCTCGCTCGATCGCCGGTAACATCCGCCGGTATGGGGGGCGAGCGAGTCGACGAGAGCAGGCCCGCGGCGGGGTCCGAAGGGCCGCAGCGCTTCCCGGTGCGCACGTGGCTCATCTCGTTCCTCGGCTGGACGTTCGACTTCTACGACCTCGTCCTCTTCTCGTTCGTGCTGATCCCGATCGGGCGCGACCTGCACCTGACCGAGGGGGAGGAGGCGGTGCTCCTCGGGGTCGCGCTCGGCGCCTCGGGGCTCGGCGGCATCCTCTTCGGCTACCTGTCGGACCGCTTCGGCCGCAAGCGGGTGATGACGTGGACCATCGGCCTCTACTCGCTCGGCACGGCGCTGAGCGCCTTCGCGACGGGGCCGGGCACGCTGCTGCTGTTCCGGCTCGTCACCGGGCTGGGCGTCGGCGGCGAGTGGGCGGTGGGCCACGCCCTGCTCGCCGAGTCGTCGCCCAGCCACATGCGCGGCCGCGCCGCGGCCTACCTGCAGGCGGGCGAGCCGGTCGGCGTCGGCCTCGCGGCCGTCGTCGGGCTGCTCGTGACGCCGCTCATCGGCTGGCGCGGGGTCTTCTTCGTCTCGTCCGCCTCGGCGGCGATCGCCTTCGTCGCGCGCCGCCACCTGCCCGAGTCGGGGTTGTGGGACGCGCAGCGCGCGCCGGCGCTCTCGGCCGCCGCCGCCCTGCGGACGATCTGGCGCCAGCGCCTCGCGCTGCCGATGGCGAAGGCCTGGCTGCTCGGCACGCTCAAGCTCGGCACGTACTGGACCTGCTACATCTGGATGCCCAAGTTCCTCCAGCAGCAGCTCGGGCAGCCGATCGGCCGGTCGGCGCTGTGGATCCTGACGGCGCAGCTCGGCCAGCTCCTCGGCATGATCGGCTTCGGCCAGATCGCCGACCGCTGGGGCCGGCGCCGCGCCTTCACCGCCTACTCGCTGCTCACCGCGGCGGCGCTGTACCCGATCGCGTTCCACTGGCAGTGGCTGCTGCCGCGACCGCACCTCTTCTGGGGCTGCATGTTCGCGCTCGGCCTCGGCTCGGGCTGCACCGCCGGCTTCGGCGCGCTCCTCGCCGAGCTCTTCCCCACGCAGGTGCGCAACTTCGCGATGGGCACGACCTACAACCTCGCCCGCGGCGTGCAGTTCTTCGCGCCGCTCGCCGTGGCCGCGGTCGTCGCGCGCCACGGCTTCAGCGGCGGCCTGGCGGTGCCCATGCTGCTCGCGCTCGGGACCGGCACGTGGGTGTGGAGCCTGCCCGAGACGCGGTCGCGCGACCTCGCGAAGATCGGCGGCTAGCCGCCCGCGCGCCCGGCCGCGCCGGCCTTCTTCATGGCCTCGATGGCCTCGTCGATGCTGAGCAGCGGCGTCAGCTTCACGTCCTTGCAGGCGCCGCCGCCGAGAAAGGCGAGGCCGAGCGCCGCCACGGCGACCGCGTCCGGGACCTGGAACACGGCGATCACCTGATACTCGCCGAGCGACCACCAGGCCGCCTCGATGCGGCCGCCGAGCTTCTCGAGGACCACCGCCTCGGAGCGGCCGTGGGGCTTCTGCATGAGGGACGCCATCCCCTCGGGCGCGTAGGCGATCTGCGCGAGATAGAGCGCCATCTCGGCTCCTCCTGTGCGCCTGGTAGGATGTTCAGGGTGGCGGATCCGATCCGCGCGCCGGTGCTAGCGGCGGGTGTCGCGCACCACCGCGAGCAGGCTGCGGGAGAAGTCGTCGAAGACGACGGCGGTGCCGCAGTTGAAGCAGTGGGAGCGCTCGGCGACGCCGGGGGCGAGATCGCCGGCCGGCGTGAGGTCGCCCTCGGCCTGGACGAGGTGGCCCTCCTCCTCGCCGCAGCCCGGGCAGTACGACGGCAGGTAGAACGACGCGACGGTCGTGCCGAAGACCAGGGTCGGCACCAGCAGCGCCGTCTCCAGGAACGGCACCGAGCACTCCTCGAGCACGACCCGGGCGTGCTTGCCCAGGGCGACGACGAAGCGGATCCAGCTCCCGACGGCGACCGAGTTCATGCGCCGCAGATCCCGCAGGTTCAGGGCCACGCGCCCGCGGGCGTCGCCGAGCGCCGCGAGCACGGGCTCGAGCTCGGCGAACTCCGTCAGCGACCCGAACATGGGCACCACCGTCCCGTCGGGGGCGGCGAGCACGCGCCAGCCGAACGGCCGGTTGCCGCGCACCCAGGCGACGTACCACTCGAGCGCCGCGCGCGTCTCGGCGGCGGGCTCGAACTCGACCGCCAGGTTCGCGCCCGCGCCCCGGCTCAGCTCGACGAGCCGCACGACCCGCGCCGTGAGCGACAGCAGCCCGACCGTGCCGGGCACGGCCAGCGTCATCGCGACCGCGGTGCCCGGGGTCATGCGGCGGCTCGTCTGGATGAGCGCCCCGACCGCGCTCAGGTCGAGCGTGGTGCCGAGGTAGCCGTCGCTGTAGACGGCGAGCCGCCCCGGCGCGCGCTCCGCGCGGCGCAGCTCGGGCCGCGGCGGCGGCGGCGGCCCGGGCGGCCCGCCGCCGGCGCGGACGAGCGACGGGTTGGAGATCGTGTCCGCCTCGATGATGTCGTTGCGGGTCGGCTCCTCGATCATCCACTCGCCGGTGGGCGTGCGCTGGTCCCAGTCGGCCGACTCGGCGCTGATCTGGATGGCGGCCACGCACTCCTCGAGCAGCGCGCGCACGCTCGCGTGCCGGCCCTCGGGGCGCTTGGCCAGGGCGCGCCGGAGGACGGGGTCGAGGGCCGGGCCGAGGCGGCGGTTGAAGCGCGCCAGCGGCTGCGGGTCCTCGCCCGCGATCTTCGCGAGCACGTCACCGACGGCGCCCTCGAAGGGCAGCCGCCCCGACAGCATCTGGAACGCGATCACGCCCAGCGCCCACACGTCGGTGCGCGGGTCCACCAGGCCGAGGCCGCTGAGCTGCTCGGGCGCCATGTACCACGGCGTGCCGGCGACGCCGCCCCCGGCGAGCGAGGTGTGCGCGTACGCCAGCCGGGCGATGCCGAAGTCGAGGACCTTCAGGTAGTCCTCGCTGGGGCCGCGCTGGCACAGGAAGAGGTTGCTCGGCTTGAGGTCGCTGTGGACGATCCCGGCCTCGTGCGCCGCGGTCATGGCGGAGGCGGTCTGCCGCAGCACCGTCTGGGCCTCCGTGAGCGAGAGCAGCCGGCGCCGGCCGAGGCGGGTGCCGAGGTCCTCGCCGGTGAGCAGCTCCATGACGATGTAGGGCGTGCCGTCGGGCCGGACGTTGTAGTCGATGACGTCGACGATGTGGCGGTGGCGCAGGCGGCAGGCGTTCTCCGCCTCCAGCTTGAAGAGCTCGATGGTGCGCGCCGCCAGCCGGTCGCCGCGCAGCACCTTGACCGCGAACCGCCGCGGCAGGCGCATGTGGTCGGCTTCGTACACGACGCCCATCCCGCCCTCGCCGAGACGGCGCACGACGCAGTACGTCTCGGCGAGGCACGTGCCGATGAGCGGATCGAGATCGCACCCCGCCATCACCACGACGCTACGGAGGGGTGGCGCGGGTGTCAACCGCCAGCTTGGGCGGCCGCCGCCGCGGCCCACAAGCGCCGCTCCTCGTAGGCCTTGCGCACGATGGCGACGTCGGCCAGCAGGTCCGGCAGCTCCTCGAGGAGCAGCGCCTGCGGGCCGTCGCACAGGGCCTCGGCGGGCCGGGGGTGCACGTCGACGAGGATCATGTTCGCGCCCGCGATGACGCCCTGGGCGGTCACGTGGAAGAGCTCGAGCAGGCCGTCGGGCGCCACCGAGCGGCGACCGAGCGCGTGCGAGGGATCGATGCACACCGGCAGCCGCGTCAGGCGCTTGACGAGCGGCACCTGGGCGAAGTCGACCAGGTTGCGGTGCGGCTCGGCGAGGTGCGTCTTCACGCCGCGCAGGCAGAAGATGATGCGCCGGTTGCCGCCTGCGGCCAGGTACTCGCACGCGTTGAGCGACTCGTCGAGCGTGATGCCCATGCCCCGCTTGCACAGCACGGGGAACTCCTGCTGCTGCCCCACGGCCTTGAGCAGCTCGAAGTTCTGGGCGTTGCGCGTGCCGATCTGGAGCATGACGCCGGTCGCGCGGCCCGAGTCCTCGAGCGCCCGGGCGATCTCGTCGACGTGGGACTCGTGCGTCACCTCCATCGCGATGACGCGGATGCCGTGCTTGCCGGCCAGCTCGAAGAGCCACGGCAGGCAGGCCGCGCCGTGGCCCTGGAAGTCGTACGGGCTGGTGCGCGGCTTGTAGGCGCCGGCGCGCGTGGTGTGCACGCCGACGCGCTCGAGCGCCGCGAAGGTCCGCGCGAGGTTCGCGCGCGTGTCGATGGCGCACACGCCCGGGAAGAGCTGCAGGTTCTCCTGCGACAGCGTGACGCCGTTGTACTCGAACCCGGTCGCGTCCAGCTCGCCGTGGCGGCCGATGACGCGGTAGCGCTCGCGCACGCGGACGACCTTCTCGACGCAGTCGTAGGTCTCGAACCGCCCGTCCGGGATCGCGGCGGTCGGCCCGAGCAGGTACACCTCGGTGACCGAGCGCAGGGCGCCCTGCACCACGTGGAGCTGCGTGGTCACGCCGCAGCTCTCGGCGTCGCGGACGAGCCGCTGAACCTCCGGCGCGTCCGGCGGGACGTCCGGCTTGAGCACGATGATCATTGGTGAAACGATCCGTAATGCGGTGCGGCGCGCCGCGCCAGCCGGAGCGGCGGCGGCTAGCCGCTGCTCGGGTTCGAGGGCGGCGGCGGCGTCCACGACCACCGCTGGGACGACTAGCGCGGGCCGCGCGCCGCGAGCGCCTGCACGCGCTCGGCGTCCGCGGCGCGGCCGCGGCGGCGCAGCTCCCGGGCGATCGCGTCGGGGTGGCGCACGGCGCCCTCCGCGAGCACGCGCACGGCATCGCGCGCCTGCTTCGCCGCGTCGAGCAGCCGGGAGACGAGGAGAAAGACCTCGGCGTCGGGGGCTCCGGCGCGCAGGTGCGCGGTGGCGAGCCACCACCCGAGCACCTCGGGGCGGCTCGTGTCCTTCGCGCGGAGCAGCGTCGCGATCCGGGCCACGCGCGTCATGAGCGGCACCGCGCCGTCGGCGAGGATGCGGAGCGCCACCTGCCACTCGGTCTCCGGCGGCCGGGCGGGGCGCGCGGGCGTCGGCCGCGTCACCGGACTCCCGGCCGCGAGCACGAACGGGTAGCTCACGATGACGACACCACCGCCTGCGGGCTTCGGGAACTCCCAGCGCTGCACGGCCTGCGCGATGCACCGCTCGACCCTCGCGTCGTTCACTGTCGAGGCGTCCACGGCGGAGCTGGAGACGCTGCCGGTCGGGCTGATCGCGAACTTGACGGTGACCCGGCCGTGCAGGCTCGGCCGGCGCATCAGCTCCTGCTCGTAGCAGAACTTCACCTCCTTGAGGTGCGAGCGGATGGTGCGACCGATGACGTCGCGGTCGAGGCCGCCGGTGGTCTTGACCTGGCCGCCGACGACGTCGGGCTGCTGTGAGCCGCGCTGACGTGCGCCGGCATACCACCGGTGGCCGGGGGCCACGCCGATGGTGCCCAGGTTGCCGAGGCCAACCGTGCCCTCGCTGGTGCTGCCGCCGCCCTGTCGCCCGACCAGGCCGAACCCGCCCACGCCGTACGCCTCGCCGATCTGATTGCCGATGAGGCTGCCGAGCGCGCTGTCGGCGTCGCGCCCGATGGCGGAGTCCCGGCCGAAGATCGAGGCAGTGCCGCTGGGCCGCATGACCCCGAGCGCCCCGGCCGTGCGGGCCTCGTCGCGGGCCGGCTCGCCGACCTCCGCGGCTTGGGCCCGCGCCAGCGGCTCGCGGCCCCGGTCGCGGCGACCCACGCCGGCGCGACCGGGCCCATCGTCCTGGCCCTTCTTCTTCATCCACTCCGGGATCGCCTCCGCGGCGGGCAGCGCGGCCGCCGCGCTCGCGACCGTGCGGGCCGTCCGCCACCAGGTCCGCGGCGCGCGCGGCACCGGCAGACCCCAGCGCGGGTAGTCGCCGTCGTTCTCCAGCACCAGCAGCGACGTGAGCGGGGTCACGATCCGCTCGCCGCCGGCGCCGTCGTCCGCGTCGCCGCGCCCGATGCGCGCCCGCGCCCAGAGCGCCTCGAGGTCGTCGGCGCCGACGCGGTCGGCCGGCGGCAGCGCGCCGGCGATGCGGCCGATCCAGGCCACCTCGCCGGTCACCGTCTCGAGCGGCTCCCAGCTCTCGACCCCCCCGAGCTCCGCGGTCGCCGCGGTCGCCGCGAGCGTCGCGGGCGCCGGGGCGGCGAGCGCGGCGAGCGTCCGCGGCCGCGGGAGCTCGGTCGCCGCGCAGGCGCGGCCGCCCGTCAGTGATGCCAGGTCGGCGAGCGGCGCCGGCACCGCCGGGACGCCGACCGCGACGAGCCGCTGCCGCGCCTCCCGCAGGCAGCGCAGCGGCGCGGCCAGGCCGTCGCCGCCGAACGCATCGGCCCCGCCCCCGACGAACACGATGGTGCCCGCGCCCACCGCCGCCGCCTGGCGGCACGCCGCGAGGAGCGCGCGCTCGAGGTCGAGCGGCCCGGCCGACGGGATCGCGTCGAGCGCGTCGAGCGCCGCGCCGAGGGCGGTGGGCCGCGTCTGCTCGGCGAGGACCTCCACGGTCCAGTCGGCCCGCAGCACCGTCACGTGCGCCGCGGCGGGCAGCCCGGCGAGGAGCTCGTCGAGGGCGTCGCGCTGGACGCGGCGGGCGGCGAGGCTCATGGCCGCCGAGGTCTCGACGACCACGACGATGGCGGGTGGCGCCGCGGGCTGGGTGGCCGGCGCCGCGGCGGCGCGCGCCAGCACGAGCCCGAACGGGCTGCCGGGCTGCCGGGCCGCGGCGGCCGGGGCCGCGATCGTCGCGCTCCCCACCGCGACCAGCCCCGGGCGCGGGACGGGGACGCTGGTGCCGTCGGGCAGCACGACGTGCGCGGGCCAGCCAATGACGTTCCCGCGATGCGCGATCACCGGGACGCGCACCTGGATGCGGCCGCCCACGACCGCGGCCGGCTCGATCCACTCCAGCTCGAGGACCCGGCGGCCCCGCGCCTCGACCGGGAAGATCGAGATCTCGACCCACTCGGGGCCGGCCCAGGTGATCAGCGCCGGGTCCCGCCGGCGCGCGGTGATGCTGCGGTAGATCGCGCGCGCCCGCTCGCGGGCGACGAACGCGCCCTCCATCGGGCGGCCGTCGACGTGGAGCACGGCGCGCGTGACTGCCGCCCCAGGCGGTACCGGCAGCCGCAGGTGCGCCTCCCGCTGGCCCGGGCCCGGGTTCTCGACCTCGATGCCGACGTGCGTGCGCACGGTGTGCCGGCCGGGCAGCACCTCGACGCCGAAGCGCGGCAGCCACAGCGCCTCCTCGACGTCCTCCCCCACCGGGCGTGCGAAGAAGCGCGCCTCGGCGAGATCGGGCGTCGCCTCCCACGCGGCCGCGGCGGGCGGCTCGTCCGCCGGCTCGAGGACACACGACGACACCAGGAGCACGACGGCGATGAAGCCCCGCATCTCGCCACCTCCTCGGCCGTAGACGCCGGCCGCGGGCGCGAGTTCCCGGGCGCGGCTACCAGACTCCCGGCAGCAGCCGATACCGCACGCGCGCCGCGTACTCGAGGTAGCCCGGCAGCTCGGCCCGGAGCGTCGCGTCCTCGCGCGCGGTCCGCCAGACGAAGAGGCCGGCGGTCGCGAGCGCGGGGAGGAACGCGTACAGCGAGCCGACCGCGGGCGGGTAGGCGAGCTGGATGACGATCGCCGCCGCGTAGAAGGGGTGCCGGACGAGACCGTAGGGGCCGGAGGAGACGACGACCTGGCCGCGGTCCACCTGGACGCGGACCCCGGTCTCGGCGAACCGGTTCACGGCCATCGCCCAGTACACGAACGTGTAGGCGAGGGCGCTCACGACCAGCGCGGGCGCCGCGACGGGGGCCGGAGCCGCGGACCAGTGGAACCGGCCCGCGTCGAGCCCTGCCAGCACCGGCGTGATGATCAGGAGCCCCACGTACGCGCCCTGGAACGCCTTGTCCCAGCGCTTCACGCCCGCCTTGTTGAGCTTGCCGCGCTCGTTGACGATCTCGATGACGCCGGGGAACCGCACGAGCAGCACCGCCACGGCGCTGAGCATGTACGCGAGCAGGCCGCCGTAGTAGGCCCAGCCGCGGGGCAGCGCGAGGCTGCCCGCGCCGCCGAAGAACAGCGCGGCCTCCACCACCAGCGTGGCGAAGACCGTGATCAGACGCGCGACGCCCGAGGAGGTGAGCCTGGGCGTCGAAGCGGCCTCGGCGGTGGTGCTGGCCATGGGTCTCTCCCCCGCGCGCGTGCCCCTCGCTCGATCGGTGAGATGCCGGCCCTACGGCGCAGACCCCGGCGCCGCCCTCGCGCGTATCACGCGAGCTGCCATGCGCGCCCTCGCGGTCCTCCTCCTCCTGCTCCCGGCGTACGCCCACGCCGGCGAGGTGAACACCCGGCTGCTCGCCTACTACGGGCAGCCGCAGAACTACCGCAAGGTGAAGGCCGACGTCCTGTCGTGGTACGGCACGACGAAGGACGGCTGCGTCGCCTTCGCCTCGTCGGCGCTCCGCCACATCGGCGTCGCGGTGTCGCGCGATGGCGACTACGACGGCGAGCGCGTGTCGCTGCAGACCCGCCCGTTCTCGCTCTACCTCGAGCGCGAGCTCGGCTGGCGGCGCGTCACCGCCGCCTTGGCGCTGCGGCCCGGCGACGTCGTCTTCACGCGGGAGCCGGACTACCCGTGGCACACCTACGTCTTCGTCCGCTGGAAGCGCCGCGCGCAGCGGATCGCCTGGGTCATCGACAACCAGGGGTTCACGCACGTGCGCGCGGTGCTGGGCCCGGGGAGCGGCCACTGGACGCCGTTCGCCTACGCCCTGCGGTCGCCGGACTGATGCCCGCGTCGGTGAGAGGCGCTCCGGCGGGCTCCCGTGGGGGCCCGCCGGAGCGAAATGCGCGGTGAGGTCGAAAACAGCAGCAGGTTCGGCGCGTTGCGGGGGGGCTGCGTGTCCCCTACTGGCCGTACTTGTCGATGATCTGCTTCTTCGAGAGGCCGAGGATGCCGTGCTTGGCGCCGACCTTCTTGAAGGCGGCGAGGGCGAAGTCGAGGTGCTTCTGGTCGTGGGCGGCGGAGAGCTGGGTGCGGATGCGGGCCTGGGCCTTGGGCACGACCGGGAAGAAGAAGCCGACGCCGTAGACGCCCTCGGCGAAGAGGTCGCGGGAGACGTCCTGCGCGAGCTTCGCGTTGTAGAGCATCACCGGGACGATCGGGCTGTCGCCCTCCTTGATGTCGAGCCCCATCTCCTTGAGGCCCGTGCGCCAGTAGTTCGTGTTCCACTCGAGCTTGTCGCGGCGCTCGGTGCTCTTGGAGATGAGGTCCATGACCTTGAGCGCGCCCGAGACGATGACCGGGGCCACCGTGTTCGAGAAGAGGTAGGGGCGCGCCTTCTGGCGGCACATCTCGACCAGCTCGCGCCGGCCGCTCACGCAGCCGCCCGAGGCGCCGCCGAGCGCCTTGCCGAGCGTGGTCGTGATGATGTCGATCTGGCCGAAGACGCCGCAGTGCTCGTGCACGCCGCGGCCGGTCTTGCCCATGAAGCCCGACGAGTGGGACTCGTCGGTGAAGACCATCGCGTTGTACTTCTCGCCGAGCGCGACGATCTTGTCCATGTGCGCGACGTCGCCGTCCATCGAGAAGACGCCGTCGGTGATGATGACGCGCTGGCGCTTGTCCTGGTGCTCCTGGAGCTTCTCCTCCAGGTGCTCCATGTCGCTGTGCTTGTAGCTGTCCTGCATCGCCTTGCACAGGCGCATGCCGTCGATGATCGAGGCGTGGACCAGCCGGTCCGC
Organism: Polyangia bacterium; assembly: GCA_036504295.1. Taxonomy (GTDB): domain Bacteria; phylum Myxococcota_A; class Polyangia; order JACRCY01; family JACRCY01; genus DASXVK01. The sequence goes on from DASXVK010000555.1 coordinate 9,946, forward strand.
GATCATGACGTCGTCGGCGGTGAGGATGGCCTCGAAGACGCCGGCGTTCGCGTCCATGCACGACGGGAAGAGCAGCGTGTCCTCGGTGCCGAGGAAGTCGGTGAGCTTCTTCTCCAGCTCGCGGTGGATGTCCTGGGTGCCGCAGATGAAGCGCACCGACGACATGCCGTAGCCCCGGTGGTCGAGGCCCTCGTGCGCCGCCTTGATCACCTCGGGGTGGCTCGACAGCCCGAGGTAGTTGTTGGCGCACATGTTGATGACCTTCTTCACCGCGGAGCCGACCGGGTACTCGACCTCGATCTCCGCGCCCTGCTTGGCGTGGATGTAGCGCTCCTCTTTGAAGAGCCCGGCGTCCTTCATGCCCTGCAGGTCGCCGGCGTAGGCTGCTCGCGCTTTGTCGCTGTAGGCCACGGCTGTACCTCCTTCGGTGCTACTTCCCCTGGAAGCGGGTGACGAGCGCCGCGATGCGGTCGACGGAGTCGAAGGCCTCGGGCGACGCGTCCGCGTCGGGGATCTTGATCGCGTACTTCTTCTCGAGGAAGCGCTTGAGCGACACCATCGAGAACGAGTCGACGATCCCGCCGGAGATGAGCGGCGTGTTGTTCTTCACCTCGCGGTCGTCGTCCTCCTCGAGGTACTCCTTCTTCACGTACTCCAGCACGACCTTCTTGATCTCGTCCACGGTCGTTCTCCTTGCTTAAGGGTTGGCCGAGCCCACTTGTAGCTCAGTCATTCTCCAGCGTCGAGGTGTCGCCGATGGGCTCGCCCCACTCCTTGGCGCGCAGCACGCGGCGCATGATCTTGCCCGAGCGGGTCTTCGGCAGCCCCTTGACGAACTCGATGTGCTGCGGCATCGCCAGCGGCGACAGCTTCTTGCGCACGAAGTTCATGATCTCGAGCGAGAGGTCGTCGTTCGCCTCGTAGCCCGGCTTCACGGCCACGAAGACCTTGACCACCTCCATGTTGACCGGGTCGGGCGTGCCGACCGCGGCCGACTCGGCGACCGCCGGGTGCTCGAGGAGCGCCGACTCGATCTCGAACGGCCCGACCAGGTGGCCGCCGGTGTTGATCACATCGTCGTCGCGGCCGACGAACCAGAAGTAGCCGTCGGCGTCGATCGAGGCGCGGTCGCCGCACAGGTACCAGCCGTTGCGGAACTTGCTGTCATAGACCGCCTTGTTGTTCCAGTAGGCGCGCATCATCGACGGCCAGCCCGGGCGGAGCGCGATGAGGCCCACCTTGCCCGGCGTCGTGATCGGCTCGTAGGTGGTCGGGTCGACCACCGTCGCCCCGATGCCCGGGAACGGCTTGCCCATCGAGCCCGGCTTGATCGGCATGCCGGGGTAGTTGGCGACCATGATGCTGCCGGTCTCGGTCTGCCAGAAGGTGTCGTGGAAGGGCTTGCCGTCGAAGACCTCGCGCGACCAGTGGACCGCCTCGGCGTTGAGCGGCTCGCCGACGGAGCAGAGGTGGCGCAGCGACGAGAGGTTGAACTTCTTGACCAGGTCCTTGCCCTCCTTCATGAGGAGGCGGATCGCGGTCGGGGCCGAGTACCACACGGTGACCTTGTGCTTCTCGGCGAAGGCGTACCACTTCTCGGCGCCGAAGCCGGCGTCCATGACGCACTGGGTGACGCCGCAGGCGAAGGGGCCGATGATGCCGTACGAGGTGCCGGTGACCCAGCCCGGGTCCGCCGTGCACCAGTAAACGTCGTCGTCCTGCAGGTCGAGCACCCACCGCGTCGTCAGGTACTGGGAGATGAGCGCGTAGTGCACGTGCTGGGCGCCCTTGGGCTGGCCCGTCGTGCCCGAGGTGTAGTGCAGGCCGTAGGTGGTCTCGGCCTTGGTCGGGTAGGCCTCGTACTGCTCGACCCGCGGCTCGTGCTCCAGCTCGAAGGCGGTCTCGCCCTCCTTGAGCGGCGAGCCCTCCTGATCGACGACCAGGACGTGCTTGAGCTCGGGCAGCCGGTCGCGGATCTTGCGCACCTTCGCCACGTGCTTCTTCTGCGTGATGATCGCCGCGGTCTTGGCGCTGTCGAGGCGCGTGAAGAGCGACTCGTCCCCGAACGCCGAGAAGAGCGGCTGCGCGATGGCGCCCATCTTCACGATGCCGAGGAAGCCGAGGTAGAGCTCGGGCACCTTGTCCATGAAGAGGCAGACCCGGTCGCCGGGCTTGAGGCCGAGCTTGCCGAGGTAGCTCGCGATGGTGTTCGAGAGCACGCGGAGGTCGTCGTAGGTGTACTGCTTGCTCTGCCCGCGGAAGTCCTCCCAGATGAGGGCGGTCTTCGCGGCCTTGCCCAGCTGGCAGATCCGGTCGGTGCAGTACCAGCCGATGTTGATGGCGTCGCCCGGCTTGTACCCGAGCTCCTTCTCGGCGATGGACCAGTCGAATTCCTTGAGCCGCGATTCGTAGGAGCCGATGTTGCTCATTGCCTGTAATCCTCCTCGGACGACCTGTACCGGGGTTCTCAGTGCTCCAGCACCACGACCGCCGACGCCACCGTGGGCGTGTGGGCGAGCGAGACGAAGATGCGGGTGACGCCCCGGCGGGCCGCCGCCTGCCGGGCGCTGCCGGAGAGAACGAGCGTGGGGGCGCCCGCCGCGCGGCGCACGACCTCGACCTGGCCGAGGGCGCCGGGGGTGGGCGCGCCGGTGCCGAGCGCCTTGTAGAGCGCCTCCTTGGCGGCGAAGCGCGCGGCGAGGTGCCGCGCCGGGTACCGCTGGCTGTCGCAGTAGGCGAGCTCGGCGGCCGTGAACACCTCGCCGGGCCGGAACGGCCCGCCCTTCGCGACCTCCCGCGCCATGCGGGAGACCTCGAGAACGTCGTTGCCGATGCCCAGGATCATGTGCCGCCGCCTCATCGGTTAAACGCTTCGGACGGCTCAGCTTCCACGCGGACGACAGCCCGGCTATCACACGCCGCAGCGGGGGTTGTCAAGGGAGATCGGTGGCCGCCGGATGCGCGATCTCCGTCGCTGGCCGGCGGTCGGCCAGGCGCGCGGGGCGCGCTTGCAGGGCCGGGCCCGGGACGGGTACACTGACCTCCGTGCGCCGGCGAACCAAGACCAGTGAGTGCGTCGTCGGGCTCCCTGCGGACCCGCTGGTCCTGGTGGGCGATGCGAACGCGGCCGACCGCGCCGCGCTCGTGGCGATGCTCGCCGGCGGCCACGCGCGGACGGCCGAGGCGGCGACCGCCGCGGGGGTGCTGCAGGCGCTCGACGCGGAGCCGCCCGACCTCCTCGTCGTCGACATCGACCTGCCCGATGTCGACGGCGTCCGGCTGTGCCGCGAGCTGAAGGCCCGCGCCCAGACCCACCTCATCCCCATCGTCCTCGTCGGCCGCGGCGGGCCCGAGGCGCGCTTGCGCGCCTTCACCGCCGGCGCCGACCAGTGGTTCGAGAAGCCGCTCGTGAAACAGGAGCTGGTCGCGCGCTGCTGGTCGCTGCTGCGCACGCGCGGGCTCGTGCGCGCGCTCGAGGAGCGGCGGCGCGAGCTGCACGTGCGCTCGGACCTGGTGCGCTTCCTCGTCGAGGACCTGTCGGGGCCGCTCGCGACGGCGCTGCAGACGGTCGAGACCCGCGACGGCGCCGCCCCGACCCCGGAGCAGGAGGCGGCGGCGCTCGGCGAGCTCGCCTACGAGATGCGGCGCATGGCGGCGATGGTCCAGGACCTGCTCGACGTCGATCGCTTCGAGCGCCGCACGCTGCAGGCGCACCCGGTGAAGTGCCACCTCGGCGAGCTGCTCCTCGACGTGACCGAGGAGTTCCAGCGACGGGGTGACGCCCGCGGCACGCCGCTGCGGGTGATGGGCGACATCGACGTCCGGCTCGCCCTCGACCGCGCGCTCTTCACGCGGGTGCTCACGAACCTGCTCGTGAACGCGTTCCGTTACGGCCCCAAGGGCCAGCCGGTCGTCATGCACGTGACGCAGCCGCCGGGGCTCGCGCAGCTCAGCATCATCAACCGCGGCCCGCCGGTGCCGGCGGCGGCCCGCGAGCGCATCTTCCAGCCCTTCGTCAGCCTCGACGGCCGCGGGCCGGGCGCGGGCGCCGGGCTCGGGCTGGTCTTCTGCCGGCTCGCGGTGGAGGCCCACGGCGGCACGCTCGGCGTCGAGGATCCGCCGGGCGGCGGCGCGGCGTTCGTCGTCCGCCTGCCGGTGACGTGACGGCGCGCGCGGCGGCGGCGCTGCTGGCGGCGCTCGCGATCGCGGGCTGCGCGCCGACCTGGTCGGAGCTGCAGCGCCGCGCGCCGACCCACGCCGGCGTCTTCGAGCTGCGCGTCGAAGCGCTGGCGAGCTGCACGCTGCGCAGCCTGCGCGACACCACCGACCCCGTCGGCCCGCTGCACGGCCTCGTCTACGAGTGGGTCGACGCGGAGCGCGGCCTCGTCGCGCTCGTGCGCGGCGGCTACCCCGGCCGCGACGGCGACGGCCTCGACTACCCCGCGCTCGAGGTGCGGGTCGCGCAGGAGACCGGCGTCGCGACGCTCGCCCAGGTGCGCGTCGGCCGCAGCGCCGGCGCCGCGCTCGCCCGGGCCGCCTGGAGCGCGGTCGCCTGCTGCGCCCGCGACCCCGGCGGCCGCCGCTGTGGGGGACACTGACGGAAATTGAACCGCCAAGACGCCAAGGCACCGTAGCTCGGTCGGCATCTTGAGGGCTTCTTGCAAATTCCGTCTGGGATGAGGTCAGGATCCGACCAAATCCAAAATCCGTCTCCCCGCCTCCTCGTCTCCCTGTTGAATCAGTGTCCCGGGTCGACCGCCAGGCCGGAAGGTGCCTTGGCGTCTTGGCGGTTCACCAAAGCGGCCGCGCCTTGCATCCGATGAACGAAGGAGTCACCCATGACCGTCCTCATGACCGGTGCGACCGGCTTCCTCGGCCGCGCGCTCACCTTGCGGCTGCTCGCGGCGGGCCACACGCTGCGCGCCTGGGTGCGCGACCCGGAGCGGGCCCGCGATCAGCTGGGGCCGGACGTCGCGCTGGTCCGCGCCGGCGGCCCGGAGGCGTGGGCCCGCGCGCTCGCCGGCGTCGAGGGCGTCGTCAACCTCGCCGGCGAGCCCGTCATGGGCCGCCGCTGGACCGCCCGCCGGCGCGCGCGCCTGACCGCGAGCCGCGTCGGCGTGACCCGCGGGCTGGTCGCGGCCATCGCCGCCCTGCCGGCCGCGGCGCGTCCCCGGGTGCTGCTGTCGGCGAGCGCCGTCGGCTACTACGGCGACCGCGGCGACGAGCCGGTCGACGAGCACTCCAGCCCGGGCCGCGACTTCCTCGCGCGCCTGTGCCTCGAGTGGGAGCAGGCGGCCAGCAGCGCCGAGGCGCTCGGCGTGCGCGTCACGACCCCCCGCCTCGGCTTCGTCCTCGGCCTGGGCGGGGGCGCCCTGGCGCCGCTCGCGCGCCTCGGCCGGCTCGGCCTGGGCGGGCCGCTCGGTCGCGGCCGGCAGTACGTCCCCTGGATCCACCTCGAGGACGCGGTCGCCGCGCTCGCGACGGCGCTCATTGACGAGCATTACCGCGGGCCGATCAACCTGACGGCACCCGAGCCCGTGCGCCAGCGCGACCTGGCCCGTGCGGTCGGCCGGGCGCTGCACCGCCCGGCGTTTCTGCCGGCGCCGGCCGCGGCGCTCTACCTGGTGCTCGGCACGGCGGCGACGGCGCTGCTCCACGGCCAGCGCGCGCGCCCGCGGCGGCTGCAGGAGCTGGGCTTCGAGTTCCGCCACCGCTTCCTCGACGGCGCGCTCGCGGATCTGCTCGGGGCGGCGGCGGCCGTCGCGATCGGCCCGGCCCGCGACGTCCCGGCCGAGCTGGGGCTGCGCCAGCGGCCGCCCCGCTCGCTGCTACGCCAGGAGACCGTGCTCGCGGCATCGCTCGAGGAGGTGTTTCGCTTCTTCGCCGACGCCGAGAACCTCGGCCTGCTGACGCCGCCGGACCTGCGGTTCCGCATCGTGAGCCCGCGGCCGGTGCGCCTGGCCGAGGGCGGCGGGGTGGAGTACACGGTGCGCCTCGGCCCGCTGCGCGTCGGCTGGCGGACCGTCATCGAGCGGTTCGAGCCGCCGCTGCGCTTCGTGGACTCTCAGGCGCAGGGCCCGTACCGGACGTGGTGGCACGAGCACCGGTTCCGGGCGACGAGCGGCGGCCGTACGGTGATGGAGGATCGCGTCTACTACAGCGTACCCCTCGGGCTGCTCGGGCGCGTGGTGAACTGGCTCTTCGTGGCCCCGGCGCTGCGGCGCATCTTCGCCTACCGCGCCGCCGCCATCCGGCTGCGCTACGGCGGCGCCGCGCCGCGCGCGGCCGCGCCGGCCGCGGAGGGCGCGCGGCTCACGCCCGACCTCACACCCTCCCGCTCGTACTGACCGCCGCCGCGCGTAGCCGCGACCTCCGGGGGCGAATCGGCGTATGATGCGCGCCGAACGCGAACTGGAGGAACGCCGATGCGCCGATGTCTCGTCGCGGTCTGGCTGCTCGTCCCGGTCACCGTCGCGCAGGCCGCCCCGCCGGCCGCGGCGCGGGTGAGCGCGACGCTCGACCGCGTGCTCGTCTTCAGCGACCAGGCGCGGGTGTTCCGCTCGGCGACGGTCGCGCTCGAGCGCGGGCCGCTGGTCGCGTCGCTCGCCGATCTGCCGGCGGCGGTCGACCCCGACAGCATCCGGGTGGAGTGCGACAGCGCCGAGGTGCAGCGGGTGGAGGTGTCGCGCACGCGCGACGCGCTGCCGCGGCAGGACGAGGCCAAGGCGCTGCTGGCGCGGCTGACCCAGGTGACCGACGGGCTGCGCGCGCTCGACGACGAGGCGGGGCTGCTGCGGGCGGAGCTCGGGCTGGTCGAGGCGCTGCAGCCCGCGGCGCAGCGGCCGCGGCCGGAGAAGGAGCCGGCCACGATCGTGGTCGAGACGTGGCGGCGGGTGCTGGCGTGGAGCGAGGGGCGGGCGGCGCGGCTGCGAGCGCGGCTGACGGCGGTCGGGCTCGAGCGCTACGCGCTGGAGCAGAAGCTGCACCCGCTGCGCCTCGAGGCGCGGACGCTGCAGGTCGCGGTGGCGCGGGCGCCGTCGGCGCGGGTGGTGGTGACGCTGGCGGGCAAGCCGGGGCGGCACCGGGTGGTGCTGTCGTACCTGGTCGGGCAGGTGCGGTGGGTGCCGTCCTACGACCTCGTCTACGACGACGGGCGGCGGACGGTGGAGGCGAGCTACTACGCGGTGGTGACGCAGGCCACCGGCGAGGACTGGAAGGACGCGCGGCTGAGCTTCTCGACGACGATGCCGACGGCGCTCGTGGCGGTGCCGGAGCTGCCGACCTGGACGCTGGGCCGGCGCACGGACTTCACGCCGACGCCGCGGCCGCGCCCCGACCCGCCGGCCGTGGCCTGGGGCCCGCCGCGGTCGCCCGAGGTCGCCGACGAGGTGACGGTGGCGCTCGCGCAGGGCCTGGGCGGCGTCGCCGAGGGCGGCGAGGGGGACGCGACCCGCGCTGCCGGCGAGCTCGCGGCCGGGCCGCACCGCGTCCGCGTGGAGGAGCTCGAGCGCCGCGTCGACGAGGTGAAGAAGCAGGTGGCGCGCAGCCGCGTCCGCCTCTCCTTGCAGCAGGACACCGTGCTCGGCGGCCTCGCGGGCGGGGTGCGGGCCGAGGCGCCCCCGCCGCCGCCCGCCGCGGCGACGGCGCAGATGGAGGTCATGACGGTCGCGCGGCGCGCGCCCGGCCGCTGGTTCCGCGGCAACAGCGGCCGCGGGCCGAGCGGCCCGCCGACCGAGACGGTGCCGTGGACGGACACGGGGTACGTGGCGCCGGCGCTGGATCCGGACCTGCCGGCGGCGGCGGCGAAGGGCTACCGCTACGTCATGGACGCGCCCGGGCGGCACTCGGTGGCGTCGACGGGCGTGGCGGGGCGGGTGCCGCTGCTGCGCCAGCGCTTCGCGGTGAGCCCGACCTACAAGGTGGTGCCGGGGCGGAGCCCGGCGGCCTACCTCACGGCGGCGGTCGACAACAGCAGCGGCCGGCCGATCCTGCGTGGCCAGGCCAACCTCTTCGTGGGGGCGATGTACAGCGGCCAGACGCAGCTCGAGACGGCGCTGCCGGGGACGCGGCTGACGCTGCCGCTGGGGGTTGACGATCGGCTGAAGGTGAACCGCATCACGACCCAGCGCACGATCAGCCAGGGGGTCCTCTTCAAGGACGACGTGAGCGAGTACACGGTGCAGATCGAGATCGCGAACCACCGGCGCCACGCGGTGCAGGTGGAGGTCGAGGACCAGGTGCCGCTCGGCAGGGGCGACGCGAAGATCGAGGGCTTCACGGCCGCGCCGGCGGCGGTCGGGCCGGACGAGGACGGCAAGGTGAAGTTTGCGACGACGGTGGGCGGGTCGAGCGTGCTGAAGCTCGGGTTCCGCTACCGCGTCGTGCGGCCGAAGAGCTGGGAGCTGAGCCAACATGACTAGCCACATGATCTGCGGGGTGCTGTTGCTCATGCCGGCGCTGGCGCTGGCCGAGGCGCCGATCAGCCGGGTCGTGGTGTACCGCGACCGGGCGCAGGTGACGCGGACGCAGAGCGTCGCGTGCGCGGCGGGCGCGGCGCACTTCGGCGGCCTGCCGGCGACGCTGGACCCGAAGACGCTGGCCGCGTCGCTCGACGGGGCCGGGAGCATCGCGGGGCTGACGCACGCGGAGGAGGCCGCGCCGGCGCGGGGCCAGGCGGAGGTGCTGCAGCAGCAGCTCCGCGCCCTCGACCTGAAGCTCGCCGAGGCGCGGGCGGAGGTCGAGGCGCAGCGCGCGGCGGAGCGGAAGCTGCAGGCCTACCGCGAGCACATGATGCGCGCCTGGGCCGAGCAGGCGATCACCGCGAACCCGCCGACCGGGACGTGGGACGCGGCGCTGGACCTCCTGCGGCAGCAGGGCCTCACCGCGGGGAAGCGCGTGCGGGAGGCGGAGATCAAGCAGCGGGACCTGCTCGTGCAGCGGGGCGCCGCGGCCGCGGACCTGCAGCGGGTGCAGGAGGCGGGCCGCAAGACGACGCTGAAGGCGACGGTGTACGTGCAGTGCGCGGGGTCGCGGACGGTGCGGCTGTCGTACGTGGTGCCGAACGCCACCTGGCGGGTGGCGTACCAGGCCCACGCGGAGCGCGGGCGCAAGCAGGTGACGCTCGTGGCGCAGGCGATCGTCCAGCAGGGCACGGGCGAGGACTGGCCGAGCGTGCGGGTGTCGGTGTCCACGGCGAACCTGCAGCGGGAGCACGTGCCGCCGAAGATCGAGCGCCTGCACGTGACGGCGCACAAGCCGGCGACGACGACGAAGGTGCTGACGCGGCGCTTCGAGCGGCGCGAGCACCTCAAGGCGGACAAGGACGCCGACGGCGTCCCCGACACCGGCGTCAACCTCCCGGCGGACGGGCGCGGCGCCCGCCCCGGCGACCTGGGCCCGGCGCTCGAGATCGAGGCGCAGGGCGCGGCCAGCGTGCCCGCCGACGGGCGCGAGGTGATGGTGACCCTCGACCGCCGCGCCGTCTCGGCCGGCCTCGAGCTCGAGACCGTGCCGAAGCTGTACCCGTTCATCTACGAGCGGGCGGCGCTGCGCAACCCGTTCGCGTTCACGATGCTCGCGGGCCCGGTGTCGCTCTTCGTCGGGCGGGCGTTCGTGGGCACGGCGGCGGTGAAGCTGCGGGCGCCGCGGGAGCCCTTCGCGCTGTCGTTCGGCGTGGTCGGGGAGCTGCAGGTGGAGCGCTACGTCAAGACCGAGGCGCTCGAGGGCCCCGGGGTGCTCGGGTCGAAGAAGCGGCTGCGGCACCGTTACCAGATCGACGTCGGCAACTGGACCGGGCAGGCGCAGCGGGTGCGGGTGATCGAGAACGTGCCCGTGGCGCAGCACGGGGACATCGACGTCGGCCTCGACACGGACGCGACCCCGCCGACGGCCTGGGACAAGGGCGACGGCATCGTGACCTGGGACCTCACGCTGCCGGCGCGCACCAAGCAGACCATCACCCTGAGCTACACGATCGCCCTGCCGAGCTCCTACGTCGTCACCGGCTACTAGGAAACGGCCTCACCCCTTCACCGGTGGCGGGCCCGCCGCAACTTGATTCTGATTGACACGGTCGAAGCCCGTTCGTACCATCCGTCGGTCTGCTGGTTCTGCGTCTCTGGCAGGCCAGACGCTCCGGGGCTGCGACAGTGCCCCATGAGAGACCGGCGACGGTCCAAGCACAGGAAGTGGTAGATGGCTCGTGGTACGGTGAAGTGGTTCAACGACAGCAAGGGCTATGGCTTCATCAAGCAGGAGGACGGGGAGGACGTCTTTGTCCATCACTCGGCCATCCAGGCTGAGGGCTTCCGCTCCCTGGCCGAGGGGGACCAGGTCGAGTTCGACGTCGGCCGCGGCCCCAAGGGCCTGCAGGCGCAGAACGTCCGCAAGGTCTGAGCCAAACCAGCCTTATCACCGCGCCGGCACTGCGTCGGCGCGGTTTTGATCCTCCCGAGACTCCCGGGGACCCTCAGCGGCGACCGCACGCGCGGCCGCGCCGCGAATCGCTACGCTCACACCGGCCGCTGTGATGGCCGCTGGCCGGGGTGCCAGCCCGGCCCCACCTCGCGACGCGCGGGCGCGAGCCGCGCCGCGACGTACGCGACCAGGTCGCTCAGCGCGACGATGCCGATGAGCTCCTCGCCCTCGACCACCAGCAGGCGCGAGCGGCCGGAGCGCTCCATGATCTCCAGCGCGCGCAGCACGTCGCTGTCGGGGGCGACGGTGTTGTCGGGCGTGAGGGGCTCGACCAGCGACCCCACGGTGCGCCGGTCCCAGTCCTCGGGCGGCGTCGCCCGGGCCCGGTCGGCGTTGATGCAGCCGATGAGCCGCTCGCCGGCGGTGACCGGGTAGACGGTGTAGCCGTGGCGGCGCACCCGCTCGTCCAGCTCCCGCAGCGTCGCCCACGGCGGCACGGTCACGACCGCCGTCTTCATGAACCGGTGCACCTGCGCGCCGCGCAGGGCCTCGCGGGCGAGGAGCTGGCCGTAGGCGCCCCGCGCCGCGCCGCGCAGGAAGAGGCCGATCAGGAACCACCACAGGCCGGTGATGAGGTTGCCGCGCAGCACGACGCCGCCGCCGAGGACCATCAGCGCGACGCCCACCCCGGCGCCGATGGCGCTGCTGATCCGCGTCGCCCAGAGCACGTCGCCGCGGGCGCGCCAGAGCACCGCCCGGAGCACGCGGCCGCCGTCGAGCGGGAAGGCGGGCACGAGGTTGAAGGCCGCGAGGAGCAGGTTCGCCGCGCCGAGGTAACCGATGACGCTCCGCGGCGCCGAGTGGGGCAGCGGCAGGCGCAGCGCCAGCAGCACCGCCCCGATCCCGAGGCTCAGGACCGGCCCGGCCGCGGCCATGGCGAGCTCGGCCCGCGCGCTCGGCGGCTCCTCGTTCATCTCGGCGACCCCGCCGAAGATGAAGAGGGTGATGCCCGTGAGCGGCAGCCCGAAGCGCCGCGCGACCACCGAGTGCGCGAGCTCGTGCACGACGATGGAGGCGAAGAGCCCCACCGCGCCGACGGCGCCCATGGCCCAGTACAGGCTGCGGGCCCGGCCGGGCGCGGCGAAGGGGAAGAGGCCGGTCGCGAGCGACCAGGTGACGAGCACGGCCAGCACGGACCAGCTCGCGCCCACCCGCACCTGGAAGCCCAGGAGCCGGAAGAGCGGATACCCGCGGCCAAACATGCTAGCGCGCCCCGGCGCGCGGGACCTGCGATCGCGACCGCATCTCCTTATCTCCTAACGGCGCGGCCGCGTCATGTCGACGCCCGACCCGCGGCCGCGCAACCGGGCCGCGGCCGCGCCGACAACCCGGGCGTGCCACTCACGCTCGCGCTGCCCCATCCGTCCCCTGCCTTGCGCGCCGCGCCCGCCGTCGTAGGATTGACGCCCGCGATGCCGAGCCCGCACCCCGCGATCGAGGTCGAGCGCCTGCGCGCGGAGTGGCAGGTCGGCGACCGCGCCGACCCCGGCTTCCGCCGCGCCTGCACCGTGCGGCTGAACGAGCTGCGGGCGCTGTTCCGCGTGCAGCCGGACGACTTCGCCCCGGCGATGATCGCGGCGCTGCGCGGCATCGCCGACGAGCTGCGGCTGCCGGCGCCGCGGACCGAGGCGGCGGCGCTCGCGGCGGCGCTCAAGGCGACCTTCGGCTACGACTCCTTCCGCCCGGGCCAGCGCGCGATCATCGAGGCGGTCATGGAGGGGCGCGACTGCATCGCCGTCATGCCGACGGGCGCCGGCAAGTCGCTCACCTACCAGCTCCCGGCCCGGCTCCTCGGCGGGACCACGCTCGTCATCTCGCCGCTCATCTCGCTGATGAAGGACCAGGTCGACGCGCTCGAGGAGGCGGGGCTGCGGGCGACGTTCCTCAACTCGTCGCTCCCGCCCGACGAGCGGGCCCGGCGCGTCGGCGCGCTGCGGCGCGGCGAGTACGAGCTGTGCTACGCCGCGCCCGAGGGGCTCGAGGCCTCGGTCGGCGAGGCGCTCGAGGGCGTCGCGCTCACCCTCATCGCCGTCGACGAGGCGCACTGCATCAGCCACTGGGGGCACGATTTCCGGCCAGCCTACCGCAACCTGGCTGGCCTGAAGACGCGCTTCGGCGTGCCGGTGCTGGCGCTCACGGCGACGGCGACCCGCGAGGTGATGCGCGACATCGTGGCCCAGCTCGCGATGGTCCAGCCGGCCGAGGTGCGCGGCTCGTTCTTCCGCCGCAACCTGCGCCTCTCGGCCTACAAGAAGGGCGAGGCCGGGCTGCCGCAGGTGCGCGACGCGATCGTCCGGCTCGTGCGCGCGCGGGCGGGCGAGCGCGGCATCGTGTACTGCCTCTCGCGCCGCAGCGTCGAGTCGCTGACCGAGTTCCTCCGCCGCCACGGCGTGACCGCCGCCGCCTATCACGCGGGCCTCGAGCCGGAGGAGCGCACGCGGGTGCAGGACGCCTTCCGCCGCGACGCCGTCGACGTCATCGTCGCGACCGTCGCCTTCGGCATGGGCATCGACAAGCCCGACATCCGCTTCGTCATCCACCGCGACATGCCGCGCTCCCCGGAGGCCTACTACCAGGAGATCGGCCGCGCCGGCCGCGACGGGGCGGCGAGCGACTGCGTGCTCTTCTACTCGTACGCCGACGTGATGAGCTACGACCGCTTCGCTGGCGACGCGCCCGCGGAGATCGCGGCGCGCCAGCGGCGCCAGCCCCGCGAGATGCTCAACCTCGCCGAGCGGCCGGGCTGCCGGCACCAGGGGATCGTCGGCTACCTCGGCGAGGCGATCGCGCCGTGCGAGGACGCGTGCGACGCCTGCGCCGGCACCGACGTGCTCGCCGCGGCGCCGAAGGTGAGCCGGGGGCGGCGGGGCCTCGCCGTGGCGCCGCCCGCCGTCGCCTCGGTGGCCGCGGCCGCGCTGCCCACAGGCGCGCTCGCCGCGCGCGCGCTCTTCGAGGAGCTGCGCGCCCTGCGCCGCCGACTCGCCGATGCGCGCAAGGTGCCGGCCTACATGGTGTTCAGCGACGCCACGCTCCTCGAGATCGCGGCGCGCCGCCCCCGCAGCGAGGCGCAGCTGCTCGCCATCTCGGGGGTCGGGCCGAAGAAGCTCGCGCAGTACGGCGCGGCCATCCTCGACGTGACCCGGAGCGGCTGACCCGCGCCGCTACGCGGAGAGGGTGGCGACCAGGCGGTCGAAGGCCGGCGCGACCGCCGCCGGCTCCTCCACGAGCCAGCGCGGGTCGAGGCGCGCGACGGCGTGCAGCCCGGGGCGCGTGAGCGAGGTCGGCACCGCGAGGCAGGCGACCCCGGCGGTGAGGGCGGCGGTGACGCCCGCGGCCGAGTCCTCGATCGCGAGGCACTCGTGCGGGGTGCGGCCGAGCTCGCGGGCGAGGAGGAGGTAGATCTCGGGGTCGGGCTTGCCGCGGACCACGTCGTCGCGGGTCGCGATCACGCCGAAGACGCCGTCCAGGCCGAGCAGCCCCAGCACGCGGTCCACGTGCGCCCGGCACGACATGGAGCCGAGGGCGAGCGGGAACCCGGCGCGCCGCGCGTGCTCGACGAGCGCCACGTTATGGGCGAGCACGCTCCGCCGGACGAGCCCCGGATCCTCGAGCATGGCCTCGTAGGCGCGCGCGTGCAGCGCGGCCACCACTTGCCAGGGCTGGCGGAGGCCGAGCGCCGGCGCGCCGCGGCGCGCGGCCGCGTCGAGATCCAGCTCGGCCACGAGCGCGCGCGCCACCTCCTCGCGGGCCCGGCCGACGACGCGCGCGAACACCGCGAGCGCGTCTGCTTGCGGCACCTCCGGCCGCAGCTCCGCCACCGCGCGCGCATACGAGAGGCCCTTCAGCCGCTCGGTCTGCACCAAGGTCCCGTCCAGGTCGAAGATCACGGCGCCCATCATACGAGTGAGATGCCCCGCCGCGCGGCGGTGAAGGATTCTTGCGTGGCCGCAGGTGGGCGCGCGCGACCGCGCGGCAAAGCGCGATCATAATGCACCGCGCCAGGCGCCCGCGGTCCCGCCGCCGCCATGCGCGATTACCGTCGGACTGCAGCCGTGCCCGCGACGGGCGCAGGCCGAATCCGAAGCCGGGCCGCCGGTCATCCTAAGCGTGGCACCCGAATGGCGCGCCGGCGGTGATCGGCGCGGCCGTGACGGGCGGTGCGCTCGATGCGGAGCTCCTCATCAGCGCCCGGATGGGTTGGCGCTGATTGATGAGGACGACCACGGACCCGAGAGACCAGGACGCGACCCCACCCGGGGGCCGCGTGATGCCCTCGCTCAAGACGCTGGTGCAGCGGCTCGGCCACTACGCCTCGGCCACTGCCGTGCCGATCGTGTGCGGGCTCATCTCGTACCCGCTCTTCACGCGCAAGCTCGCCATCGAGGACTACGGCACGCTCGCGCTCATCCAGGTGATGATCGCGACCTCGATCGCCGTCACGAAGCTCGGCCTCCAGAACTCGATCGTGCGGCTGTGGCCCGTCTATGATCGCGACGAGGCGGGGCGCGCATCGCTGGGCTCGACCTACTTCTACGCCGCGCTCGCGCTGGGCGTGATCGGGCTCTGCATCTTCGGCGTGCTCGCCTTCGCGCTGCACCGATCGCTGCCCGCGCGCATGCTGTGGCCGCTCGCGGCCGCGGCGCTGCTGGTGCCCATCCGGACCCTCGCCTCGTGCGCCCAGAACTTCCTGCGCGCCCGCGAGCGGTCCCGGCTCTATGCCGGGCTCGCCGCCGCCGGGGCGGGCGCGGGCCTCATCGCCACGACGATGTTCGTGCTCGTCCTGATGCCGCCGCGGTACCGGCTCGTCGGCTTCTTCCTGGGGGGGATCACCGCCGAGGCGGCGCTGCTCGCGCCGTCGCTGCGCGGCGGGCTGCAGGGCATCCGCGTGCGGCCGCAGGCGTTCTCGTGGGCGCTGCTGCGCGACGGCGTCTGGTTCGGCGCGCCGCTCATGCTGTTCGAGGTCTCGACGCTCGCGCTGATGATGGGCGACCGGGTCATCATCCACGTCTTCTGGAACGACGTGCAGCTCGGTCTCTACGCCGCGGCCTTCAGCCTCGCCCTGCAGGTCGCGACCGTCTTCACCTCCTCCGTCGAGCTCGCCCTCGTCCCCATGTACACGAACCTCTACGAGCGCGAGGGCGCGGCGGCGACGCGCGCCTTCCTGGCCCGCGGCCTGCGCCTCTACTACCTGGTCGCGCTGCCGATGATCGCCGGGCTGTGGGCCGTACGCAGCGACCTCATCGAGGTGCTCGCCTCGCGCAAGTACGCCGACGCGAAGTCGCTGGTGCCGGTGCTGCTCGCGGGCTTCCTCATCTTCGGCTCCCGCAGCTTCTTCGGCGCCGGGCTCTTCATCGGCAAGCGGACGCGCGTGACCGGCAGCATCGCCTGCGGCGGCGCGGTGCTGAACCTGGCGTTGAACCTCGTCCTGGTGCCGCGCTACGGCATCATGGGCTCCGCCGCGGCGACCGCGCTCTCGTTGCTGCTCGTGGTCGGCACGATCGCCGTCTGGTCCCGGCGGCTGCTGCCGTTCGACCTGTCGGTGGCCCGTTTCGGCCTCTACGCCGCCGGCGCCGCGCTGATGGCGCTCGCCGCCCACGCGGTCACCTTCGTCCCCCCGCACCAGGGGACCCTCGCGCAGCACGGCGCGCAGCTGGTCGTGCGCGTCGCGACCGGCGTGGTCGTCTACGGCACGTTCGCCCTGGCCGTCGAGCCGGAGCTGCGGCGCGGGGCCCGGCGGGTGCTCGGCCGCCTCCGCGCGCGCCGCGCCCGCGCCGCCGCGCACCCCGGGCCGGCGCCGGGCCGCGTGGCCGCGATCAGCGGGGTCTCGCACAAGCCATGCTGACCCCCCGCAAGCGGCTGAGCGTCGTCATCGTCACCTACGGCCGCGACGACTGCCTCGTCGAGTCCTTGCGGTGCGCGCGGCGGGCCCTCGGGCCCGACGACGAGCTCATCGTCGTCGACCAGCGGCCGCAGCACCGCCCGGCCACGCGCGCGTTCCTCGAGGAGCTGGCCCGCGATCCCCAGATCCGCATCCTCGTCCTCGACGTCGCGTCGATGACGCTCGCGCGCAACGTGGGCGGCCTCGCGGCCCACGGCGAGGTCCTGCTCTACCTCGACGACGACGTGCGCTTCACCCCGGACCTCTTCGAGCGCCACCTGGGCCACTACCGCCGGCCCGAGGTCGCCGGCGTCGCGGGCCACGTCCGCGAGCACGGCGACCTCGTGTTCGGCCCGCCGTGGCCCTACGTGCGGGCGGCGCGCGGCGCGAACATGTCGTTCCGCCGCGACGCCTTCCTCCGCGCCGGCGGCTTCGACGTGAACTTCGGCGGCAGCTTCTGGGGCGAGGACACCGAGTTCTCCGAGCGGGTGCGGCGCCGCGCGGGTCCCATCGCGAACGGCCCCGACTGCGTCATCGACCACCGGCCCGCGGCGCAGGCGGGCGCCGGGAACCGGCGCGTGGGCGACCCGGCCGCGGCGCGGGAGTGGTACTTCCACGCCTACCACAACCTCTTCTACTGGCTGCTCAAGCCCCCGGCCCCGCGGCTCGGGGCGCTGCTGACGCTCATCCAGTGGACCCGGCCGCCGCTGCGCCTGGCGCTCAGCGCCGGGTTCCTGCGCGGCGCCGTCCTCCGCGCCGCCCGCGCCGCGCTGCGCACCCGCCGCCGCGGCGGCACCGGTCCGCACTGGCCCAGCGCCTCGCTCGCCATCCGCGCGCTCGCCCCGGCCGGCGACGTGGCCTGACCACCGCCCCGCGCCTCTGGTATCCTGGCGGTACGCGCGGGCGGCGCGGGGAGGCGAGGCATGCGCGCGAGCCGCGTGGGGGTGTGGGTCCTGGCGTTCACGGCCGCCGCGGCGGCCCGGGCCCAGACGGTCACCATCGCGCTCAAGCTCCATCAGGCCCTCACCGCGGGGCGCGAGAGCGCCTGGCTCTACTGGCAGCTCACCGACGGCGACCCCGGCGCGGAGCAGACCCTGACCGACGCGACGGCCCGCGCGGGCGCGCCGAAGTACGTCGCGGTGAAGCACTACTTCCGGCACATCCGCCCTGGCGCGGCGTCCGACGGCGGCGGCGCGGGCGCGCACGCGGCGGTGGGGAGCTGCGGCTGCGCGGCGAGCGGCGCGGGCGCGGGCGCGGCGGTGGTCGTGATCGTGCTGCTGCCGGCGGTGGGGCGGCGGCGGCGGCGGGGCTGAGGCGGCGACGGCATGTCCGACACCTTCCTCCGATTGGTACCCGTGGACCCGACCTTCGTGCCCTCGGCCGAGGCCCAGGCCGCGGCGAGAGACTATTTGCGTGCCGTGCTGCCGGATGCAGACACGGTCGCGACACGTACGGCGGCGGAGGTGCAGTTCATCGACGCCGGCGGCAACACCGAAGCGGTGTTCTGCCCGCTATGCGGGGCCGAGGTCGACCAGGCGTGGTGGGTTCAAGCCATGGATGCAGCGTTCGAGTGTAGCTTTCGCGACCTGACCGTCGCACTGCCCTGCTGTCTCGGATCGACGACGCTCAACGATCTCCGCTACGAGATGCCCGCTGGCTTCGCCCGCTTCGTGCTCGAGGCTGCCAACCCGAACGTGGCGGCGTTGGCGGCGCCAGCGGTCGCTGTGCTCGAGCGCCTCATCGGTCGCAAGCTCCGCGTGGTGTGGGCGCGGTACTGACCGAGCGCCATTTCTTGTGCGACGACGCGGATGGCCGCGGGCTGACAATATAAGCTGAATCAAGATCGCGAGCCAGTCATGCTACACCGCCTTCCACTCGAGCTGCCGCGCAGCTCCGGATCGGGGGGCAAGCGCCCGAGCGCCGGGCGCAGCGCACCAGCGACCGTGCCCGCATACCGCCGCTGAGAACGCGACTGTCTCAGCGCGGCGGCGGCGGGATCGCGACTTCGCCGCGCGCGAGCGGCGCCAGGCCGGTCCACAGTACGCGGGCGGCGGCGCCGAGGTCTTCGGGGGTCACGTGGTCCGCCCGGTCCGCCGGGCTGTGGTACCCGGCGTGGGCGCCGGGGGTGTTCACGAGCATCGCGGGGATCCCGGCGAACGCGAAGCAGGCGTGATCCGAGGCGTCGATGAACGGCTCCTGCGTCACCTGGTAGGGGAGCCCGTCGGCCACGGCCGCGTTCTGCAAGACGGCGAGGACCCAGTCGATGGGCGGGCTCACGTACGACGGGTGCAGGTGCAGCCCGCTGCCGTCGCCCGCGCCGACCATGTCGACGCTGAACATCACCGCCGTCTCCGCCAGCGGGCGCACCGGCTGGGCGCAGTACGCGTGGGAGCCCTGGTGCCCGGTCTCCTCCGCGTTGAACACGGCGAGCACGAGGCTGCGGGCGGGGACGAGGCCGGTGCCGACCACCGCCCGCGCCAGCTCCAGCACGACCGCCGTGCCGGACGCGTTGTCGTCGGCGCCCGGGAACGCGAGCCCGACGGCGTCGAGGTGCGCGCCGACCACGATGGTCTCGGCCGCCAGGGTCGGTGAAGACCCGGGCACGACGGCGAGCACGTTGGCCGTGGTGACGGGCGTGAACGAGGCCGTCACCTGGACTCGGGCCGTGACGCCGGTGGCGAACGACCGCGGCGCGAGCGTCGCGGTGAGCGCGCGCTCGAGCTCGTCGAGGGCGGGGATGACCTGCGTGAGCGCGTCCCGGCTCGTCGTCAGGTAGTGCGTCGGGTAGGCGTAGTCCGCGGCGATCGGCGCCTGGGGGGTCCACGCCCGCTGGCGCAGGTTGGGGACCTCGAGCAGCGCGGCGGCCCCGTGCCGGTTCTCGTAGCCGTAGGCGACCCCGGGACAGGCGTTGAGGAGCGCGACCTCGTCCTCGCTGTGAAGCCCGCCGAGCCGGACGGCCACCTTGCCCGGCACCTCGACGGCCGCGTAGTCGTCGTAGCCGTCGGGGCTGAACGGGCAGCCCGGGTACGCGGCCGCGTCGAACGGCGGCACCGTGACGCCGAAGCCGACGAAGACCAGCTCGGCGTCGACTTGGCCCGCGGCGGAGCCTCCGGTGACGCCGAACTCCGCCGGGTAGCGCAGCGGCGTGGCGCCCAGCGTGAGCTCCGGGCGGGTCCGCAGACGCCAGCCCGTGGCCGTGAAGGGCTGGCGATACCCGTCGCTCCCCGCCGGCGCGAGGCCGAGCTCGCGGAAGACGCCCTCGACGTACGTCAGCGCCAGCTCGCCGCCGTCCGTGCCCGGCGTGCGCCCCTCCACGTCGTCGGCGCTGAGCCGCACCACGTCGTCGTAGATCCGCTGCGGGTCGATCACCCACGGGACGACGTCGGCGTCGAGCCCGCCATCGCTGGGGCCGGCAGGCGCCGGCGCCGAGCAGGCCGAGAGGAGGATCAGGAGGAGAGCGACGCGCGTAGGCATGGGAGACCCCCACCCCATGCTGTACCGGCCCGCGCTGCGCCTGGGACAAGGGAGGCGCGCACGCCCCGCCGATCACGTCCGCCACGCCGCCGGCGGCGCGGTCCCCTGTCAAGCATGTCCTTGGCCAACTCGACGAGGCTGTAAAGCATGTCCGTGCGCGGCAGCGTCCACCATCTGTGCGGTCCGTACCTCCTTTCGAGGCATCGGGGTTGCGCCGCGCCGGCCTCGTGATTACAATATATGCCGAATCAAGATTAGGAGCCCCGCATGCCACGACGCCTCGCCCAGCTCGAGCTCCCGCGCACCTCCGGATGGGGCGGCAAGCGCCCGCGCGCCGGACGCAAGCGCACCGGGGATCGCGCCCGCGTGCCGCACGTCACGCGTCCGCCGCACGTCGGGCGGCACCCGGTGCACGCGACGCTGCGGGCGTGCGCCGACCTGGGCTCGCTCCGCGAAGGCGCCCCCTTCAACGCGCTCGAGGCCGCGATCCGCACGGCGCAGCGAACCGATTTCCGCATCGTCCACTTCAGCGTGCAGGGCGACCACCTCCACCTCATCGTCGAGGCGAGCGACCGGCACGCGCTCAGGCGGGGCCTGCACGGCTTCGCGATCCGCAGCGCCAAGGCGCTCAACCGCGCGCTCGGCCACCGCGGGCGGGTGTGGGGCGACCGCTATCATGCGCGGGCACTGCGGACGCCGCGCGAGACGCGCAACGCGATCGTCTACGTGATCCAGAACTGGCGCAAGAGCGTGCCCGGCGCCCAATGCCTCGACCCGTGCGCGTCGGGGTACTGGTTCGACGGGTGGCGCGGCCCGCGCCCGCGCTGGGCGTTGCCGCCGGACGAGCCGCCACCCACGCGCGTCGCAAAGACGTGGTTGCTCAAGGAGGGTTGGCGGAGGTGCGGTCTGGTCGCCTTCGACGAGCGCCCGCGCGGCGCGGTGGACTGAGACCGCGGTGGGTACCGCCGACGGCGCGCTACCGCCGCCCGCCGCCGCGCTACCGCCGCCGCCGCCCTGCGCCGAGCACGAGCAGCACCAGCGCGCCGAGCAGCAGCGGGCCGCGGCCGGTGGTCGCGCCGCCGCCCCCGGCGCGGCACTCGCAGCCGCGGGCGCGCAGGTTGCCGTTGATGTCGCCGCCGTCGCTGGCCGCGTCGGCGCCGGCGTGCCCGTCGCCCGGGGGCGCGTCGGCGGCCGCGCCGTCGGGCGGCGCGTCCCGCCCGCCGTCGCGGGGCAACCCGCCGTCGGGCGGCACGACGCAGACCCCGTTCGCGCACACGCGGCCCGGGGCGCAGTCGGCGTCGGTCGAGCAGGTCGTCTTGCAGTCGGTCGCGCCGCAGGCGTAGTCGCCGCAGGCGCGCGTGGCGCCCGGGGCGCAGGTGCCGCTGCCGTCGCACGCGGACACGGCGGTCGCGACGCCGGCGACGCAGGTCGCGGCGCCGCACGGGGTGGTCGGGCCGGGGAACGCGCAGCCGGTGACGCTGGTGCCGTCGCAGAAGCCCTGGCAGACGCCGCTGCCGGGGCATGCGGACCGGCCGCCGTGGGGCGGGCCGCTCGCCACCGTCGTGCAGGTGCCCGCGCTGCCCGGGACGTCGCACGCCTCGCAGCGGTCGGTGCAGGCGCGGTCGCAGCAGACGCCGTCCACGCGGAGGCCGCTCGCGCAGTCCTGCGCCGCGGCGCACGGGTCGCCGTTCGCGTGCTTGAGGAGGAACGCGTAGGCGGCACCCTGGTACTGGCCCACGCCGCCGATCTCGCGGGCGCGCAGGGGGGCGCCGGCGATGGCGGTGTCGTCGGCGAGCGCGACGGCGGTGCCGAACCGATCACCGGCCCGGCCGTCGGCGGCCTGCAGCTTCGCCTCCTCGATCCAACCCCCGCCGCAGGGGGCGAACGCGTAGGCGGCGCCCTGGTACTGGCCGGCGCTCCCGGTCTTGTAGCCGGAGCCGACGAGGACGGTGTCGCCGGCGACGGCGACCGCGCCGCCGAACCGCTCGCCGCCGTCGCTGGCGGTCAGGCGCGCCTGCTGCGCCCACGTGGCGTCGCCGCCGGCGAAGACATAGGCGGCGCCGACGGCGTGGCCCGCGCTGTCGAGGCTGGTGGGCGCCCCGACCACGGCGCGCCCGCCGTCGAGCGCCACGGCGGCGCCGAAGTGGCGCGCGGCCGCGCCGTCGCTGGCGACGAGCTTGGCCCGCTGCGTCCACGCGGCGCCCGCGCGGGTGAAGACGTAGACGGCGCCTTGCTGGGAGCCCGCGGTGGCCCGCGCCCCGTCGGCCCCCACGAGCAGCGTGTCGCCGGCGAGCGCGACGGAGTAGCCGAACGCGTCGTTGGCGGCGCCGTCGCTCGCGAGGAGCTTGGCCTGCTGCGTCCAGGTGGCGCCCTGGCGGACGAAGACGTAGGCGGCGCCCTGGGCGGCGCCGGCGCTGCCGGCCTTGACGTAGGCGCCGACGACGGCGGTGTCCCCGGCGAGCGCGACGGCGTAGCCGAAGTCGTCGTCGGCGGCGGCGTCGGTGGGGGTGAGCTTGGCCTGCTGCGTCCAGGTGACGCCCTGGCGGACGAAGACGTAGGCGGCGCCCTGGTGATGCCCGGCGCTGCCGTTCTGGTAGTAGGCGCCGACGACGGCGGTGTCGGCGGCGAGCGCGACGGCCCAGCCGAACTCGTCCTCGGCCGTGGCATCGCCGGCGAGGAGCTTGGCTTGCTGCGCCCAGCCGTCGGCCTGATGGACGAAGACGTAGGCGGCGCCCTGGCGGAGCCCGGCCGCCCCGTCCTTGTAGAACGCCCCGATGACCGCCGTGTCGCCGGCGAGCGCGACGGCGTTGCCGAAGTTGTCGTCCTTGGTGCCGTCGCCGGCGAGCAGCTGCGCCTGCAGCGTCGCGATGATCGGGTCCACGGTCACCGGGTAGGCGGCCGCGGTCGCGTCGACGTGGATGGTGAGGCGGTCGCCGGCGAGCGCCAGGTGCGACGGCAGCTCGCGGCCGCGCGCGTCGTGCGCGACGAGCTCACCGTAGCGCAGGACGGCGCCGCCGGCGGGCGTGCGCCAGACGACGGCGTCGCGCGCCGCGGCGAGCTCCGGCACGAGCCCGCCGTCGAGGGTCAGCTCGAGGGCGAGGGGGCCCCGGGCGCAGGGCGGCGGCGCGGCGAGCGTGAAGCCCTGCTCGAGGCCGCGCGGCCCGTTGACGTACCACTCGGTGAAGGCGGCGCCGCGCCGGTACTCGAGCCGGTTGCCCGCGGCCGCCCGCGCGCCGGCCGGCACGGCCGCGCCCGGGCACCCGAGGGACGACAGGGTCAGCGCCAGCGCCCAGCGCGGCGCGGCCGCGTCGGCGGGCTCGAGGATGGGCCCGGCAGGCGCGAGCGCGGTCGTGAAGCCCTGGGCCGGGTTCGCGGCCCGGAAGGCCGCCGGCGTGCCCGGGGCC
>DASXVK010000556.1:0-4933 GCA_036504295.1 Polyangia bacterium
TGACGAGTCCGGGGGAGGTGCGGGGCATATCGCTAGACGCCGGAGAACTGCACGCGATCGAACCGCAGCGACGGGCAGCGGTTCGAGGAGTAGGGGTAGGGGTCGCTGCCGAGCTCGACGAGCCGCTTCCAGAACGTGAGGTGGTTGCCCGAGAGGTTCATCTCGGCGACCGGTCGCGTCACCCGGCCCCGCTCGACGAGGTGGCCGCGCACGCCCAGCGAGAAGTCCCCGGTGGCCGCGTTGGAGTTGCCGCCGAGGAAGCCGGTGACGAGGATGCCGTCGCCCATCGCGGCGGTGAGCGCCTTGAGGTCGCGCGGGCCGTGGGCGTAGACCAGGTTCGTGCGCTGCCCGCTCGTCGGCTCGAGCTTGAGCTTGCGCGCGTAGTAGTTGTCGAGGTAGTAGCCGCGCAGCACGCCCTGCTCGAAGAGGGGCCGTCGCCGGGTCGCCATGCCCTCGCCGTCGTAGAGCCGCGAGCCGAAGCCGCCCGGCAGGTGCGGGTCGTCGGTGAGCGTGAGGACGGGGCTGGCCACGGCCTGGCCCAGCTTGCCCGCGAGGAACGAGCGCCGCTGCTGGATGTAGGAGCCGTCGAGCGGCTCGAGGAAGGCCCCGAGGAGGCGCCCCGCGGCCCGGTTCTCGACGATGCAGGCGTACTCGCCGGTCTTGGCGGGCTTCGCGCCCACCTGGTCGAGCGCCCGGCGCGTGGCCTCGCGGCCGATCCCGGCTAGGGGCGGCAGGGCGCGCTTGCGGCGGTCGCCGGCGCTCCAGCCGCCTTCGGGCTTGCGGCCGCCCTCGTCGCCGACGGTGGCCTCGGCCCACACCCAGAAGCTCGAGCGCGTCGCGACACCCTCCATGCCGTTCGAGGTCGCGAGGGCGCCCTCGAAGAGGTCGTCGGAGCAGCCGGTCTCGACCGAGATGAGCCGGTCGGCGCCCGGCGCGCCGCGGGCGGCGGCCTCGAGCTCCTGGGCCACCCGGCGGCGGTCGCCCGGGTCGACCTCCAGCACGGCGGGGTCGAGCAGCCCGAGGTCGGCCTCGAGGCGCCCCCCGTAGCGGGCCGGATCGGCGAGGCCCCGGTGCGGGTCCTGGGCGAGCAGGCGCGTGAGCGCGATGCTCTCGTCGATGAAGCGCTCGAGCGCCGCGGGCCGCAGGTCGCTCGTGCTGCTCGACGAGTAGCGACCATCGACGAAGAGGACGAGCGAGAGCCCGACCGTGGTGGACTCACGGATGCGGTCGAGCTTGCCATTGCGCCACTCGAGGGTGGAGTCGCGCGAGCGCGCGGCCGAGGCCCGCGCCCCCTGCGCCCCGCGCTTCGTGGCCGCGGCCACCGCCGCCTTCGCCTGCGCGAGCAGATCGTTCGTGCTCATGACCGCCTCCCGCCGACGGAGATCGCGCCGCACTTGATGGTCGGCAGCCCGACGCCGACCGGCACGCCCTGGCCGTCCTTGCCGCAGGTGAGCCCGCCGCTGTGCATGGCGAGGTCGTTGCCGACCATCTCCACGTGCTCGAGGACCTTCGGCCCGCTGCCGATCAAGTTCGCGTCCTTCACGACCCGCGTGAGCTTGCCGTCCTCGATGAGGCGGCCGTGCTTGAGGTAGAACGTGAAGTCGCCGGCGCCGATGTTGACCTGGCCGTTCGTGAACATCTCGGCGTACAGGCCCTTCTTCACCGAGCCGATGATCTCCTGCGGCGAGTGGGGACCGTTCGTCATGTAGGTGTTGCGCATGCGCGGCACCGGCGGGAACCGGAACGACTCGCGCCGGCCCGAGCCGGTGCGGTCGACCTGGTAGTGCCGCGACGAGAGGAGGTCGTGCATGTAGGAGCGCAGGATGCCGTTCTCGACGAGGAGCGTGCGGCCGGCCGCGTGGCCCTCGTCGTCGACGTTGATCGAGCCGCGCAGCCGCGGGTTCGTGCCGTCATCGACGATGGTGACGAAGGCCGGGGCGACGCGCTGGCCGATGCGGCCCGAGAAGGTGGAGATGCCCTTGCGGTTGAAGTCCGCCTCCATGCCGTGGCCGATGGCCTCGTGCAGGAGCATGCCCGAGATGCCAGGGGCGAGGACGATGGGGTACTCGCCGGGCGGCGGCGGCACCGCGTCGAAGAGCATGATCGTGTAGCCCGCGGCCTCGGCGGCGAGCTTGTCGATCGCGGCCTCGGCGTAGAAGCCGAGCCCCTCGCGGCCGCCCACGCTCGACTGCGAGGACTCGGTCTTGCCCTTGTGCTCCGCGGTGCACGACGCGTAGAGGAGCGTCATGGGCTGATCGTCCTCGACCAGGCGGCCGAGGGAGTCGGCGATGAGGATGCGCGAGGCCTCGTCCATGAGCGTGCCACGCACCTTCACGATGCGGGCATCGGCCTTGCGGCACCGGGCGTCGAGGCGCCGCAGGAGCGGCAGCTTGCGGTCGACGCCGATCCGGTCCCACGGCACCTGGAGGCGGTAGGTGCTCGTGAGCGGCACCGCGGCGAGGGCCTTCGGCGTGACCGTCGCGGCGCCGGCGGCGACGGCGGCGGCGGTCGCGGCCGCGGCGAGCAGGGCCTTCTCCGACAGGTCCTCGCAGAAGGCGTAGCCCGTGGCGTCGCCCTTGAGCACGCGGATGCCCGCGCCGAGCGCGACCTCCCCGTAGGCGCGGTTCACCTCGCCGTCCTCGAGCCCGGTCCAGTGCGACACCTTGTGCTGCAGGTAGACGTCGCAGTACTCGCCGCCGCGGGCGAGCCCGCGGGCGATGACCCGCTCGAGCAGGCCGCGGTCGACCCCGAAGCCGTCGAAGTACGTGCTGTGGCGGCCCGCGGCGGGCGGTGCGCCGGCGGCCGGCGGCTGCGGCGGGGGGCTGCCCGCGGCCGGACCACCGCACCCCGCCAGCACGGCCGGCACCGACACGATGGCGGTGCCCACCGCGGACGCCTTCATGAACTCTCGTCGGCTGAGGCGAGTCAGGGACGAGCCTCGTCGTAGATCGATTCGCGCCATGTGCGCCTCCGCGCGAAACGATAGCGCCGGTCGCATCGGCGCGCCACTCGCGTCGCGGCGCTGCCGCTCCGCGTCGCGGCGCCGCAGCGAGGCCGTGACGGGCGCGCCGCGCCCGCGCCGATCACCACCAGGTCGGGCTGAGCCCGAGGCTCGTGCGCTTGCGCTCCCACCACGGGTTGACGACGTGCGCGAGCTTGAACGTGGCGTACGCCAGCGCGGCGCCGACGATGACGTCGATGCCGTAGTGCCACCGGAGCGCCATGGTCGCGGCGATCATGTGCGCGGTGATGGCGACCATGGGCCAGCGGGCCCAACGGTAGAGTGTGCTCTCGCGCTCGTGCCAGCAGATGAGCGTGAAGAGCAGGGTGTGGGCCGTGTGCAGCGACGGGAAGATGTCGCGCTGCGGCCCCGCGCCGCTGGCGACCGCGATCATGAAGTCGTACGCCCACCCGCGCGGCAGGGGCCCGGCGAACTGGTCCTTGAGCCCGACGACCGGGCCCAGGCCCGGTACCACGATGTAGAGCACGTGGGCGATGCAGGTGAGGGCGATCACCGCGGTGCCGAGGCGCACGGCCCGGCGCGGGTCCACCCGCAGGAAGATCTGCGGCAGCACGAACACCGCGAGGAGCAGCCAGTAGAGCGAGTACCAGGCGCTGAGCCAGTTCACGAGGAAGGGGGTGAGGAAGCGCTCGCAGGCGAGGGCCGGCTCGAACCGGAACACCGCGAGGTCGAAGTGGTACAGGGGGATGTCCAGCAGCACCGGGTGGATGGTCGGGATGAGCGTGCGCAGGTTGGCGTAGACGAGGAACAGACCGGTGATCGGGGCCAGGCGGAACACCGCCCGGACCGTCCAGCTCGGCTGTCGCACGCCGCGGGCCACGACGGTCACGGTGCCGAACCCGAGGAGGATGGCGAGCACGGTCTGGATCAGGCGGTTGCGCTCGGCGGAGGGCGCGGCCAGGGCGAGCCCGGCGAGCATGATCGCCATGTAGAGCAGCAGCACGTGCTCGTGCGGCGCCAGCGCGAACACCGGCCGGAACCAGGCTCGCTCGGCGATCACTTCGACCGCGGGGGACTCGGGGGGTAGCTCTGTCATGCGCACGCGGGCTCGGACGCGGTGCCGCGCCTCCCACCGGCCGACACCCTGTCGCTCAAGGTACACGACGAGGGTGCCTCCTCGCAAGCTCGCAGCTACCGCGCGCGGGGAGCGCGCGGTGCGGGGAAGCGGAGGCTCGACGGACTTTGCCCGGCGAGGGGGGGCGGGCAGAGCCCCCCTGAACAGAGGTGAGTTGCGCGGCGGCGCTCGGCCGCGCGCCTTGACTCTCGTCCACTGCGCGTGCTAGGTACTACCGACGCTCAGCGAGAGTCGCAGCGCCGTTTCCTGGTGAGGAGAGGATGCCGAAGCAGATCCTGGCGGCCGACGACAGCGTGACCATGCGGCGGGCGCTGGCGATCACCTTCGCGGTCGGCGACTACGCCGTGACCGGGGTCGGGACCGCCGACGACGCGCTCGCCCGGGCGCGGGAGCTTCGGCCGGATGTCGCCATCCTCGACGCGGGGCTGCCGGGGACGAGCGGGTACGACCTGTGCGCGGCGTTCCGCGCCGACGCCGGCCTGCGCCTGACACGGGTGATCCTGCTCACCAACAGCTTCTCGCGCTATGACGAGGCCCGCGGCAAGGAGGCCGGCGTCGACGCGGCGCTGCCGAAGCCGTTCGACACCCAGACCCTGCTCGACCTGGTCGAGAAGCTGTGCGCCGGCGCCCCTCGCGCGACCGCCGCCGCCCCGGTCGCGAGCGCGCCGGCGCCCGCGCCAGCGTCGTTCTTCGAGAAGACGCCGGAGTCGCCGCCCCTGTTCGCGCCGCCCGCGGCGACGCCGCCCCTGTTCGCGAAGCCGGCCGCGACGCCGCCCGCTGCCGCGCCCGCGCCGGCCGTGGCGGCGCCGTCGCCGCCGCCCGCGCCCGCGCTGGCC
>DASXVK010000557.1:0-7316 GCA_036504295.1 Polyangia bacterium
GCGGGAACGAGCTCGTCGGCCGCCCGCCGTCAGGCCAGGGGCTGTACGGCGCCGGCGCGGGGCGCGCGGCCCGCCGGTCGGACTCGGGCACGAGCGGCGCGATGGCGGCGGCGCTGTCGATCTTCTCGACGAAGCTCGCGAGCGTCGCGCGGACCTCGGCCGTGAGATCGCTGAAGGCGACGCCGAGCCCGGCCGGGTGCCCCGGGCGCGCCTGCTCGGGCGCCACCACGTGGACGATGGTGCCGTGCAGCGTCACCTCGCTCGCGTCGGGCAGCGCGAGCACGACCTCGATGGCGGTGTCGCGCGGCTTCGGCGTCGAGCTGCGCAGGAAGATGCCGCCCTGGCTGATGTCCTTCAGCCAGCACTGCTCGAGCTGCCGCCGGTCGGCGAACCGGACGCGAACCCTGATGCCGTCGACCGGCCGCCGGGTCTCGCGCCGCCGCTCGTCCATCTACTTCCTGAGGACGTCGTCGGCGTCGTCCTCTTCGTCCGGCTCGTCCGCGGGCGTCGCCAGCGAGTCGATGACCTCGTCGACGACCTGGATCTCGTTCGTCGCGATCTCGATCTCCCCCGTCGACGCATCCTCGTCGATGCTCGGGTCCTTCGGCGGCGCGACGCCGGGCAGCGGCGGCGGCGCCGCCGGGGCGACGACCGTGGGCGCGGTCGTGACCGCCTCGACCGGCTTCGGCACCGCGGTGCTCACGAGCGGCTTGCGGCCGTGCAGGCAGGCCGCCTTGATCGTGACGCTGAAGGCGCGATCGCCGAAGTACGCGTCGATCGCCTCCTTGATGTGCCAGAAGATCTCCTGCATCACCTCGCCCTTCCCGGCGACCTCCTTCCACCCGGGCAGGGGGCCGAACTCGACCACCGGGGCGAAGAAGAACTCGCGGGAGGAGCGGAAGAGCAGCTCGAACTGCTCGGTCTCGATGCCGATGTCGGTGAGGCCGGCCTGCTCGAGCCAGCGCACGGCGTCCTCGGGCTCGGGGTAGCGCTGCTCCTCTTCCTCGAGCTTGCGCAGGATGTCGTGGTGGTCGTGCTTGGTGAGGACCTCGCGGTAGATGTCGTAGAACTCGCCCCAGCTCCCGCGCATGGGGAGCGTGACGAGCACGAGGCCGCCCGGCTTGGCCACCCGGGCGAAGTCGGCGACCGAGGCCGGCGGGTCGTCGAGCTCCCACAGGCTGTCGTTCGCCATCACGACGTCGTAGACATCGGCGGTGAACGAGAGGCGCGACTTCACCGTCTCGGTGCGGAAGAAGATGCGCCGGCCGGCGAGGTCGGCGGCCTTCTTGCGCGCCACGTTGAGCATCTCGGAGGCGCAGTCGATCGCGATGATGCGGCTCTGGTCGTCGAGCTTGCGCAGCACGTCGAGCGCGGGGTAACCGGTGCCGCAGCCGACGTCGAGGACCATCGCCTTGGGCGGCGCCTCGACGTGCCGCAGCAGCATGCGGCCGAAGCGCATCGACCAGAGGGGAAGGATCTCCTCGTCGTAGACCTGGGCCAGCTTGTCAACGCGCTGTGTGCGCCGCTTCATCATGGGGCCGGGCTCGCGATTCTCCGAAAGTCACCGCTTCGGGCCCCGCTGCGGGGGCGACTCCGACTGCGCCGCTGGCCGTGCAGGCGGTCGCCAGCCCTCGACGGGGCCCACCGGCCTGCGACCCCCATGATATCGCCCGCCCACGTACATGCAAGTCATTACATAGAGGGCGCTCGAGAGCCGGTTGAGGGCGAGCTTGAGGTCGTCCCGCTCGCCGTTCCCGAAGGCGCCGTAGGCGGCGAGCTCGGCCTCGCGCGTGTAGGCCCGGCACAGGTAGAGCGCGGCCACGACGCCGCCGTGCCGCACCGCGGGCAGCATGAAGGGCACGCCGTAGAGCTCGACCGTGTGGTGCGACGCGTGGCGCAGCTCGGCGGGCGACAGGCCGAGGAGCTTGACCTCCGGCAGCGGCTGGCCCGTCACCTCGCAGCCGACGAGCCGGCGGCAGAGGTCGAGCGCCTCCTGCAGGTCGCCGACGAGGCCGCTCGCGGGCTCGGCCGCGGCCACGTTCTGGGCGCCGAGGAGCAGCCCCTGGAGCGTGTCGAGCTTGCCGCGCAGCGGCAGCCGCGGGTGGGTCTTCGGCACCAGCGACTCGTCGTCGACGAGGTGGGTGAGGTGCTCGGGCTTCACGGTCAGCCGCTCGCCGGTCGCCAGCACCCGGTAGCGGCCGGCGCCGGGGCCGGGCCCGGCCGGCCGGGCGCCGAGCTCCTCGCCCGCCGCGCGCGCGTCCCGGCCGGGGTCGCGCGGGTGGCGGGCGACGTCGACGACCGCGGCGGCGAAGGCCCGCGCCGCCGCCTGCACCGCCGGCAGCGCGCCGGTGAGATAGCCCCCGCCGTAGTTGGTCTCGGTGGGCGGGCCGAACCACTTGACCAGCGTGACCTCGGCGGCCTTGAGCGCCGCGTCGAGCCCGACCTGCGACTCGATCGGCGGCGCGATGAGGTAGCCGAGCGGCACGCCCGGCGCGAGGCCCGCCTCGCGCGACAGGTACCGCCCGAGGCTCGGCCGCACGTGGGGGAAGAACGCGAGGGTGCCGCGCTCGTCCGCGGCGTAGAACCAGGCCTCGTCGCGCAGGTACTCCTGGCAGCGCGCGAGCGCCGCCGTGATCTCGGCCGGGTCGCGCGCCGCGTAGATGCCGAGGATCTCGCCCGAGAGCGGCCCCGAGGCGTGCGCGGCGCCGGCGTAGAAGCTCTTCGCGTACACCACCTCGACCGGCGCGGCCTTCGTGCCCTCGTCGAGCGCGGCGTAGAGCGCGTCGTCGCTCGTGCAGGTGATGAGGCCGAGCGCGCGCTGGTCCGCCGGCAGGCCCAGCCGCTCGGCCAGCGCCGCGTGACACTGCGGGATCTCGCGCACGGCGAGCACCGCGGGCTTGATCGGGACCAGGTCGAGGAGCGCCATGCCTACCCGACGACCACGCCCGAGCGCTTGTCGCGCAGGATCCGGGCGCAGCTCTCGGCCACGACGCGCGCGGCCTCGCCCACGGCGAGCCCGCGCGGGTTGATGTTGGAGACCACCTCGCGGTTCGCGTCGGTCGCGCCGGCCGCGGGCCGGTAGATGAAGTAGGCCGAGAGGCTGTCGGCGTAGCCCAGGCCGGGCCGTTCGCCGCAGGTGAAGACCGCGGCCTCGGCGTCGACCAGGCGCGCGATCTCGTCCATGACCTTCACCCGCGAGTGGCGCACGAAGAAGGGCGGCGCCAGCCGCAGGGCCTGCGCCGCGGCCGCGCGGGTGAAGGCCTCGTGGAACGTGGCGAGGTGCGCGGTGATGGCCGCCGCCGACAGGCCGTCGCCGTAGATGACGAGGAGCTGCGGGGCGGGGCCGACCCGTCGCGCGACCTCCGCGCGGCCCTCGTCGCACAGGTGGCGGCCGAGGTCGGGCCGCACGAGGAACTCCTGCTTGTCGGCCGCGCGCGAGCGCACCTCGAACAGGCCGAGCTGCGCGAGGAGCTCCTTGGGCACCTCGCTCATGACGGCGTCGCGCGCGCAGGCGTGGTCGGCGCGCAGGCGCAGCAGCGTGTTCGTGCGGTAGCGCGTCCCGGCGCGGCCGACGGCGATGCGCGCCGGCGTGCGCGCGAGCAGCCGGCGCATCACGGCCGGGTCGGCGGGCGTGCCGAGGTTCACGCCGCGGTCAGGCGCGATGAGCGCCGCGCCGCCGCCGTCGAGAATGGGCGCCGTGGCGTCAGCCGCCGGCGCCGCGCCCTCGCCCGCGAGCGCCGCCCGCACCATCGCTTCGATCTGGCTCCGGTCGATCATGGTCACCCCGCAGCTCACCCGAAGACGCTGGGATCCCCGGCGCGCGCCGTGAGCCGCCCGTCCTGCATCAGGCCCTGGCCCTCGAGCCAGGCCTCGAACTCGGGCGCCGGCCGCAGGCCCATGAGCTGCCGCAGCGCCGCGCCGTCGTGGAACGAGGACGACTGGTAGTTGAGCATCACGTCGTCGCCCATGGGCAGGCCCATGAAGAAGTTGCAGCCCGCCGTGGCGAGCAGCATCTCGAGGTTCTCGAGGTCGTTCTGGTCGGCGTCGGCGTGGTTCGTGTAGCAGGCGTCGCAGCCCATCGGCAGGCCGTGGAGCTTGCCGCAGAAGTGGTCCTCGAGCCCCGCGCGCGTGATCTGCCGCGCGTCGTAGAGGTACTCGGGGCCGATGAAGCCGACGACGGTGTTGACGAGGAAGGGGTCGAAGTGGCGCGCGAGCCCGTAGTTGCGGGCCTCGAGCGTCTGCTGGTCGGCGCCGTGGTGGGCGTCGGCCGAGAGCGCCGAGCCCTGCCCGGTCTCGAAGTACATGACGTTCGGCCCGGTCGCTTGCCCGAGCTTGAGCGCCATGTCCCAGGCCTCGTCGAGCAGCGGGAGGGTGATGCCGAACGAGCGGCACGCCTTCTCGGTGCCGGCGATCGACTGGAACATCAGGTGCAGCTTCGCCCCCGCCTGGAGCGCCTTCATCTGCGTCGTCACGTGGGCGAGGCAGCAGTTCTGGGTCGGCACCCGCCACGCGGTGAGGAAGTCGTGGGTGGCGTCGAGGATCTGGCGCGTGCGCGCGACATCGTCGGTGACCGGGTTGATGCCGATGACCGCGTCGCCGGCGCCGTACGCGAGCCCCTCCTTGATCGAGGCGAGGATGCCCTGGACGTCGTCGGACGGGTGGTTCGGCTGCAGTCGCGTCGAGAGCCGGCCGGGCAGGCCGAGCGTGTTGTTGGCGTGCACGACCACCCGGATCTTGCGCGCCGCCGCGACGAGATCGAGGTTGCTCATCAGCTTGGCGCAGGCCGCGATCATCTCCGAGGAGAGGCCGCGGGCGAGCCTTCTCAGCTCGTCGCCGGTGGTGGCGTCGTCGAGCACGTGCTCGCGCAGCCGCGCGACGGTCCAGTGCCTGACTGACTCGTAGATCGGGCGGTTGAGGTCGTCGAGGATGAGCCGCGTGACCGCGTCCTCCTCGTACGGCACCACGGGGTGATCGTGCAGGTCCTGGAGCGTGAGCTCGGACAGCACCAGCTTCGCCGCCACGCGCTCGGCCGCGCTCGCCGCCGCGATCCCGGCGAGCCGATCGCCGGCCTTCGCCTCGTTCGCCTTGGCGAGGACGTCCTTGACGTCGCCGAAGGCGTACGTCACCCCGCGCAGCGTGGCCCGGAGCTGCATGAGGACGGGACGTTAGCGCAGCCGCTGCGCGGCGGTCAATGGGGCGGTCGACGGGCGCGGTCGACGGGCGCGGTCGACGGGCGGGCGGTGGGGCTAGCGGCCGTGCGCCGCCTCCAGGATCGCCTGGCGCAGCAGCGCCCGCACGATCTGGACCTTGAAGGCGTTCTTGCCGAGGGGCTGGACGCCGCGGACCGCGAGAGCGCCCGCGACCGCCGCGGTCTCCTCGGTGAGCGGCTTGCCGCGCAGGAACTCCTCGACCGCCCGGGCGCGCACGGGGACCGGCGCGACCGCGCCGAGCGCCACGCGGGCGGCCACGATCTTCCGGCGCTCCACGGTGAGGACGGTCGCGACGCCCACGATCGGGAAGTCGATGGCGTGGCGGAGCCGGAACTTGCGGTAGCGCTGCACGCTCTGCGGCGGCGGCGCGGGGATGACGACCTGCGTGACCAGCTCGCCGGGCGCGAGCACGGTGGTGCTCATGAGGCGGGCGGCGAAGAAGGCCTTGGCCGCCAGGGTCCGGTGCGTGGTCACGATCCGGGCCTCGAGCGCGAGCAGCGCCGGCGCGAGGTCCGAGGCGTTGACCGCCACGCAGCCGCAGTTCACGCAGCGGCGCGCCTCGGCCTCGATCGCGCCCCGGTCGAGGGTCGCGACGTCCTCGGCGTCGATGGTGCGCGCGGCCGGGGGGCGGGTGGTCGCGCGCACGCGCGGTGTCGGGACGAGCGCCTGGGTGTTCACCTGGAGGCTCACCGGCGCGGCCGCGCCCGCCCGGGCCGCGGCCCGGGGGCCGCCGCGCGCGCCGTCGATCGCCGCCGCCGCGCGCCGCCCCGCGGCGCGGGCCGCGACCACCGTCGCGGCGCCGGTGACCGCGTCGCCGCCGGCGTACACGTCCGCGTACCGGGTCGCCTGCGTCTCGCCCGTGACGGCGAGCAGGCCGCGCGCGCTCTGGAGCGCGCGGCCCGCGTAGGCGAGATCGGGCCCCTGGCCGATGGCGAGCAGCACGCAGTCGGCCGCCACGGTGACGGTCGCCGCGGCGTCGAAGGTGGGGCGGAAGCGCCCCTCGCGGTCGAAGACCGAGGTGCACCGCTTGAGCTCCATGCCCGTGACCACGCCGTCCCGCGCGAGGACCCGGTGCGGCCCGTAGGACGGGAGCAGGGTGATCTTCTCTTCGAGCGCCTGCGCGAGGTCCTCGGCGAACGCGGGCATGATCTCGCGGGCCTCGAGGCAGGCCATGGTGACCTCGGCGGCGCCCAGCCGCTTCGCCGCGAGGGCCACGTCGACGGCGACGTTGCCGCCGCCGATGACGAGCACCCTCCGCCCGGGCGGCTGCCGGCGGCCGCGCTGGACCTCGACGAGGAGGTCGAGGCCGGACTGCAGCAGCTCCTCGCGCGCGAGCCCGAGCGTCTTCTGCTCCCAGGCGCCGGTCGCGAGGAAGACGCGGTCGTGGTCCTGCCGCAGGCGCCGCAGGCTCGGCCCGCGGCCGCCGATCGCGGCCCCGAGCTCGAACGCGATGCCCATGCGCTCGAACGCCGCGATCTGCCGCGCCACCACCTCCTTGGGCAGGCGATACGCGGGGATGCAGTAGGTGAGCATGCCGCCCGCCACGGGCATCCGGTCGTAGACCCGGACCCGGTGCCCGGCCCGCCGCAGGTAGAACGCGGCGGCGAGCCCCGCCGGACCGGCGCCGACGATGGCGATCCGTTTGCGGGTCTCGCGCCGGGGCGGCGGCATGAACTTGGCCGCGTGGGCGAGGATGTGGTCGCCCAGGTGCCGCTCGATGGCCCGCGTCCCCACCGCCTCGTCGAGCTCGCCCCGGTTGCAGTGCGTCTCGCACAGGTGCGGGCAGACGCGGCCGGTGATGGCCGGCATCGGGTTGCGCTCGAGCAGGAGCCGCGCGGCGCGGTCGATCGCGCCGCCGCGGATCGCCTCGAGGTAGCCCGGGATGGCGACGTGGGCCGGGCAGGCCGCGGTGCACGCGGGCGGCGCGGTCCGCGCGGCGCCGAAGATCGAGTGGTAGCGGTTCTCGCCCATCACGGCCCCGCACTTGTCGCCGCCCTTGCGCAGGCAGTGGAAGCGGTCGTCGGGGCTGCGGTAGTACCAGCAGCGGGGCTCCTGGCAGAGGTTGCCGCCCACGGTGCCCATGTTGCGGATCTCCGGCGAGGCCAC
>DASXVK010000558.1:0-2916 GCA_036504295.1 Polyangia bacterium
ACCGCGGCGCGGCGGGACGCCGCGAGCGGGCCGCTCGTCGGGGGCTACGCCGCCGGGGCGACCGCGCTCGCCATCGGCGCGACCCGCGCGCTCGCGGATCCCGAGTGGACGGCGGCGCTCGTGCGGACGGCGGAGGTGTGGGGCCGCACGCGCGCGCGGAGCTCGCGCTTCGAGCGGGCCATCGCGCTCTTCACCCGGACCGTGCGGCCCTGGGTGGCGGCCGCGGTCCCACGCCGCGCCGGGCGCTGAGCCTAGAACCGCTTCTCGATAGCCTTGATCCCTGGCGCGTTGCGGATGTGCGGCCGGTACGCGCCGGCGCGACCGCGCGGAGCGCGCAGGCCCGCCGCGAGGACGCTCTCACCCCTCCCGGGTCGCGAGCCACTCCTCGACGGCCGCGAGCCCCGCGGCGAACGCGCGCCGGCCCAGGCCAATGCGCACGTGCTCGTCCCCGTAGTCGAAGACACGGGAGGGCACCAGCATGGCCCCGGTCTCCTCGACGAGACGACCACAGAAGGCGGCGGCGCCCTCCGGAGCGCCCAGCCGCGCGAAGGCGATCGACCCCGCCCGTGGCGGCGTCCATGAGACGAGGCCGGGACGCCGGCGGACGAAATCCTCGAAGACCGCGATGTTGGCGCGCACGATGGCGAGGTTGCGCGCCACGATCCGCTCCCTGGCGCGCAACACGGCCAGCGCGAGGATCTCGCTGGGGGCGCTGGCGCAGATCGTCGTGTAGTCCTTCCCGATCATGGCGCGTTCGAGGAGGCGGGCGTCGCGAGTCACGAGCCAGCCGACGCGCAGGCCGGGCGCCGAGAAGGCCTTCGACAAGCCGCAGAGCGCAACGGCGCGCTCGGAGAGGTCGACCGCCGAGGGCAGGCGATCAGCCCCATCGAGCTCCAGAAAGCGGTACATCTCGTCGCAGAAGAGGTACGCCCCGCTGCGCGAGACCAGCTCCACGATCGCGCGGAACTCGGCCCGCGACGGCAGGTACCCCGTCGGGTTGTGGGGGAAGTTGACGACGACCAGGCGCGTCGCGGGGCGCAGGGCGGACCGCAGCGCCTCAGGGTCGAAGCGCCAGCCGGCGTGCTCGTCCGGGAGCCACCGCGTGACCTCGCAGCCGCGATCGCGGGCGATCTGGTAGAGCGACTCGTACCCCGGGAAGGTCGCCACCACGTGGTCGCCGGGCTCGAGCAGAGCGGTCATGGCGAGCAGGATGCCCTCCTCGGGCACCACCTCGAGCACCTCGTTCGGGGCAATCCGGTCGTACAGGCGCGCGATCTCCTCGCGCAGCAGTGGCAGTCCCGGCGACTCGGTGTAGCCCAGGCTGAGGTCGTCCCAGAGCCGCCTCGTCTCCTCGTCGGCGAGGCCGAGCGCCTCGCGCTGCGTCAGTGCCTCGCAGTCGGAGCTCGAGAGGAGGTACCGGGCGCTGAACTCATGGCGCGCGAAGTACCGCTCGATCGCGAAGGGCGTGGTCTTCATGCGCCTCCCCCTACGACTGGCTGCGGCCCGCCAGCGCCCGCGCGAGCCGCGCCGCGACCCGCGCGTTGTGCTCGAGCAGCGCCACGTTCGCGGTCACGCTCGCGCCCCCCGTGAGGTCGCGCAGCCGCTCGAGCAGGAACGGGGTCACCGCCCGCCCGCGCACCCCCTGCCCCGCCGCGTCGACCAGCGCGTGCGCGAGCGCCGGCTCGTAGATCGCGGCGGGCAGCTCGTGCGCGGCCGGGATGGGGTTGCCGACGACCACGCCCGAGCCGGGGCCGAGGGCGAAATGGACGCGCACGGCGGCGGCGAGCGCCGCCAGGTCGTCGAAGCGAGCGTCCAGGCGCAGCCCGCTCGCGCGGCGGTAGAAGGCCGGCAGCTCGTCCGTGCCCAGGCCGTAGATCGGCACGCCGAGGCTCTCGAGCAGCTCCACCGTGCGCGGCAGGTCGAGCACCGCCTTCGCCCCGGCGCAGACGACGGCGACCCGGTGGCGCGCGAGCGCGTAGAGGTCGGCCGAGACGTCGCCGGTCTCGGTCGCCTCACGGTGCACGCCGCCGATGCCGCCGGTGGCGAAGACCGGGATGCCGGCGTGCGCGGCCACGAGCATGGTGGCCCCGACCGTGGTCGAGCCGGGCCCGCCGCGCGCGACCTGCGCCGCGAGGTTGCTCGGGTTGAGCTTGAGCGTGCCGGCGGCCGCCGCGAGCTCCTCGATCTCGGGCGCCGTCATGCCGACGCGGACGCGGCCGCGCAGGACGCCGATGGTGGCGGGCACGGCGCCCTCGGCGCGCACCTGCGCCTCGAGCGACGCGGCGGTCGCGAGGCCGCGCGGGTGGGGCAGGCCGTGGGTGACAAGGGTGGTCTCGAGCGCGACGACGGGCCGGCCGGCCGCGACGGCCGCGGCCACCTCGGGCGCGACTGCCAGCCACTGTAGGGCGGGGTTCATGGGCGCCTACGCTAGCGCGACCGGGGCCCCCGGCGCCACTGCCAAGCCCCGACGACCCGCTCGAAATCGAGGCTCGGGGCGGCTGTCAGTCTGGCGCTGCCCGGTGCCGCCGTCCATGGGTGCCAGCGGCGCCACCGACCGTTGCGCTGAACGTCCTTCATCGATCCTGCTCGGTTCCCTCGACGGCCACGAGCACAGCGTGGTGCGGATCCCCGCACCGAAGGAGACCAGACCGCTATCAACCGTGTCCCTGGGCAACGCGACGAAGAGGTAAAGCATGTCCGTGGGCTGAACTGTCAATGACGTGTTGAGGCTGTACCCCACAGGTGCAATGCGAGCCGCCCCTTGACGGACCCGTCAAGCATGAGTCGGGTCGCCCCGGGGGTTACCCCCCGGGGCTCCCACGGATCCGGACGTGCGGATTTCCCGCATCCGGCTCTTCAGGTCACGGCTTCGTTGCGCGCGTAGACGCTGTGCACGATCCGCGGCGGCGGCAGCGG
>DASXVK010000559.1:0-8537 GCA_036504295.1 Polyangia bacterium
AGCGGCGCGCCGAGGAGGCGCTCGGGCGCGGCGAGGTCAGCGCCGCGCGCGCCATCGTGCAGGCGCAGCTGAGCGCCCACCCGGAGAGCGGCCGCGTCCACCTGCTCTTCGGCCACCTGCTCTTCGCCGAGAAGCAGGTCCCGGAGGCCCTCGGCGAGTACCGCCAGGCGGTGAAGCGCGACCCGGGCCTGCGCGCCGACGCCGCGCTCGTCGCGACCGTCCGCGGCCTGCTCGACGACAAAACGCACTTCGAGGCCGCCTTCGCCTTGATGTGCGACGAGCTCGCCGATCGCATGATCGGCGACGTCGCGCGCCTGGCGACCGAGGCGCGCACCGCCGACGTGCGGCAGCGCGCCCGGGCGGCGGTGGGCCGCCTCGGCCCCGCGGCGCCGGTCGACTGGCTGAAGCTCTACCTCGGCGACCTGCGCCAGGCGAAGAGCTGCACCGAGAAGCGCGACGCGATCACCCAGCTCAAGCGGCTCGGCGACCGCCGCGCCGTGCCGGAGCTCAAGCGCATGCACGGCGCGCGCTACGGGTTCCTCGGGCGCAAGCGGGCCCACGCCTGCGTGCACGCGGAGCTGGGCGAGGCCATCGAGGCGCTGAGCGAGCGGCCTGACGGGGGGGAGGCCAGATGAGCCCGCGCGCGACCGCCGCCGCGCCCCGGCGTAGCGCCCTGCGCCGGCACTTCTCGCGGGAGCCGAGCCTGCTGACGAGCCTGCTGCTCGTCTTCCCGCTCTTCCTCTTCTACCAGCTCGGCGTGCTCTTCACCCCGACGCTGAACGGCGCCGACCTCATCACCCGGC
This sequence comes from Polyangia bacterium, assembly GCA_036504295.1. Lineage (GTDB taxonomy): Bacteria > Myxococcota_A > Polyangia > JACRCY01 > JACRCY01 > DASXVK01. The sequence goes on from DASXVK010000559.1 coordinate 804, forward strand.
CGCTGCAGGGCCTCATGCGCCACAACCTGGGCGCGTACCTGCTGCTGTCCGGCGTGCTCACGATCGCCTTCATCGTCGTCGCGCTCGTGCTGCGCCGGCGGCAGGACTTCGACTGGCGGCTCTTCGTGCCCGTGCTCCTCGAGAGCGCGATCTACGCGCTCACGATGGGATCGCTCATCAACCTCATCATGAACCCGCTCGCGCGCCACCTCGCCACCGGGATCGCGAACGCGGGCCTCTTCGACCGGGTCATCATGTCCTTCGGCGCGGGCGTGCACGAGGAGCTGCTCTTCCGCCTCATCCTGCTCAGCGGCATCCTGGCCGTGCTCCACCGCGTGCTGCGCTTCCCGCGCTGGCTCGCCGTCGCCATCGCCTTCGTGATCTCGTCGCTGCTCTTCTCGCTCGCGCACCACGTCGGTCCCTACGGCGAGCCGCTGCAGCTCGGCGTGTTCACCTACCGGTTCCTCGCCGGGCTCATCTTCGCGACGCTGTTCTACTTCCGCAGCTTCGCGATCGCGGTGTACACCCACGCGCTCTACGACGTGTACGTGATGGTGCTGCGGTAGGGGCGCCCCATCACGTTGGCGTTGAGGTGGACGTAGTCTTGGACGTCGACTTTGACGGCGACATGGACGTGAACGGGGTCGCCACCGTTGACGACACGCTACCGGACTCTCCGAGGAGATGAAGCGTCAACGTGAGGCGACCAAGTTCAAGTCCAGGTCCACGTCAAGGTCCACGACCACGTCAACGCCTACGTCAAAGTCGAACGGGGTCGATGAATCCGCGCGACTCTGGTCAGCGCGCGAGGAGCGCGAGGCCGTAGTCGCCCGCCTGGTAGCCCTCGACGGTGACGACGTAGGTGCCGGCGGTGAGGCCGGTCTTGACGACGCGGGACAGGTAGTTGCCACCCTGCAGGTCGATGTCGTCGCTCTGCGCGAGCGCGGTGGTGCCGTCGGCGGCGTAGAGCGTCACGATCGTGTCGATCTGGCCGGCGGCGCCGGGGAGCGTCTGCGCGACCAGGGTGCCGTCGGCCGCGAGCGTCACGGTGTAGACGTCGACGTCGGTGTCGGCGCTGAGCGCGCCGGTCATCACGGCCGGCAGCGCCGTGACGGCGGTCGCCGTCGCGAGGGTGTCGTTCGGCTCCACCTCGGCGGCCGGGGTCACGGCGGTCGCGGTCACGGCGAGGTCGTAGGTGAAGCCCGCTCCGCCGTTGTACTGGGCGTCGGTGACGCGGGCGAGGTACTCGATGGCGCCGGTGCCGGTCACGTACTCGACGGCGAAGCCCGGGGCGCGGGCGCTGAACGGCTCGAGCCGGGCGTCGGACAGGGTGACGACCGGGTGGAAGGACGACGCCGTGGTGGCGGCGCTCACCTCGACCAGCGCGTTGCCGTTGACCGTGAGGCTGTAGTAGCGCGAGTCGCGCGTGGCCGCGATCACCTCGCCGGTGCGCGCGACCGGCGCGCTGATGTTGCCCAGGTCCGTCGGCGTGAGGGCGCGCGCCTCGTAGGTGGCGCTCTGGTCGGGGCCCCAGTTCCACAGGTAGTCGGCGACGACCCGCAGCGGCTGGACGCCGGCGCGGTACAGCACCACCGGCGCATGGCTCGAGCGCGCGACGGTGGTGCCGGTCTCGTAGATCGTGGTGGCGGCGACGGCGTCGACCGAGCCGTAGTTCCACATCTCGACGACCTGGCCGGCGGCGGCGGTCACGCTGAAGAACTTCGGGCCGTCGGCGTAAGTGGAGTCCATGGGCGTCGCGGCCGGCAGGTTCGAGTAGGCCGGCGGCGTCAGCGTCGTCACCTTGAACGCGTAGTTGAAGCTCGCGTCATCGGCGCCGACCGGGGCGTCCACGCCGCCGAGCCCCGGGTGGAGCAGGTCGTTGATGTTGTTCGCGTCGGAGACGAGGAGCACCCAGTCGCCGGCCCGGTCGATCCAGAGCTGCCGCTTGGCCTGGTCGGCCTCGACGGCGAAGCCGACGCGCTCGATCGTGCCCGGGTCGTCCTGCGGCGCGAGCATGAAGGCGAACCGGATGTGCGACACGGGCAGGCCCTCGATCTCGAGGAGCGTCGGACCGGTGGTCGTGAACGCCCAGCCGTCGTAGTCGGCGACGAGGGACCCGCTCGCGTCCTCGGTCGGGGCGCCGATGACGCCGCCGACGACGACGGACTGGCCCTCGCCGGGGAGCGTGAACTCCATCGGGGTGCCGCCGCTGAGCGGGTCGTTGTTCTCCTGCGCCGCCGTCTCGGTGAAGTTCGGCTGCACGACGGAGTTCTGGTCGACGCACTTGTGCGTGACCGGGTCCACCACGGTCCCCGCGCCGCAGTCGGGCAGGCACTTGTTCGCGTCCTGCGGGTCGACGACCGTCCCCGGGGCGCAGTTGGCGGCCTGCTGGTCCGGGATGCACTGGCCGGCCTCGGCGTGCGTGCCCTCGCCGCACGCGACGACGTCCGTCACGACGCAGTAGCCGCCCTGGGCGTGGGTGTTGGGCCCGCAGTTGAGATCGTTCCCGCAGCCGCCGCTGCCGCCGACGATGGCGCACAGCGCCGCGAAGGTGATGAGACGCATTCGCTCCCTCCTCATGTGCGCCGCATTGTAGCGGGGCGGAGCGGGCCGCTGTCAACGGGGTTGCGCGGCGATTGATTTATCTCGGCGCCGCCGGTATCCTCATTCACTCGAGGCGCTTGATGGATCAGCCCGACCGAGTCGACGACTTCCGTGAGTACCTGGCCCGCTTCGACGCCGCCGCGGGCCCGCACGACTTCGGCGACTTCGTGAAGCACTGCGGCCGCCTGGTGAAGAAGCTCACCTACGACGAGTTCGTGGAGCGGTTCGACGAGTTCATCCGCCTGAAGACGGCCTACGAGGACATCTTCCAGCGGGGGGACACGATCAACGACGCGATGGTGCGGGTGCTGCGGGAGCGGGCGGCGGAGCTGATGATCGAGCCGCCGGCGTAGCCGAGCCGAGCGGCGGGGCGGGCCGTTGTTTCTCGCGCGGCGCGGCGCGCGGTGGGGGGAGGCTCGTCCGGCTTTGCCGGACGAGGGGGGACGGGCGCGTCCCCCCCTGAATATCGCGGGGCGTCAGTACGCCTTGGGCATCTTGTCGAGGTCGACGGTGTCCAGCGCGAAGCGGATGAGCTGCGACTTGTTCGCCTTCGAGAAGCCGCGGCGGCGCAGCTCGGCGACGAGCTCCTCGAGGCGGGCGATGTCCTCGTTGTAGAGCGAGATGCAGACGATCTTGTAGTGCGAGGGCTTCGGGGCCTTCGGCCGGGCGGGGCGGGGTTGCGGGCGGTAGAACTGCTCCTCCAGGATGCTCGCCAGGGGATCGTGCTCGAGCGCGCGCTCGTTCGCCATCGGTGTTCGTCCCGCTCTCAGACTGGGCCCGCCGCGCTGGCGGCGGTGCCGTGATTGGGGCCGAGCCCGGCGGCCGTACCCGGTCCCCCCGTGCCCGGCGTCATGGGCCAGGGAGCCGCCGGCTGCCCGAGCAGGAGCTGCTCGATGACGCGGCGGTAATCGTCGGCGCCCGGCGAGTCCGGCGCGTACTCGAAGATGGTCTGCTTGTGGCTCGGGGCCTCGGCGAGGCGCGTCGAGCGCCGGACCGGCTCGAGGCACCGGTCCTTGAAGTGGTGCTTCAGCGTCTCGTGGGCCTCGCGCGCGAGGCGGGTGCGACCGTCGTAGAACGTGGGCACCACCCCGGCGATCTGCACCGCGTGCCCGAGGCAGCGGTTCACGTCGGAGAGCGTGCGCATCACCTGCTTCACCCCGACGAGGCCGAGGTAGTCGCAGGCGACCGGGATGACGACCTCGTCCGCGAACGTGAGCGCGTTCTGGTTCAGCAGGCTCAGCGACGGGGCGCAGTCGAGCACGACGTAGTGGTAGCGGCGGTCGCACGACGCCATGCGCTCGCACAGCACGCGGGCGCGGTCGCGGTCGTCGCTGCGGGCGAGCCAGGTCTCGGCGGCCGCCAGGGTGGCGTCGCTCGTGATCACGTCGAGGTGGCCGCGCACGGGCACCGCCGCGTCCTCCGGCGCGAGCCCCTCGACGAGGACGTGGTACAGGGTCTTCTCGCCGCGGATCCCGAGGGACGCGCCGATGTTGCCCTGGGCGTCGAAGTCGATGAGCAGCACCTCGAACCCGCGCTCGGCCACGCCGGCGGCGAGGCTGAGCGCGGTCGTGGTCTTGCCCGTGCCGCCCTTCTGGTTCAGGACCGCCATGCGGCGCGAGCGCCGCGGCCGGAAACCCTCCTGGCCGAGCGTCGCTCCGCGGCAGTCCACGGTGCAGAACCACAGCTTCTGCCCGCGGACGGTCGCGACCTGGTAGACGAACTCCGGGGTGAACTCCCGGCCACAGTGCGAGCACCGTTCCATGCAGAAAACATTAGAGGGCCGGGTTCCAGGTGCGTCAAATTATTTACCTCGTTATTTACGTCGTGGCGACGGCGGCCCGGCGCGGTCACCTGCTGGTCAGGGTCGCGCCGCTGTGTTAATGTTCCCCGCGCGGACGACTTGGGGATCCGCAGACCGAGCCGGGGGACCGAGCACCATATCAGGGACCGGTCCCGTGGCGGGACCGCTACGGCAACGCGCGGGCATCGACGCCGGCGCACTGGGACGCTATGCGATCGGGGAGCAAGTGATGGCGGGGGAGGAGCTGGCCGCCCTGGAGCGGCGCATCGAGGAGCTCGAGTCCGAGCTCGGCCGGGCCCGCGAGGCCATGGCCGAGCTGACGGGCATGCTCGCCAACGGCGCGTCTCAGGCCCAGGGCCGCGAGGACCTCATCATCGCCCGTACCCGCGAGCTCGCCGAGAAGACCGAGGCGCTCTCACAGGCCAACCGCGAGCTGAAGGCGCTCGCCGGCAACCTCGACAAGATCGTGCAGGAGCGCACCCACGCCCTCGCCGACAGCGAGGCGCAGCTCCGCCGCAAGAACGCCGAGCTCGACCGCCTGAACCGGCTCAAGAGCGAGTTCATCTCGATCGCGGCGCACGAGTTCCGCACGCCGATGACCTCCATCGTCGGCTACCTCGACCTCATCTCCCAGGGCCGCCTCGGGCCGATCCCGGAGGCGATGCGCCGCCCGATGGCCTCGCTCAGCCGCAACTCGCAGCGGCTGAAGCACCTCATCGACGACATGCTCGACGTGAGCCGGCTCGACGCCGGGCGCATGGTGCTGCACCGCGCCCCGCGCGACCTGCGCGAGCTGGTCCGGTCCGCCGTCGCCGAGCTCGAGACCTTCGCGCAGGCGAAGGAGCACCACATCGAGACCGACCTCGCCGAGGTGCCGCTCATCGAGGTCGACGGCGAGAAGATCCACCAGGTGATCTCGAACCTGCTGGCGAACGCCATCAAGTACACGCCCGAGGGCGGCCGCATCCTGCTCTCCGTGCTGCAGGAGCCCGAGGCGCTGGTGCTGCGCGTGCGCGACAATGGCATGGGCATCCCGGCCGCGGCCCGCGACAAGCTCTTCGAGCCGTTCAGCGAGATCACCGCGCCGCAGTACCACTCCTCGGCCGGGCCCGACTCGGCCGGGCTCGGGCTCTACATCGCCCGCGGGATCGTGCAGCTGCACGGCGGCGAGATCAGCGTGGAGAGCCAGGAGGGCGCGTACACCGAGTTCTCGGTGGCGCTGCCGCTCACGCCGCGGCCGCAGACCGACGCCGCCGCGCTGCCGTGGCCGACCACGGTGTGACCGCGGAACCCCGCGCGACTCCGCCGGGCGCTACCGGCCCTTCTTGGCCTTCTTGGCGCCGCTCGGGCGGCCGCTGGCGCGGGTCTTGGTGGGACGGCCCGAGGTCTTGCGCGCGGGGCGGCTCGCCGCCGGACGGCTCGCCGCGGGGCGGCTCGCGGCCGGACGGCTCGGGGGCGTCTTCGCCGGCCCCTTGGCCTTGGGGCGCGCGGCCGGCTTCGTCGTCACCCGCGAGGCGGCCACCTGGGCGCGGCCGCCGTGGGCCTTGCTGCTGGCGCGCGGCGGGGCGGCGGCCTTCTCCGGCTTGCGCGCCGGCGGCGGCTCGGCCTGGAAGCCCGCCGGCTCCGGCAGGTCCTTGCGGTTGTGGACGAGGATGCGCCGGCCGTCCTTGAACGTGATCTCGAGCTTGTCGTCCGAGAGCAGCTCGCTCACGTACCCGAGGCCGAACTTCGGGTGGCTGACGAGGTCGCCGTTCGCGTAGGTCTCGCGGAAGCCGTAGGGGCGCGGGGTCTCCGACTTGCGGGACGCCGCCACGTACTCCTCGAACGTCGGCTTCTTGAGCTGCGCCCGCTTCTTGACGGCGAGCGGCTCGGGCGGCTCGTCGTCCATCTCGCCGCGCGGCTTGCGGTACGAGTGCACGTCTCCGCACGGATTGCACTGCACCCTACGGATCTCGTCCTCGTACTTCGTGATGACGACATGCGTGGTGTCGGCCCGGCACTTTGGGCAGTACGCCTCGATATCGGAGCCGACCTCGTCGACTTCTTCTTCAAAGATGAGATCCATCGAATACCAAGTCCCTACCGGGAACTGCTGCCGAGTCCCTAACACAACTACAGTTTTCAGGCAACCATAATTCGCGGCGCAGGGCTGCCGGGTACGGGTCCGGGGGCTGGTCCCCCGCCCGGCGGTCTGTGGTAGGGTGCGCCGAGCGGGCGGGGCCTCGAGCTGCATCATATCTTGACCAGCGTCGCCGCCCCGGCGCCCGCGAAGGGGAAATCATGAGCGAGATCAAACTCATAGACGATATCGTCGCATCGAGTCGCCGGATCGCCGTGGTGGGGCTCTCCGCGAATCCTGCCCGGGCCTCGCACGCGGTGGCGGCCTACCTGCAGCGCCAGGGATACGAGATCGTGCCGGTCAACCCCGAGGGCGGCACGATCCTCGGCCAGCAGGTCTACCCGGACCTGAGTGCCGTTCCCGGTGACATCGACATCGTCGACGTCTTCCGCCGCCCCGAGGCCGTCCCGGCCATCGCCGAGGAAGCGGTGCGGCGCGGCGGCATCAAGGTGTTCTGGATGCAGCTCGGCATCCAGCACGAGGAGGCGGCCCGGCTGCTGCGCGAGCACGGCATCACGGTCGTGCAGGACCACTGCCTCAAGGTCGAGCACCAGAGTCGCAAATAGCCGGAATCAGGGCGGGTGCACAGGCTTGCGCCCGCTGCCGCGATGCGCTAGAACGCGCAGCGAAAGCCGCTGCCTCGTCGCGGCGGAGCCATGGCCCCGTTGCGGTTCAAGCTCAAGCGCTTCTCTCCCCTGTACCTCGTGTTCCCGGCGATCCTCGCGGCCGCCGTGTTCCTGGCGTACTACGGGTTCAAGTTCTCGACCCTGCTGATGCGCCAGGCGGAGGAGAGCGCCATCCGCTCGACCCGCGAGCTGGTCATCGAGAAGGTCGACCGGATCGAGCAGCGCATCCTGGACACCGACAAGGCCCTCTTCTACCTCGTCGACCTCGACAACCTGAAGGACTTCCGCAAGGAGTGGCGCAAGATCGTCTCGCTCTCGCCGGCCATCGACTGGGCCGCGGTGCTCGACGAGAACGAGAACGTCATCCAGTTCGCCGCCAAGGATCCCTCCACCGAGAGCTCGGCGAAGCGGTTCCTGGTCTCGCAGCTCCTGCCGGCGATGCTCGAGGAGGGCCTGAAGACCCTGCCGCCGAACGCCCACAAGCACCTCCACAAGGAGGTCAAGGAGGGCGGCTACTACCTGGTCTCGTACATCAAGAAGGAGCACGGGGGCCGCTACTTCACCCTGGCGCTCAAGGTGAAGCT
>DASXVK010000560.1:0-5999 GCA_036504295.1 Polyangia bacterium
ACCGTGGGCGGCGGGGGCGGCGGCGGCGGGTGCGCGGGGGCGGGGGGCGCGGGCGGCGGCGCCGGCTACGCGGCCGTCGCGGTGCTCATCCACGCGTCGACCGTGGACTTCTTCCAGACCACGGTCGCCCTCGGCACCGGCGGCCCGGGCGGCCAGGGCGGCCAGGGCGGCCCGGGCGGCCCGGGCGGCGACAAGGGCGCGCCGGGCGCCGAGCGGACGAACGTGGCCGGCTGCACCTTCGCCGGGTGCGTCGGCACGAACGGCTGGCAGCCCGACTGGAGCCACCGCGCGAGCCTCGGCGCCCCCGGCGGCGTCGGCGGCTCCGGCGGCGGCGGCGGCGCCGGCGCCGGGGGGAGCGGCGGCCCGGCGATAGGGGTGGCCGTGAGCGCGGGCGTCGTCACCGCCGACGGGCTGCAGGTCGACACCGCCACGGGCGCCGGCGGCGCCGGCGGGGCCGGCGGCGCCGCCGGCACGACCCCCAGCAATCCCGCCGGCGCCGACCAGGCGACGTGCGGGACCGGGGCCGCCGGCGCTCCCGGCCTCACGGCCGCCATCCAGGAGTACTGAGCGGTCCGTCGGCGACGGGCGGGGCGGCGGGCGCTGCGGACGGCGGGTCGATTACTTTGCGATGGTGGAGGCGCCGGGAGTCGAAGGCCGGTCAGTACATGCGAAACCGGGCTCAGATCCGCCCCTTCCGACGGAGACCACGGGTGGCGATACCGGGTTTCAGCCGGTTTCACGGAAGCCGACTGTACCAAGCTTGGTACAGTTCCTCCGAGCGGCGCTCTCCGACGGAGATCCGGATGTTGTCGCCCTCCTCCTGAGCCGGGATGATGCCGAGGCGCTGGAGTGCCTGCGGCGGCTTCGCGCCGAGCTCGGCATCGCCGAGGAAGCTGCGACGCCAAGGTCCCGCGGCGACGGCCAGGAAGGTGAGCCATGAGCCGCGCCGCCATCTCGAACGGCGGTTCTGCCGCGCACACCGCGGCGCGCGAGGTGGGCGGGGCCGATGGGCGTCACGGTCCGGTGTACTGCCCTTAGTCCGTCGCCGAGACACAGCGGTCCGGTTCCGCCGGCATCTCGAACTCCTCTTCCTTCAACTCCGAAGAACCCTGCTTGAAGTACACGGTGACGGGCAGGTTCACGACCCGACGCCAGGTGTTGATGTACATGTGCACGAGGAGGCGAAACTCCGGCGTGACGGTGCCGCAGATTGCCAGAACGGCGGGGCCCTTGTCCTTGAACGCCAGCAGGTACCGCAGCATCTGGCCCATTGCTCGATCGGTTTCGCCAGATGCGGTCAGATCCGCCTTCAACTCCACCAGGACCCGCTTACGCAGGACGAAGTCGGGGATCGCTACTCTCGTCGCGCCACCACCTCCCCAAGGGATTCGCGGCCACTCCTTGAGCTGCCCTGCATAGCCGCGCTTTTTGATGAACCGCTTGAAGCTGGCCTGGTACTGACTCTCGTCGTTCGTCGTCCGGGTGGGCCAGAGGATGAGATTGGCCACCACCTCGGCTACGTCGGCATCGCGGATGAACCTCTTCGCGACTTCCACAGCGGCTTCAGGCGTCGGCGCGGCTTCGATCTCCTTTTGAACGTCACGAGTAATCTCTTCGGGGAGGGAGTCCACGGGCACCGCGGGCTTCGTCTCGATTACCTTGGCGAGATCGGGGTCGGCGACCTTGATGTCCTGCAGCGCCTCGGGCGAGAGTTGCTGTTCGTTAACGCCTTCCCCCGAACGCCGCCGTCTCCGTACCACCTCCGCGATGCCGAACCCGGCACCAGCGCCGATCAGGAGAGGGAGGACCCAGTCGCCACCCCCACTCCCGTCCGCCTCCTTGGCCTTCGACTCCCGCTTCGCGCGGGACGGCCCCTGCGCTGCGGAGACAGTCGCGGCTCCCACGCACAGCGCGGTGAACAGCAGCGCGAACACGACGACGGCACGCACGATCATGATCCCCCCTCTTCGGCTGTCCAAGTCGAAAGGATGGTACCACGCCCCCGACGAGTACGGACTGGCCTCTGTTCTCCTACCACCTCCCACCCTCGCCCACCCCGCCCACTGGACCTCAATCGACCGACAGGCCGATGCGACGGTAGAACCTCTGCAACACCGCGGCCCCGAGCCGCCGGTTGCGCTCGTACATGCCCTTGGCGAGGTCGCGGGCATCGTCCGCGGGTAGACCTCCCCCCTCGACGAGCAGCGCGAGCACCTCGAATCCCCACAAGGTCTGGACCTTGGCGTCGGCGCAGGCGTTCTTGAGCGCCTTGTCGTTGGTAACGCACGTCCACCCGTTCTTCGCGGCAGCGACGAGGCAGATGCGGTCCTCGAACGAGAGGCCACCCCGGCGGGCGGCGGCCTCGAGCAAAACCTCGCCCGGCAGGTCGTCGACGGTGATCCCGAGGGAGGCCGCAACACTCTCGTCGAGCTGCTTGACCTCCGCCAGGACGGGCAGCGGGACATGCACTTCCCCAACGTGGTCGGCGATGAGGCGGAACAGCGCCGGGTCAGCCTCGTAGAAGTCGATCAGAACGCAGGCGTCCCAGATGAGCAGCCGAAGGCGCCCGCCGGCTGTCACTCCACCCACGAGCTCGCCCGCTCCCGCATCTCCTGCAGCGGGATTCCGAGGATCTCAGCGGCGCGGGAGAGCGTGATCACGTCCTTCTCGAGGGCGCTCCGCACGAGCCAGCTCAGGCGATCCTCGACGAAGTCCGAGGCGAGCAGGTGCTCGGGCTCGTCGGCGGCGCGCGACGCCGGCCGGTGGCTGCGGAAGTCGTCCGGGCTCATCTGCTGCGGTTCATCGGCGACCCCCAGCGTCTTGCCGGTGAGCCGCTGGTGCTCGACCTGGAAGCGCCCGAACACCCGCCGCATGTCGGCGGTGCCCGCGGCCGAGCGGTAGAGCACCGTGCGGTAGCTCACGCGGAAGATGCGCTTCACCTTGAACACCCGCGCCACCAGGGGGAGACCGCGCGCTTCCACCCACTCCCGTCGGAACAGCCCCTCGGGCATGAGGAAGTGGCTCGCGAAGGTGTTCGCCTCGCGCTCCTCGGCGTCGACCTCCTCACGCTGGGTGACGTCGTAGGCACCGTCGTGAAGGAGCAAGTGGCCGAGCTCGTGCGCGGCCGAGAAGATCCACCGCTCGACGGAGATGCGCTCCCAGGTGTTGATGACGACCGCGGGCCCCCCGTCGTTGTTCCCGACGGACAGCCCGAAGAAGTCGTCCGACGCCACCTTCGGCGTGAACACCTTCACCCCATGGTGTTCGAGGAGGCCGCAGATGTCGCGCACGAGCTCCCGCTCGCCGACGCCCATCGCCTGGCGGGCGAGCCCGGCGGCCTCTATGGCGCGGGTGGCGCTGGAGCGGAGCTCCCCGATCTTCCGGCGCACCGCCGCGAACTCCACGGGCGCGTGCTGATCGAGCAGCCGCTCGAGCTCCTCGTAGTCGTCGAGCCACCGCGACACCCGGTCGATGATCTCCTCCCGGGTGCTGAGGCGCTTCTTCGCCCGGAAGCGAACGGCCCGGAGCTGCCGGTGCTCGCGCACGAGCGCCTCGAGCTTCACGCCGAGCGCCTCGGCGATGCGCATGAGCGTGCTCGTGCGCGGGGTCGCGGCACCAACCTCGACGTTGCGATAGCCGGGACGCGACAGGCCAGCAGCCTCGGCCAGATCGGCCTGGCTCACGCCCTTGGCCATGCGCAGCCGGCGGATGTTGCTGCCCAGAATGTCGGGACTCATGGAGCCGCCCTCCAAGATCCAATGTGTACTCCTTGACGTTAGATGTCAACATGCTTAGTTTGGATCCAGCAGCCCGGGTTCGGGCTGGTCAGGAGGGGCAACGGCCATGCGCTACTCGAAGGAACGGCTCGCGAAGATCCACGCCAGCACCAACGGGCGCTGCCACATCTGCCATGAGGCCGTCGCGCTCGACAGGTACGGCGACACCTGGGAGGTGGACCACTCCGTCGCCCGGGCCTGCGGCGGCACCGAGCGGCTCAACAATCTCCGGCCGGCCCACATCCCCTGCAACCGGAGCAAGCGTGACGGCAGCACCCGAGCCGCCCGTGCTCGGCACGGCTACAGCCGCGCGCCGATGTCGTCGGAGCAGCAGGAGCGCAAGCGGGCCAGCAACACCGCCAAGGGCGCGGGCATCGGCGGTGGCGTCGCCGGCTTGCTCGCCGCCATCGCGGGCGGTCCCGTCGGTCTGGCGGCGCTTGCCGGGGCCGGGATCGGAGCGCTCGTCGGACACGCCTCGGACGTGGAACTGAAGCCCGAGAGGTAGCGGCGTTCTCGTCACCTTGAGGAGCCCGATGAGCGATTCTTCCACGAGCGCCAGTCTCGATCTTCTTCCCGAGCATGTTCAACGGCCCGCCGCTGGATCAAGGACGTGGGACCGGCTCTATGAGGAGGTCGCCCGGCTCGGGTCCGGCGGCTACGCAGACGTGTTTCGCGCACGGCACCGCGGGACGGGCACTGAGGCCGCGGTGAAGGTCAGTCTCGATGACGAGGACGCGCGCGCACGACTTCGGCGCGAGATCGATGAGCAGCGGAAGTTGAAGAGCTCGCACGTCATGCCCGTCCTGGACGCGGGTGAGGGCTGGTATGCGATGCCGGTTGCCGAGGGGACACTCGCCGCCCTGGCCTATGAGCTGAGCAACGATGAGCGCGTGCATGTGGTCGACCAGGTGGCCGAAGGCCTCGCCTGCGCCCACGAGGAGAAGATCGTTCATCGTGACGTGACGCCCAACAACATCCTGCGCCTGGTCCGTGACGGTGGGTCCTGTTGGGTGATCGGCGACTTCGGGCTGGTGAAGCGCCGGCCTGGGCAGACCAGCGGCCCGCGAACGCGCGGTGCGGTGGGGACTCCGGGCTTCATCGCCCCGGAGGTCCTCGGGCTCGGTGGTCATGGCGCCGACCCGCGCGCCGACATCTTCAGCCTCGGGCAGACGATCATCTTCATGCTCACCGGGAAGCCCCGGGAAGGCGACACGCCCTTGACCGTGCCGACCGCCTGGCTGCCGCTCGTCGAGAAGATGACGGTGCTGGACCGCAACGAGCGCATCCAGACGATGGCCGAGGTCCGTAGCGGCCTCACCGAGGTGCAGGCGCGACTTCGCGCGCAGCGGCGCACCCGCTGGGGATCCTCGGACGGGGACCAGGCGCTTACTCCGACCGAGGTCGTGGTCCTCGAAGCGATCCTCGCCCTCGATGGTGACTTCCGTCGGGATGAGCTTCGGGCCCGTCTCAAGGGGCGGCTGCTCAGATCGCAGATCACCATCGGGGTGATGGGTCTCTACAAGCGTGGCCTGCTCGAGCCAGCGTTCAACGACCACGGCGAACAGTGCGGGGAACAGTTGACCGAGGGCGGCCGCGACTGGGTGCTGAATCACCGGGAGCTGTTCGAGCCGCGCGCGGACCCCGACGATCCGTCCCCGGTCCAAGAAGACGACGACATCCCGTTCTGATCCGCGACGGTCGGCCGGCGCGAGCTTGCCGATCCTGACTGACCGAGGACGCCGACGGCGACCGCCGGGGGTAGTCTGACCCAGATGACTGCGCCGGCGTGGTGCTTGTACGGGACCGGCTTGTCGAGCGGCCGCGCCCGCTCCAGCACCCAGGCGAACGTCGTCGCGTAGTACAAGCCGATGTTCTCCGGCGCCACGTTCGACCTGCTCGCGTTCCGTCGCAGCTCACGCCCTGGTATCTGGGCGAATCAAGCCGCCGGGCGGCCGCGCCGGCCAGCCCACTATGACCGGCGGGCAGCACGCTTGCGGTCGTGTCGTGTAGGGTCAGTCGTCAAAAACCCGTGCAGGTGATCAATGGCTTCGGCGATTTGCGCGTCGCTCATATCGTGCCGGTCACGGCAACGGAATGTGTCAACGAGAATGAGACACCGGCGCGACGCATTTACTGACTCTCCGCGGGGCTCTCGCCGGTGGCCGACGGTGACCGCGCGGGTGCAGGAGCTGTCGGCGGCGGGTTGATCCAGACGGCCGTGGG
>DASXVK010000561.1:0-6134 GCA_036504295.1 Polyangia bacterium
CTCGAGGCGGCGATGCTCGCCAACGCCCGCGCGGCCCTCGCGAACACGGAGTACCAGGCGGTGCGGGTGCGCGCCTGGCCGGGCACCCTCAAGCGCTACGGCGGCACCATGGGCTACGCCGTCGTCGCCGTCGACGGCCAGGGGTGGGACGGCGAACGCCTCGGCTACCGCGAGGCCAAGGTGATGCTGGCCGAGGGGGCGCCGCGGCCGAACGCGCTCGAGTACAAGATGCTCGTCGCGCTCGAGCAGGAGGCGGGGGCGCTCGTCCGCCAGAAGAAGCCGCCCAAGGAGGCGGCGCGGCGCCAGCAGGCCGAGGCGAACGTGGCGAAGGGGATGGGGCTGCAGATCGAGGCGATCCGCAACGCGGTCGCGAAGGCGGACGCCTACTACCTGAAGGACTGAGCGGCGGCCGCGGGTCGAGATCGTCCGCGGAGCTGCCGGCCGCGAAGGCCCCCCGCAGCTCATCGACGCCGCCGGGTTGTGCACCAAACGCCAGTGACCTCGAGTCCTTCTCGACCGGCCACAACTCCCCGACCCTCGACTGAGCGACCGTCGGGTGAATCGATCAACACCCCTGTGACGAGACACTAGGACGGGCCGCGGCGCCGCCGCCCGCGCCCGGCGAGCACCAACAGCGCCAGGGCGACGGCGCCGCCACTGGCGCGACCGGCTCCGCCAGCGCGGCAGCCGCAGCCCGTGCCGGTGACCGAGCCGCCGCCGGTCGCGCCGTCGGCTCTCGCGCCGTCCGCGAACGTGGCCGCATCCGCGGACGCGCGGGCATCACGTGCATCCGCCGCGTCCGCGGTCGCGCGGGCGTCACGCGCGGCCGCCGCGTCCGCGAGCGCCGCGCCGTCCTGAGCGGCCGCGGCGTCGCCGGCCGGAGCGCCGCCGTCGCGGACGCCGCCGATGATGTAGCCGGCGGGGATGGGGTCGGTGCTCACCACCACGTCGTCGATCGCGTACCACTGCTCGGCGTCGCCCGTCCCGAAGACGTAGTCCGTGTTCCCGCCGATGCCGACGGTGTTCCAGCCCTTCGCCGGCAGGGTGGTGCTGCTGCTCTGCCACTGAACCCCGCCCTTCGACAGCGCCGCGTTGGGCCGCTCGAAGATGGGGGCCGCGGTGGCGGGATCGGCGTCCCACCACCACTGGACGATCCCGTCGTCGGCGCCGGGCGCCGAGTTGAGCTTCAGGTGCACGTCGAGCTTGTGCCAGCTGCCATCCGCCCACAGACCGGCCGTAGTCGGGGTGTCCGCATACGTGCTGCCGGGCCAGAGGGCGCCGTCGTACGCCTCCTCGGAGCCCGACAGGCCGCCCGAGGTGTTGTTCTGGCAGTAGTAGTCCGACGCCTGGGGGGAGCAGCGGTACCCCTGGGTCAGCCTGACCCCGTAAACCGAGGAGTAGTACCAGTACCAGACCCAGGCCGGCGCGGTATGACCGGCGGGGAAGTACTCGAACGTCGTCCCCGGGGTCCGATCCCAGTGCTCGATCCGGAACATCTTCGCCATGCTGCCCGCGCCGGCCTCCACCTGCCAGCCCGCCTGGGCCTTGAGCCACAGGCGCGCGTAGAGCTCGGCGTAGTCCTGCGGCAGGACGACCTCGAGGAACGAGTTGCCGCCCCAGGCCCCGTTGCCGCCGTAGTTCCCGCTGCTCTGGTGGTAGCCGATGAAGACCTTGCCGCCGTTCCCGGTGTGATCCGTCCCGCTCGGCGGACGCTGAATCGAGGCCACGGGGTGGGCGAAGGCGGAGCTGAACGGGACGGCGTAGCTCGCGTTCCACTGCAGGGTGCCGCTGCTGGAGCTGCCCGGCGTGGTGGCGCACGGGAAGTCGCAGCCCCCCTCGGCCTCGTGATTGACGTTCCAGTCCGGCTGCGAGTCGAAGTCGTCCTCGAAGACGACGCCGGCGCGGGCGAGTCCCGGCGCGAGGGTCAGGGCCAGGACGGCGACGGCAAGACCGCACCCGAGAGCCCGCGGCATGGAGGATCCTCCCTGGAAGGCAGGCTCGCATTGTATCATGCCCGTCGTTCACATACCCGCACCAAGGGAGGCCAGCTTCAGCTCGACGACACGGTAGCTCGCGCATGACCTCAGGGGATCGCCTGGCTGCAATCGATCTCTCGCGCTATTCTCCCGGGCAACCGTGCGGGGCGCTCTTGAGTCCTTCTGATCGCGGCTCGAGGACGCCGCCTGAACCCGAGGTGCCGGCTCAACTCGCCAGCGTCGTGCCCTTCCCGCGTGACCCACCGTCCGAGCCTCGCGGCCGCCGTCCGGCGGCGCCGGCGATCGACGAGGCGGCGCTCATCGCGGCGTGCCAGCGCGGTGACCGCGCGGCCATGGGCCGGCTCTACACGCTGTACAGCCGCCGCGTCTACAGCCTGGTCGTGCGGATCGCCGGGCAGTCCTCGGCCGACGAGGTCAGCCAGGAGGTCTTCCTCAAGATCTTCAAGGGCCTGCAGCGCTTTCGGGGCGACTCGCAGCTCGGCACCTGGATCTACCGCCTGGCGGTCAACGCGGCCCTCACCTACGTGACGCGCCGCCCCCGCGAGCTGCCGCTCGACGACCACGTCGCCGAGCCGCGGGCGGTGGACCCGCCCTCGAGCGATCCGGCCCTGCGCGCGCGCATCGAGCGCGCCATGGCCGCGCTGCCCGCCGGTTACCGGGCGGTGCTGGTGCTCCACGACGTCGAGGGGTTGAACCACGAGGAGATCGCCGAGGTGCTCGGCTGCCGCGTGGGCACCTCGAAATCCCAGCTCCACAAGGCCCGGCAGCGGATGCGCGAGCTGCTGGGGCCGATGGACTAGGTCATGGACTGCCGCGAGGCCCAGGCGCAGCTCTCGGAGCTCATCGACGGCGACCTCGCCGACCCGGAGGCCGCCGCGGTCCGCGAGCACCTGATCGAGTGCGATGCGTGCGCGGCCATGGAGCGCGACCTGCGGCGCGTCGCGGACGGCGTCGCGGATCTCCCGACCCTCACGCCCCCGCCGGAGCTGTGGCGGCGCATCGAGGCCGAGCTCGACCACGACGCGGTCGCGGGCACGGCCCGGCCGCGTCACCACCACGGCCGCTTCCGCCGCGCCCTCTGGCCGGCCGGCATCGCCGTCGCCGCGGCCGCCGCCGCCGCGCTCGTCCTCACGCTGCGGCCGCCGCACCGGCCCGGCGAGCGCGTCCCGCTGCGCCCGGGCGAGGGCATGATGGTCCTCGCCGCCTCCGACGAGGTCGCCATCCGCGAGCACGAGCGGCTGCCCGATCACGTGCTGCTCGCCGACGCCCAGAAGGAGTTCCGCCTCGCCGAGGACCACTACGTGAAGGCCACCGAGCGGCTCGGCGCGCTCCTCGCCCGCGACCGGAACGAACGGCCCTTCTCGCCGGCCCTCGCCGCCGCCTACGACCGCAACCTCAAGACCATCGACGACGCCATCGCGCGCTGCCGCGACCTCGCTCGCGGCGCGCCCGACGACCCGTGGGCGCAGGAGGTCCTCTACGCCTCCTACCAGCGCAAGATCCGCTTCCTCGAGGAGATCCTGCGGAGCCGCGCCGGGGAGGAGACGCGATGAGCCGCCGCCTCGCGCTGCTCGCCCTCGTCGCCGGTCTCGCCGCGCCGGCGCGCGCCGACGTGCGCGACCGCTGGGAGGTGACGCTCGTGCCGCCGCCGAGCTTCGACATGGAGACGGCGGACATCTACAACCCGCTCGGCCACGTGACCGTGCGCGGCTGGGATCGGCAGGAGGTCCGCATCGTCGCCGAGAAGCAGGCGGCCACCCCGGCGCTGATGAAGCACATCAAGGTGCTCGCCGGCTTCTGCACCGACGGCTCGGTGTGCGTGAAGACGTACGTCATCATGGCCGAGGGGCAGAAGGCGCTGCCGATCGCGATGGGGCGCATCGACCTCGTCATGGACATCCCGCGCCGCCTGCCGCTCAAGGCCCGCACCTTCGTCGGCGACCTCGAGGCCTCGGGTCTGCGCGCCGGCGCTCAGCTCGAGTCGAAGTCCGGCGCGATCCGCGTGCGCGACGTGCACGGCGCGGTCGTGACGCGCGCGCTGCGCGGCAACCAGACGGTGGCCGCGGTCGAGGGCTCGGTCGACCTCGACGGCGTGGCCGGCGATCTCGACCTCATGCAGGTGAGCGGCCAGCGCCTGAGCGCGAAGACCGTCGACGGCAGCATCCGCGTGCACAAGGTGCGCGCCGAGGTGGTGCGGCTGGCGACGACGGCGGGCGAGATCTGGCTGCTCGACCTGAGCCTCGTGCCCGGCGGCCGCTACGAGCTCAGCACCTTCGACGGCAGCATCCGCGTCCGGCCGGCCGCCCCGGCGAGCTTCGAGCTGCAGGCGCGCATGCTGCGCGGCAAGTTCGTGACGAAGCGGCCGCTCACCATGCGCACCCGCACGACGCGCATGGTGAGAGCGTTGAGCGGGCAGGGTGGGGCGCACCTGATGCTGACGGCGAGCGGGGACGTGAGCTTGGAGTAGGGGCCCGCCGGTCAACGGCTACCGTGTGAAATCGCAGCCGTAGCGCAACCGCACGCTCCGTTGCGTCCCGCCCCTTGTGCTCGTGCTCCGGCGGCCTGAACGGCAGCCTCCGCCGCAGCCGAGAGCCGCGCCTTCGAGCATGAAGCCGGCGACGTCCGCGCGCCCGGACGGCGCCCATCCGGCCGCCGGTCCGGCCCGCCGGACACGCCCTGTCCGGATTCCGGCCCGCCGGACAGGGGCGCCCCGAGCTCTCGCGTACTTGCGCGGGCACGCACCGTGCATGACGTCGGCGCATGCCCAGCGTGTTGCACGAGGCGCTCGTTACCCTGCTGCGGGACCGGCCGGAGGTCGCGGGAGCACCGGATGGCGGGGGAGATGTCAGGCCAGGGACGGTTGCGTCGCATCCGCCATATACGTACACTAGACGTATGCCGAGGATGACGGTCTACCTCCCCGAGGACGTCTACGCCGAGGTCAAGCGGCGCCGGTGGCCGGTGTCCGAGCTCCTGCAGGCCTCCATTCGCCGGGAGCTCGAGATCGAGGAGAAGCGGGTGGCCGCCGACCGGCTGCTGCGGGATCTGATACGAGAGTACGGCGAGCCGTCGCCCCGGGATCTGGCCTGGGCGCATGCCCTTCTCGATCGGTCGAGGAAGCGCGCGCGGCGAGCGAGGTGACCGTGGCCTGGGTCCTCGACTCGGGCGCCATGACGGCGCTGGCGCGCCGGCCGCAGCGTATGGCTGCATTCGTCCGGGCGTTGCGATCGGATGGATCCTGGCCGCCCGTCGTCTCGCCGGCCGTTCTCGTCGAGTGTCTCACGGGCCAGGGCGGGCGGGACGCCCTCGTCAACCGGCTCCTGAAGACCTGCCTGATCCCCGAGCACTTTCCGGAGGCGCTCGGTCGCCGTGCCGCCGCCCTGCGGGCGGCTGCCCGGCGCGGTTCCGCGGTCGACGCCATCGTGGTCGCGCTGGCCGAGCCTGACGGGACGGTGCTGACGTCGGATCCGGACGATCTCGGCGCGCTCGCCGCGCACGCGCAGGACGTAGCGGTGGAGCGGGTCTGATGTGAAATCGCAGCCGCAGTGCAACCGCGCGCTGCGTCGCGTCCCGCCCCTTGCGCTCCGGCGTCCTGCACAGCACTCCTTGCTTCGTGAGGAGCCGTCCCGCGTGACCCCCCACCCGCAGATCCTCGCGGTGGGCCGTGCGCTGCCGCCGAACTACGTCGACCAGGAGACGCTGACGGCCGCGTTCGCGGCCTACTGGTCGCAGCAGCACTTCAACACCGACCGCCTGACCCAGATCCACCAGGCCGCGCTCGTGGGCGGCCGCTACCTGGCCCTGCCGCTCGCCGACTACCCGGGGCTCGACACGTTCGGCAAGAAGAACGACGCCTTCATCCGCGTCGGCCTCGAGGTCGGCGAGGCCGCGATCCGCGACGGGCTCGCCCGCGCCGGGCTCGCGCCGGCGGACGTCGACCACCTCTTCTTCGTCACCGTCACCGGCATCGCGACGCCGTCGCTCGACGCCCGGCTCATGAACCGGCTGGGCCTGAAGTCGTCGGTGAAGCGGACGCCGATCTTCGGCCTCGGCTGCGTGGCCGGCGCCGCGGGCCTGGCGCGCGCCGCCGACGTGCTGCGCGCGTTCCCGGCGGAGGTGGCGGTCCTGCTCTCCGTC
>DASXVK010000562.1:0-15117 GCA_036504295.1 Polyangia bacterium
CGCCAGCGCGCAGCCCTCCACGACCCGCAGGGTGAAGGCGATCCGCTCGTCGGCGCCGGCGCGCTCGAGCGCCGCGTAGAACCGCCGCGCCAGCATGTGGCGCTCCGGGTCCAGCTCGCGCGACGGCGGCTCGGGCAGCGCCGGGTCGAGGTGCAGGAGCCGGCGGAACCGGCGGCGGCGCAGCTCGCGCCGGACCGTGTTGACGGTGAGCCCGACGATCCACCCGTCGAGGGCGGCCGGGTCCCGGAGGGTGCCGGCGGAGGTGAGCGCGTTCACGAAGATCTGGTGCACCACGTCGTCGTGCTCCGGGTCGGCGCCGAGCATGCGCCACACCAGGCGGTTGACGCGCGCCGACACGCGATCGAACAGGGCCACGGCTGCTTCGGGTGAGCGGCGGCGGAGCCCGTCGACGATCGCGGCCGCGTCGCGCCCCGTGGGCGCGAGCGCGACGACGTCCGCGACTCTGGGCGTGACGCCGCTCATCTCTTCACTGCTCCCCCCTTCGGCAGGCCCGAACAGCAGCCGTGGTCCGCAAGAGAGTAGCCCGAGCGGCCGAAATCGGCTCACGCAATCTGGTTGCTGGAGCTAGAGCCTAGAGCCTGACCCTAGCGGTACACCCGAAAATCGATCGTCGGAAAGATGTTGTCGACGTACTCGATCTTCGCGAGCCACGGTTCGTCGATGTGGCCGGCCTTGACCTGATCGTAGATGGCGAGGAACCGGCGCAGGTGCGACCGGGTGCGGCGCAGCGCGTAGTCCACCATCGTCCCCGACTTCATGATGAAGGCCCAGTCGGAGGCTTGCGCCAGCAGGAGCTCGCGCGCCGCCTGGTTGAGCGCGCGCGCGGTCAGCCCGTCGGCGCCGGCGTGCGCGCGGGCGAGCTCGATCATCCGCTCCTCGGCGTGGTGCAGGTGGGGGTAGATCCACGAGTTCGTGTCGTTGAGCCAGTACTCGTGGTAGCCCTTGTCGCCCCAGCTCGACTGGGCCGGCTGGCACACCTGCTGCGTCGGGTTCTCGCTCAGGTACTCGGCGAGGTGGGTCACGCGGTAGACGCTCTGGTCGTAGCACGACTTGCGGAGCAGCAGCTCGAGCCACCACGGGCCCTCGTACCACCAGTGGCCGAAGAGCTCGGCGTCGTACGGCGACACGATGATGGGTGGTCGGCCCATCTGGCCCGCGAGCCACTCGACCTGCCGCTCGCGGTTGAACATGAAGTTGGCGGCGTGCTCGGCGGCCCGCTCGCGCGCCCAGTACGGGTCGAAGAGCTGCTTCTCGCCGAGGGCGACCTTGCCCGTGATGCGGTGGTACTTGATGCCCGTGTTCTTGCGCTCACCCGTCGCCTGAATGTAGGGCGCGACGTAGTCCCAGGGCAGGTCGTAGCCGATGTCGCGGTAGAACTCGCGGTAGGCGGGGTCGCCCGGGTAGCCGCTGTCCTTCGACCAGACCTGGACCGAGCTCTCGAGGTCGCGGCCAAACGCGGCCACGCCGGACTGGGTGCAGAAGATCGGCGCGAAGTTGCCGAAGCGCGGGCGCGGGTCGGCGTGGAGCACGCCGTGGGCGTCGGTGACGAAGTAGCGGATCCCGGCGTCGCGCAGCATCACGTCGAGGCCCGGGTAGTAGCCGCACTCCGGCAGCCAGATGCCCCGCGCCGGCCGGCCGAAGTGGCGGGCGTAGTCGTCGGCCGCCACCTTGATCTGCGCCCACACCGCCTTCGGGTTCATCGACATCAGCGGCAGGTAGCCGTGCGTCGCCCCGCAGGTGAGGATCTCGAGGTGGCCGCGGTCCTGGTGCTCCTTGAACGCCTGCACCAGGTTGCCGTTGCAGCGGCGCCAGGTCGCGAGCACCGCGTCCATGTGCGAGCGGTAGTGCTGCGCGAGGTAGTGCTGGTGGCCGTCGAAGCGGGTGCGCTCGAGCTCCTTGTCGACGAGCTCCGAGAGGCGCTCGAGGTGCGCCCCGGCGCGCTGGACGAGGAGCTCGTCGGTCATCATGCCGCACAGGGGCGGCGTGAGCGACATCGTGAGCCGCCACGGCACGCCGTCGCGGGTGAGCCCCTCCATCATGTTGAGCAGCGGGACGTAGGTCTCGGCGACCCCTTCGTAGTACCAGTCCTCCTCGAGGAAGCGCTCGTGCTCCGGGTGGCGGACGTACGGGAGGTGAGCGTGGAGGACGAGAGCCAGGTATCCCTGTGCCATGGCAGCTCCTTCGACGGGCGAGGCGGTAGGACGCTACTCGGTGCGCCGCTGGAACGTCAGCCGGATGGCGCGCTTCTGTTCGCCGTCGGCGGCCGTGGCCTCGAGCGGGAAGTCGTGCACCCCGTCGGGGAAGTGCATCCTGAGGTAGAACGTGCCGTCGGGCCGCAGCGGCACCGGCCGGCCGCCGCTCGTCACGGTGGCGTCGGGCTCGGTGGCGCCGTAGATGATGAGCTCGGCGTCGGCGCGGAACCAGAACTGGCGCGCCTGCTCGGGCTGCGGGGCGCCGCTCGGGCTGGTCGGCAGGGCCGCCGACCCCATCAGTCCCGACCAGCCGCCCGACCACGCGCCCGACCACGGCGGGGCCTGCCGGGCGAGGCCGCCGCTCATGCCGAGGCTCGCGCCGGGGCCGGCCGCGACGCCACCGCCGGCCTGGTACATCGCCTCGTGCAGCGCCGGCGGCGTCTCCGGCGTCGGCGCGCCGGGTGCAACGGCCGGCGCCGCGGGCCGCGGCGCGCCGGCCGCGGGCAGGGGCCGGTCGAACGGGATCGTCACGAAGACGTCGTGCACCCGGCCCGAGGGGCGGTCCGCCGGGACCCCCACCATGTTCGAGCGGGCGAGGAGGAACCACTCGCCGTGAGCGCCGCGGTACCCGACCTCGAGGCAGTAGTGGCGGCCGGCCGCCGGTACGTGCAGGTACCAGTTGCGGGCCAGCTCGTGCGCGTCCTGCTCCCACATCGCGTGCGCGTTGGCGCCGTCGAA
Organism: Polyangia bacterium; assembly: GCA_036504295.1. Taxonomy (GTDB): domain Bacteria; phylum Myxococcota_A; class Polyangia; order JACRCY01; family JACRCY01; genus DASXVK01. Next base: position 2,952 of record DASXVK010000562.1, read on the forward strand.
GACCAGGTCGGTCACGTCGTACAGACGGAGGGCGAGCGACCGGCCGCCCTGGCGGCGCGCTGCGTCCTTGTGCTCGTTCGTGATGTCCCAGTAGGCGTACAACCACTTGGGATCGCGCGGCAGCAGCACGACGCGGTTGCCGGCGTAGCCCTCGGGCAGCTCCGGCAGGCCGCGATCCAGGTCCAGCAGCTCGTGCGGCTCCGCCGGTCCCACCTCGTACTTCGAGCGGATCGCCTGGGTCTGATCGGACGGCGCACGCCCGTTCTCGGGCGGCTGCTCGGGCTGTCCCTCGAGCGCGGCCGGCGGGGGCTCCGCCGCCGCGGCCGGCGCCTCGGGCTCGCGCTCCGGCTTCGCCTTGCCCTTCTCGCCCTTCGGGGGCCCCTCGTCCCTCGTCTTCTTGGCCGCCACCGTCGTCGCCTCGCGGGTCGTGCGGCTCGTGGCCGGCGGCTTCGCCTTCCCGCTGCCGCTCTCGGCCTTCGCCTCGGGCTTGCGGCTCTGGCGCGTGAGGCGCTCGATGAGCTGGTCCTTCGTGAGCGACCCGACGTCGATCCCCGCCCGGCGCGCGAGCGCCGCGAGCTCCGACTTGAGCATTTTTGCGTAATCTTTGGGCGACTTGGGCATAGCCATCACTCCCCTGACAGCCGGCGCGGGGCCTCGCCGAGATGTGTAGGACGATGCCTTCCTGCCTACCTGCTGTCAAGGCGTCGTCGGGCCAGCCGAGTTCGCCCGAGCCCGATCTCCGAACGCGGGCGGGGGGGGCGTCAGCGGCGATCGAGCCCGGCCGCCTCTTCCTCGTCGGTGAACGAGCGGTAGCGGTGGCCGCCGACCTCGTAGCTGCCGCCGCCCGGCGCCACGGTGACCTGCACGTCGCCGCCCTGGTGGAGGAAGCCGCGGCCGAACCCGGCCCGGGACGCGGGCGGGCCCTCCGGCCAGGTGGTGGACGAGAACGCGCCGGTGACGAAGAGGGCGGCGCCCGCGAGCAGCCGCTCCACCACGGGCCGGGCGGGGTGGCCGTAGCGGCCGCCGGTCGAGATGATCGCGACCTCGGGCGCGAGCGTCTTCACGAACCGCGCGTTCGAGCTGTGGGCGCTGCCGTGGTGGTTGACCCGCATCACCTCCACGTTGCCCACCCGGTCGGCCACCCGCGACTCGACATCATTGTATGAGGTGCAGCCCCCGCCGAAGCCGCGCTCGGTGTCCGCGCCCGTGAGATCGCCGCCCGTGAAGTACTCGAACGGGCCGACGCTGATCTTGAGCGCGACGCTGTAGTCGTTCTCCGACGGGGGGCAGCGCTCGTAGCGCGCCGGGTCCGCGCGGTGACGCTCCGCGAGCAGGCCGTTGCTGTCGACCGCGACGACCTCGACGGTGACGCCCTCGCCGAGATCGATCTGGCCGGTGCCCGCGCGGGCCGCGACGTACCGCCGGACCTGGCCGCGCGGGACCCACGTCGCGAGCGCCGCGCGCAGCGGCCCCAGCGTCGTCGGCGGCGGGCCCGCCACCACCGCGTCGCCGCGGTCGAGGAGCGTGTCGACGGTGACGCGCTCGCGATCGAGGAGCGCGAAGATGCCCGCGCCGCGCTGCCCCACGTGGTCGCCGTGGTGGTGCGTGACGAGGAGGTAATCGACATGGCGCGTGCCGAGCACGCGCTGCACCTCGGCGGCGACCTGGCCGGCGTGGCCGCCGCGCTTGCTCTCGTCGCCGAGGTCGATGAGCAGCGACCGCCGGCCAGCGACGATGAGCTGCGCGTCGTTCTGGCCCACGTCGAAGACGCGGATCGAGAGCGCGGGCCCGGCCGCGGCCGGCGGCGGGGCCGGGGGGCGGGGCGCGCGGGGTTGCGCCGGCGGCGGCGCGGGGGCGGCGCAGCCCACGAGGAGCGCGCACGCGAGGACGATCGGGCGGAGCACGTGCATCATCGTGAGTTCATGCTATCACAGCCACCGTCGACTGAGGCGGCCGGGAAAACCAACTTGACAACGTGAACAGATCCGGCGAGCATCCGTCTAAACGAACCGGGCAGAACGGGAAGATCCTAGAGAACAAGCGTACTTCCCCTCAGCGTTGTGGGACGCGGTGGAAGGCGAAATTGGGTCGCAGTTGGGTACCCGTATCGAATTTGGCGGCGAGGGGCCTTCACGTGATAGCGCCGCCGCAACGAAAAGGAGGGCTCGGATGCGCTGGTTTGGCTCACTGATGGTCGCTTCGTTCCTAATGGTGGCGGTTGGCTGTGATGGCACGACGGTGTCTGGCGAGCTCTGGATCGATCCGTGCGGCGGCGCCTGCCTCGCGGACGAGGTGTGCATGGACGTGCTCTGCGTCCCCAGCTCCGACTGCGGCGCGCCGTTCGAGATCTGCGACTTCTCCGACGGCTCCTTCGGCTGCACCGATACTGCGAACGATCCCTTCAACTGCGGCGGCTGCGGCGTCTTCTGCGGCGACATCTGCGCGTTCGGCGCATGCCAGCCGGCCGGTTACGTCTGCGCCGACTACGGCCTCGACGACTGCGGCAACGGCTGCGTCGACACCTCCAGCGACGTGTTCAACTGCGGCGCCTGCGGTGTCGAGTGTGCCGGTGGCGACTTCTGCGCCGGCGGCGTGTGCGGCACGACCTGCGGGCTCGACACCTGCGGCGACCTCTGCACCGACCTGGGCTCCGACCCCTACAACTGCGGCACCTGCTACAACGAGTGCGTCAACGGCTGCGCCGCTGGCGTGTGCCTCTAGCGCTCCATCCCGGGCGGGCGCCGTGGTGGCGCCCGCCCTCTGCATCACCACGAGAGGAAGTAAGGCGAGAACGAACAGATGAGCGAACCCATGAACGCCAAGGAGGGGCGCATGAGAGTTGCTAAGTTCGGGCTGGCGGCGGCCCTGGTCCTGGGCGCCGTCCTGCTCACCGCGCGGCCGGCGATGGCCGATACCACCTTCTTCTACAAGGGCCCGCACGCGGTCCCTTCGGAGTACGGTGGTTTCTGCAACATCACGGTCCGTCACTTCCACAGCTACAAGCCCGATGATCCGAAGGTGTTCCGGTACGACGACAGTACCTACATCTTCATCGGCGACCCGACGGCGCACGGCTTCACCGGTCCGCGCATCCCGTTCTACGGCCACCACAACATCCCCCTCGGCTGGGGCGGCGGCTGGTGCTTCATCAGCGGCCCGCACTTCCACTTCTACCGGCCCGTCGGCCAGCACTACAGCTACACCGGCGGCGTCTACTACTACGTCGGCCCCTTCACCGATCCGTGGTACATCAGCCACCGTCGGATCTATGAGCCGATCTTCACGTCGTACTACGTCGCCCGCCCGGGCTACGTCCGCCCCGTGATCTACACCGCGCCGCCCCGCGTCTACGTCGGCCCGCGCGTCACGGTCCCCGTCGCCGCGTGGCGCGGTCCCACCGTCCGCGTCGGCGCCCCCGGCATCCGCGTCGGCGTCGGCGCCCCTGGCGTTCGCGTTGGCGTTGGCGCCCCCGGCGTCCGCGTCGGCGTCGGCCTCCCGGCCGGCCACCCGCCGGCCCCGGGCGCTCGCCCCGGCATGCCCGCCCCGATGGGCGCGCGTCCCGGCATGCCCGCTCCGATGGGCGCTCGTCCCGGCATGCCCGCTCCGGGCGCTCGCCCCGGCATGGCCCCGGCCGGCGTGAAGACGATGCCGGGCGCTCGCCCGGGCCCGATGCCGGCGGCGCGCCCGATGCCGGCCACCAAGGTCGCCCCGGCCGCCCGGCCCATGCCGGCGGCGCGCCCGATGGCGCCGACCAAGGCCGCGCCGGCCCCGCGGCCCATGCCGGCGGCCCGTCCGGCCGCTCCGGCCCCGCGTCCCGCGGCTCCGGCTCGTCCGGCCCCGGGTCGTCGTCCGTAGTGTCGTGATCACGCCCGGGTCCGGCACACCGCCGGACCCGGGCTTCGCGTCACCGCCCGGCCGGCGCCAACAGCGCCGCCGGGCTTTCCCGTAGCGAGTAGTGGACGTCGGGCGAGTGCGGCAGGAGGCACGATGCCCGACCCCAAGGGAGGAGCGAGAGATGACCCTGAGACACTGGACCATGGGCCTGCTGGCGCTCACGCTGGCGGCTTCCGTGGGTTGCAATCTGCTGAAGAAGAAGGCGCCGGAGCCGGAGCCGGTGGCCGCGGAGCAGGCGGACGCCGAGGTGGTGCCGGCGATCCCCGAGCCGGATGGCGGGCTCGCGGAGCCGACGACCGAGGCGGGTGAGAGCACCGCGGCCGCGGACGCGATCCTCGAGCAGATGAAGACCGGCGGCCTCACCGTCGACGGTGAGTTCAAGAAGAGCGGCGCCAAGTGGGGCGCCAAGAACTGCACCGAGGGCAAGATCGACACCATCCCGACGATCCTCTGCGAGTACGCCGATGCGGACCTCGCCAAGGCCGCCGAGAAGGAGAACAAGCCGGCGGACTACGCGTCGGGCGCCTCGACGGGCGTCTTCGCCCGCAACGGCAAGACGATCCTCGCCTGCAAGGCGACCAAGGACCTCGACAAGAACAACGACAAGGTCAACAAGATCGTCACGGCCTTCAACAAGGCCAAGTAAGTCTCAGGCCGCGTCGGGCGCGCTCATCTGCGGGTCGTGAGCGCGCGATGCACGTCAGATCGGAAAGGGACCCTGGGAGGGTCCCTTTGACCTCCCGCCCAGAGTGCTGGCAGGCAAAGCCCGCCAGCACTCACGCGGGACTTGACAGGCGACGCGCGGCTCGGTATACAACTGGCCCGCTGCGAGGATGGCGGAATTGGTAGACGCGCTAGGTTGAGGGCCTAGTGCTAGAAATAGCATGGGGGTTCGAGTCCCCCTCCTCGCACCGCTTCTTCTTCTTCTTCTTCTTCTTCTTCTCGATCCTGCCGCACCCCCTGCCTCGGCCCATCTCGGACTCGCTTGACAACCATTCCGGATCCTGACAGCATGCGCCGATATCGTCGCTGCGCTGCGGTCCGCGCACTCTTCGAGGCGGCCCGCGCAGCCCGGATCACGGACGGAGGAAGAGACAGCATGCGGATCGCGGTGTACTTCATCCTGCTCAGCGTCGCACTCCCCTCGCTGACGGCCTGCGGCTTCCTGAAGCGGAACAAGGGGGGAGCAGAGGGCGGCGATCAGGTGGCCGTGGCCGCCCAGGAGGACGCCGAGGTCGTGCCGGCGATCCCCGAGCCGGACGGCGGGCTCGCCGAGCCGGTCGCCGAGGGCGAGAGCACCGCGGCCGCCGACGCGCTCCTCGAGCAGATGAAGACGGGCGGCCTCACGGTCGACCAGGAGTTCAAGAAGGTCGGCGCCAAGTGGGGCGCCAAGAACTGCATCGAGGGCAAGATCGACACGATCCCGACGATCCTGTGCGAGTTCGCCGACGCCGACGCGGCCAAGGCGAACAAGGACAAGGCCGTCGAGTACGCGAAGGGCGAGCCCACCGGCGTCGTCGACCGCAACGGCAAGACCATCATCGCCGTCCGCTCCAACAAGGAGCTCGACAAGAACGGCGAGAAGGTCAACAAGATCATCACCGCCTTCAACAAGGCGAAGTGAGCCCACCCCTGTAGCTCCGCCGAGGAACGGCGCCGCCTTCAGGGGGGCGGCGCACTCCTCGGCGGCCCGTCCCGCCCCCTACCGTTTACCGTTACCGTTACCGTCGCCCGGAGTGTGGCGCCGGCTCATGTCCGCCATGAGCCGCCGCAGCGGCGCGTTGCGGCACGGCTGATCGCAGGGCTCGAGATCCCCGAAGCGCAGGCAGTGCTCGTGGCAGCCGTCGCTGCCGGCGAGCAGCGGCCCCTCGAGGGGGGGCATGCGGTCGCGGAAGTCGTCGGCGCGCACCGCGAGGGTCGTGCCGCAGGAGTGGTTGAAGAGCAGCAGGCTGCGGTACGCGTCCTTGAAGTGGACGACGAGGCCGAGCGGGCGGCACTCCGGGTCGCGGGCGAACTCGTCGAGAGTCTCCCACTCCCGGCGACAGAACGAGCACGACTTGAAGGCCACGCGATGCTCCCAATTTGTCGTTATAGCATGGCCTGAGTCACACGCTCGTCGAGGGTGGAACCCGCCGCGCATCTCTGCCACAATGGGCCCGTGCCGCGCCGGCTCAGCCTCGGCCTGTTGCTCGTCGCGCTCCTCGCGGGCGCGCTCGCGCTCGCGGCGCCGGCGGACGAGCTCTCCGGCGCCGACAAGCTCCGCGTCCTCTACTCGACCCAGTTCACCTTCACGCCCGAGGGCTTGCCGCTCGTGCCCGTGCAGCTCATGGAGGGGCAGCGAGAGGTGACGATCTCGCCGGTCGGCGGCGACGCCGGCGCGGTGCGGGTGCTGCCGCAGGGACAGGGCGGCGCGGAGATCGTGGGCGCCGCCCCGTGGCGCATCACGCTCGAGGGCGGCCGGCCGGCGAAGGTGCGCTACTGGGTGGTCGTGGCGCGGGTGCCGGCGGCGCAAGCCGAGGCGGTGCGCCCCGAGATCGCGGCCTGGCGTGCGCGCGGCGAGGCGCCGCGGACCTTCGAGGTGGGCACGGTCTTCGGCATCGCTGGCGAGACGCTCGACAGCCGCGAGATCCTCGTCGTGGTCGCGCCCCAGCCCGACAGCCGGGCGGCCACCGCCAAGGCGGCCGAGCTGGGCCGGCGCCACAAGGTCGAGGCCGGCGTCCACCCGGAGCTCCTGGAGCGGCCGACGGGCACGCTGGTCGCCGCTGACGCCCGCGGGACGGTGGTGCGCCACCAGGGCGTGCTCTGGTTCGCGCCGCGGCGCGGCGCCCGGCTCAAGGTGCACCGGGTCGAGTTCGGCGTGGGCTACCGCAACCACGGCTTCGAGGACCGCACCTACTTTGGCGTGGTCTACGTCACCGTCGACCGCGACGGGACGCTGGCGGTCGTGAACGCCGCGCCCGAGGACAAGCTCCTGGCCGGCCTGGTCCCCGCCGAGATCTTCCCGTCGGCTCCGACCGAGGCGCTCAAGGCGCAGGCGGTGGCGGCCCGGGGCGAGCTGCTGGCGAAGATCGGCACCCGCCACCTCGTGGATCCCTACCGGCTGTGCTCGGCGCAGCACTGCCAGGTGTACAGCGGGGCTGGGCACGAGCACCCGCGTACGACGCAGGCGGTCGAGGCGACGCGGGGCGAGGTGCTGTTCCAGCCCGGCGAGGGCGGCCTCGTCGACACGGTCTACAGCGCCGCCTGCGGCGGCTTCACCGAGCACAACGAGTCGATCTGGAACATGCGGCCGGAGCCGACGCTGCGCGGCCACCTGGACGCGGAGGGCGACGCGCTGAAGACGCTGACCCGCTTCGCCGGCGGGCTGCGCACCGACGGGGACGTGGCCGCGTGGCTCGCGACACCGGCGGCGGCCTTCTGCAAGATTGCGTCGCTCGAGCGCGGCCAGCGGTACCGCTGGAAGGCCCGGCGCTCCCCGGCGGAGCTGACCCGCCTGGTGGCGGCGGAGCACCCCGAGATCGGCGTGGTGACGAGCCTGGTCGCCGACGAGCGCGGCGTCTCGGGCCGGATCCGCTCGCTGCGCATCGTCGGCCAGCGGGGGGAGGCGACGGTCCGCGGCGACTTTCACATCCGCACGCTCCTCGGCGGCCTCAAGAGCGCCCTCTTCACCGTGAGCCGCGACCCCGGCGGGGACTTCGTGTTCAGCGGCGCCGGGTGGGGGCACGGCGTGGGCATGTGCCAGACCGGCGCGATCGGCATGGCCGAGCGCGGCCACTCGTACCGCGAGATCCTCGGCCACTACTACCGCGGGAGCCGGCTGCGAAAGCTCTACTAGGATATAATTCCCCCGTGGAACACCTGTTCGCTCCCTGGCGCATGGCCTACATCCTCTCCGGGGCGGAGCTCGCGACGGAGTGCATCTTCTGCGCGTTCCCGGCCGCGGGGCGCGAGCGCTACCGCGAGCACCTGATCCTCGTCGCGCAGCCGCAGGCGTTCGTGATCATGAACCGCTTCCCGTACAACAACGGGCACGTGATGGTGGTCCCGCGGCAGCACGTCGGCGATCCCGCCGACCTCGCGCCCGAGGCCTACGACGCGACGCTGCGGCTCGTGCGCGACTCGACCACGGCGCTGCGCGGCGTGCTCGCCCCGCAGGGCTTCAACCTCGGGCAGAACCTCGGTCGGGTCGCCGGCGCCGGGATCGAGAACCACGTGCACTGGCACATCGTCCCGCGCTGGAACGGCGACACCAACTTCATGCCGGTGCTGGGCGAGGCGAAGGTCATCTCCGAGCACCTCGTCGCCACCTACGAGCGGCTGCTGCCCGCGTTCGCCGCCCTCGGCGAGGGGCCGGCTCCCGGCGGCGCATGACGCGGGCGCTGCGCATCGCGCTCTGGGCCGCGCTCGCCGGCGCGCTCATCCTCTGCGGCGTCGAGGTCGGCGTCTTCATGCGCATGAACGACGGCTGGGTGACCCTGCGCTGGCCGCTGCCGCAGGCGACCGCGGGCCTCGTCACGCACGTCGACTACGAATCGCCGGTATGGGTGCTCGCGCTCGGGTGGGTGATCGCGGCGACGCTCATCGCGGCGGTGGTGCTGTGGTTCCCCGTGTACCTCACGCGCCGCCGGCACCTCACGGCCGAGATCAAGCGGCTCACCCGCGAGAACGCGGACCTGCGCAACCTCCCGATCACGGCGCCCGCGCCGCTCGAGGACCTGCCGGCCGAGGCCCCCGCCGGCACGGCGCTCGTGCGCCGGGCCGACGCGGCGGCCGCCCCGCCCGCGCCGCGGCCCGACGCCCTCGACCCCGTCGTGGCGAGCGAGGACTAGATGGAGCACGCGCTGCTCTACGCGGTGTGCGGCATCGGCGTCTTCGCGCTGGGGGTGCTGATTGGCCGGTACTACGCGCCGGATCTCAAGCCGCTCAAGCGCGCCGCGCGCCAGGGCCGCTCGTATGCGCGCGCCCTCACCGCGGTCGTGGCGGGTGACCGCGACGGCGCGGCCGCCGAGCTCGGCAAGGTCGTGGCCGACGACGTGCAGCAGGTCGAGCCGTACTTCGCCCTCGGCTGCCTCTTCCGCGAGCGCGGCGAGCACGAGCGCGCCGTACGCGTGCACCAGTCGGTGCTGCTACGCCGCGATCTCGACAAGCAGGCGCGGGAGCGGGCGCGCTACGAGCTCGGTCAGGACTTCCTCGCGGCCGGCTTCAAGCGCCACGCGATCCGCGCCTTCAGCGAGCTCGCCCTCGAGAGCCCGAAGCACACCGCGGCGCTCGCGGCCTTGCTGAAGCTGCACGAGGGGGAGGGCGAGCACGCCGAGGCCCTCGCGGTGTACCGCAAGCTCACGAGCGGCGAGGGCGCGGTGCGCGACCCGAGCTTCGAGGCCCACCTGCTGGCGGCGCAGGCGGCCGCGGCGGCGCAGTCCGGCGACCTCGACGCCACCCGCCGCCGGCTCGAGGAGGCGCTCGCGATCGACGCCGGCAACCTGCACGCGCTCGCGACCTGGGCGCAGCTCGAGCGGGCGCGCGGCCGGGTCAGTGAGGCGGCCACGCTGTGGGAGCGCGCGCTCCGGGCGGCGCCCGAGCTCGCGCCGTGGATCTACCCGCGCCTCGAGGAGGCGTTCTTCGAGGCTGGCCGTCTCGATGAGGTCGAGGGGTTGCTCGACGCGCTGCTCGCGCGGGAGGCGAGCGTCGGCCTGCGCCTCGGCCGCGCCCGGCTGACCGCGCGCCGCAACCCGCGCGACGCGACCGAGCAGCTCGTCGAGATCCTGCGCGACGCGCCGGCGCTGCTGCCGGCGCGCGAGGAGCTGGGCCGCCTGCTCCTGCAGTACGGGACCGGCGACGCGATCCGGGCCGAGTACGAGTCGCTGCTCGAGGTGCTCAAGCGGCTCGGCCGGGGCTACCGCTGCGGGAGCTGCGGTCACGCGGCGGCGGACCTCTTCTGGCAGTGCCCGGGTTGCCGCGGCTGGGGCACCGTGCGGCTGGCCTGGGGCCGGCGCGCGGGCGAGGGCGCGGCGCCGCCGGCCGCCGTGCGCGTGGGGGCGGCGCCGGCGAAGGTGCTGCCGGCGCGCGAGCGGCCCGCGCTCGGCGACGGCGCGGCCGCGACCGGGGGCAGCGACCCGGCGAAGGCGGCGGAGAGCCCGCCGGCCGTGAAGCCGGGCGAGACGACCGCGGTCATCGCGGTGCCGCGGCGCTAGCAGGCTGCGGGGAAAGGCAACACGGAGACGCGGAGGCACGGAGGATGATTCTGACTATTCAAGAACTTACTCCGTGTCACCGTGCCTCCGTGTTGCATTTATCCCGGCTCGGGTGTGCGCTCGTGCTCATCCTCTCGTGCGCGGGGTGCGGCGCCCAGCAGGCCGGCGTGCCCGTCGACGCGGCCGTCGGGGATACGGGCGGTCCCGGGCGCGACACGGGCGGGAACGAGGATCGCGCGGCCGACGCGCCCGCGCCGGCGGACGCGCCCGCCCTCACCGACGCGAGTCCGCCCGCGGACGCCGCGTGGGCGGACCAGCCCGGGATCCCCTGCGGCGACTCGCTCGCCAACGTCTACGGGACGCCGTCCCTGCCCGCGCTGACGCCCGCCGCACGCGGAGACGTCGTCCGCTGCGCCCCGGACGTCACGTACGACCTGAGCGCGGTGCAGGGCCAGCTCTCGGCCAGGGGCATCGCCACCCCGGCGCGGAGCGGCGCCGCGATCTACCGCATCGCGTATCGGACGACGCGCGGCACGGGAGCGGCGGGCGTCGGCACCGCGCGGGTGTACCTGCCGGCCGCGCCCTTGCCTCCGCCGCTCCCCGTCATCGTCGTCGGGCACGCCACCTCCGGCCTGGCGGCGTCGTGTGCGCCATCGAAGGACCCGACGACCAATCAGGACTCGGCGCTGCCCTGGGCCGCGCTCGGGTACGCGGTCATCGCGCCGGACTATGCGGGCCTCGGCAACGACGACCCCGTCCAGGGGTACGTCGACAACCGCGACACGGCCTACTCCGTGCTGGATGCCGCGCGCGCGCTGCGCAAGCTCCTCCCCGCCTCGGCGCTCTCGCCGCAGGTCCTCCTCCAGGGCTGGAGCCAGGGCGGCGGCGCGGTGCTCTCGGCGCAGGCGCTGGCGCGCGCGTACGGGTGCGACGGCACGCTCGCGGGCGTCATCGTCTTCGCCGCCGAGTGGCCGACGCGCATGAACTCGTTCGGGTACGTCGCGATGCTGAGCAACCCGACCCAGCTCACGATCCAGACCGGCATCAGCAACCCCGTGGTGGCGGTGCTGCGGCAGTACGCGTACAGCGCGCTCTACCTCGGCCCCACGCACGCGACCGAGACCTTCCCGGCGGCCAAGCGGACGGGCATCGGCGGCGCGGTCATGTCGCAGTGCTACCTGCCCCTCGGCGGCTACCTCCAGGGCGCCACGCCGCACGTGGGCGACTTCCTCGACGAGACCTTCCGCCAGACGCTGCTCGCCTGCATCAACGGGCCGGTCGACGGCGGCCCGGGGTGCGTCGACCCCGGCCAGAGCTACCACGCCTTCCTCACCCAGAACATCCTGACCGCCGACGCCAGCGGGCCCCCGTTGCTCTACGTGCAGGGGCTGCTCGACTACATCATGCCGGCCGCGAGCGAGGCCGCATGCAACCTCGCCAAGCTCCAGGCCGACGGGGTCACCCCGCAGGTGTGCGTCGACCCGGGGGCGCAGCACACCGACGTGGTGGGGCGCAACCAGGACTTCGCGATGCAGTGGGGCCAGGCGGTGCTCCAGGGGGCGCCACCGCCCACGTGCTCCGCGGTCGGGATGCCACCCTGCACGCCGTGAGGACGGCGCGCGGCGCGGCCGACGGCGCCGTGGTACCATCACCTCTCCACGGAGGGCCCCCATGCGCTTGGTTTCCGGCTTCGTCGCGGCGCTGCTGATCGCGGGCGCGACGACGCGCGCGCTGGCGCAGCCGGCGCGGCCGGGCGTGGACACGCTGGTCGCGAAGGCGCTGGTGGAGCAGGGGGTGGAGCTCGCGCGGGCGGGGCGGTGTCCCGCCGCGCGGCGCCTCTTCGCGGAGGCGGTGGCGCGCGATCCGCTGGGACCGTACGCCGGCCGCGCGCGAGCGCTCGCGGCGCAGTGCGGCGGGGCGCTCGCGCCGCCGCCGGCGCCGCCCGCGGGCGGGCTGCTCGACCCGTACGGCGACGGGGCGACGTCGCCCGCGACCCAGCCTGCGGTGCCGGTCCGCGGGCCGGCCGCGCCGCCCTGGGTCGCCGCGCCCCCGCCCCCGCCGGTCGCCGTCGCGGGCCTGCG
>DASXVK010000563.1:0-7938 GCA_036504295.1 Polyangia bacterium
CCCGAGGGCGAGGTCACCGCGCGCGTCTCCCGCGAGCTGGGTCCCGAGCTGCGCGCCCGGGCGCAGCGGTTCTGGGAGGCCGGCGCCGCCGACGAGGCGCGCGGGCTCTACCGGCTGGTGCTCGCCATGGACCCGGCGGACGAGACGGCCCGCGCCCGCGCCGCCGCCGGGGCGCAGCCGGGGCCCGCGCCGCGGCCGGCGCCGAAGCCGGTCGTCGTGGCCGCCGCCCCCGTGCAGCAGGACGCGGGCGTCCCGCAGCTCGCGAACGCCGTGGTGAAGGACGACAAGAAGGAGGAGCGCGAGCGCCGCCGCTCGATGAAGGAGGCGCCGACGACGCCGGAGATCGAGCCCGGCGCCAAGGGCAACCCCGAGGAGTCCAAGCGCCTCGCGCGCGAGGCCGCCGCCGCGATCGGCCGCGGCCGGCTCGCCGACGCGGAGCAGCTCTTCCAGCGCGCCGTGCGCGCCGACTCGGGCAACGCCGAGGCCATCTTCGGCATCGCCGAGGTGAACTTCGAGCGCGCCCGCTACGCCGAGGCGCTCGACTACGGGCGGCGGGCGGCCCGGCTCAGCCCGAAGTCGGCGCGCTACCACCTGCTGTGCGGCGACGCCTACTACAAGCTCCTGCGGTACGAGGACGCGCTGGGCGCGTGGCGCCGCGCCCTCGGCCTGCGCCCCGGCGACGCCGCCATCCAGAAACGCATCGAGAGCCTCGAGCGCAAGCTCGGAAGGTGACGTGGACATGCTCCTAGCCCGCACTCTCCCCGCCGTGCTCACCGTCGCCGCCGTCCTCAGCTCCGCGTCCGCGCGGGCGCAGGAGCCCGCCCCCGGCGCGGCCAGGGTGGCCACCGCGCTCGTCGCCGTGCTGCCCCCGGAGTACAGCCAGAGCGTGTCCGAGGGCGCGCGCGCGACGCTGCTCGCCCGCCTCGTCGAGGGCCTCAAGGCCGCCCGCTTCGACGTGCTCGCCGGCGACGATCTCACCGCCCGCCTCGGCGGCGACGCCAAGGCCGCCGCGTGCCGCACGCGCGACTGTTACCCGCCGCTTTCGCAGCGGCTGCGCGTGGCCTACCTCGTGCGCGCCACCGTGACCCAGGTCGAGCGCAACTACGACATCGGGCTCACGCTCGTGCGCGGCCGCTCGGGCGAGGCCGCCGCCGAGCTGCACGAGCGCTGCGACATCTGCGGCATCGAGGAGGTCGGCGAGAAGATGGCCCTCGCGGCCTCGGCGCTGCGGGCGAAGCTCGAGGCGCTCATGGTCGGCCCGGCGCGCCTCACGGTGCGCTCGGACCCGCCGGGCGCCTTCGTGTCGCTCGACGGCAAGGAGATCGGCCGGACTCCGCTCGAGCGTGAGATCCCGGGCGGCCAGCACACGATCCAGGTGCGCCGGCGGGGCTACGTCGCCGCCGAGCGGACCGTGATGCTCGTCCCCGAGCTCGCCGAGACCGTCGAGGTCACGCTGCTCAAGGGCACCGCGACGTTCCCTTACGCGACCGTCGGCTGGAGCGGCGTCGCGGCGGGCGCCCTCGTCATCGCCGGCGGCATCGTCGCCGTGGCGCTGGACGGCAAGCAGATCAGCTGCAGCGAGCCGGACGTGCGCGGCCACTGCCCCTACGTGCGCAACACGCGCGTGCTCGGCGCGACGCTGACGGGCGTGGGCGCGGCGATGGCGACGGCCGGCGCGCTCTTCGTCTGGCTCGCCGCCGACCGCGGCGTCGAGCGCAAGGTCGGCGCCGCGCCCGCGGTGGTGCCGCTGCCGGGCGGGGCCGCGCTCACCTGGGGGAGGTCGTTTTGAGGACGCGCACCTTCCTGCTGGTCCTGCTCCTGGCCGTGGGCTGCTCGCGGAACAACCCGGCGTACCTCGGGCCGGCGGACGCGGCCCTGCCTCCCGATGCGCCGCCGGCGCCCCAGCAGGACGCGGCGTCCCCCCAGGACGCCGCGGCGGCCGACGACGCCGGCCCGCCCGCGGACGCGTCGCCGGCCGCGTGCGCCGAGGGCGAGTCCACCTGCGTGGGCGGCCTCCTCGCCGACTGCGACGCCGCCGGCACCTGGATCCCGCGCGACCCGCCGTGCGACAGCCTGTGCACCATCGACAGCGCGGCGCCGCCCCGCGCGGCCCACTGCGGCGGCTTCGAGCCCGCGAACGGGCTGCCGACCTGCGGCACCGTCACGGGCCACGGCCCCTTCCTGCCGTCGTCCTCCGTGCCGATCCTCGTGATCGACACCGATCTCGGCACGATCAACGGCGACAGCTCGAGCTACCCGTCGTACATCCAGACGCAGACGGGCGGGCCCGACATCCGGGTTTTCAAGTTCAGCCGCATCGAGATCCCCGAGGGGGTGGAGATCGTCGCCGTCGGCCACGCCGCGCTCGCGCTGTACGCGGAGACCGACGTCGTCATCGCCGGCGCGGTCCGGGCCGGCCCGGGCACACACGGGACGCTCGGCGACGAGGTGCGGCGTCGCCCGCCCGCCGGCGCGTGGGTCACCGGCGCGAACTGGCCGGGGACCGCGGGGATCGCGGGCGCCGGCGCCGACGTCTACGGGTCGACCGGCGGCGGCGGCGGCGGCTTCGGGCAGAACGGCGGCGCCGCGGGCAGCGGGCCGACGCTGCCTCCGACGGCCGGCGGCGGCGCGGCCTACGGCACCGCCGATCTCGTGCCCCTCCTCGGCGGCAGCCCCGGCGGCACCCTGCCGATCACGGGCAGCGAGCCCGTCGCGCCGGCGGGCGGCGGCGCCCTGCAGATCGTCGGCTGCCGGTCGCTGCGCATCGCCGCGACCGGTCGCATCAGCGCCAGCGGCCAGGGCGGCCCGGGCGGCCTGCCGGGGCTCGCCCCGCACGCCGGTCAGGGCGGCGGCTCCGGCGGCGCCGTGCTCCTCGAGAGCCCGAGCATCATCATCGCCGGACGCGTGACCGCCCACGGCGGCGGCGGCGGCGGCGGCGCGAGCGGCAACGACCCGGGCGGCCGCGGCGAGGACGGCCGCGAGGACGCGTCGCCGGCGCGCGGCGGCGCCGCGGCCACGGGCGCGGGCGGCGGCGGCGCGGGCGGAATCGAGCCGAGCCTGCCCAGCGCGCCCGAGGGCCAGCCCGGCGGCCTCGACCTCGGCGGCGGCGGGGGCGGCGGCGGCCTTGGCCGGCTGCGGCTCAATGTCGCGCCCGGTGCGGCGCCCGACGTCGTCGCCGGGGCGGTCGTGACGCCGCTCGCCGCCGCCTCGAAGGGCGAGCTCGTGACATGGTGAACGGCCGGTCGACTCCTCATGTCGGGGGCGTGAGGCCGATCACCTTGTTGTGCTTCATGGTATTCTAGCCGCGATACAGCGTCGCTTCGTCGCATGCCCTGTCCCCACTGTCACGAGGAGCACCCCACCCGCGGCTACTTTTGCCCGAAGGAGGGGTTCCCCGTGGCCCTGCCGCCGCAGGAGGACGGCCGCCCGGTGCTGGATGGGAAGTATCAGCTCATCCGCACGGTGGGCGAGGGCGCGATGGGCATGGTGTACGTCGCGCGCCACCTGCGCCTGAACAAGCACTTCGCGCTCAAGCTCCTGCGGCCCGACCTGCTCTCGTCGGCCGAGATGACGCTCCGCTTCGAGCAGGAGGCCCGCGCGTCGAGCGCGATCGGCCACCCGCACATCGTCGAGGTGACCGACCTCGGTCAGTCGAGCGAGGGCTTCCTGTATCTCGTGATGGAGATGCTGACCGGCCGCACGCTCGCCGAGGCGCTCGAGGACGGTGGACGGCTCGGGGTGGCGCGGTCGATCGACATCACCTGCCAGATCCTCGACGGGCTCGAGGCGGCGCACGGCAACCGGGTGGTGCACCGCGACCTCAAGCCGGAGAACGTCTTCCTCTGCTCGCGGTTCGACCGCGAGGACTACGTGAAGGTCCTCGATTTCGGGATCGCGCGCTGCTTCAACGACCCGAACGCGATGCGCCTCACGCAGACCGGCCTCGTGATGGGGACGCCCCACTACATGGCGCCGGAGCAAGCGCGTGGGCTCGAGGCCGACCACCGCGTCGACGTCTATGCCGCCGGGGTGATGCTGTACGAGATGATCACCGGCGAGCAGCCCTTCGTCGGGACGAACTACAACGCGGTCATGATGGAGGTCATCAAGGGCGACTGCCCCACGCCGCGCGAGCTGGTGCCGGACCTCCCGGTCAACCTCGAGCTCGCGATCACGCGCGCGATGGCCTCCGATCCGCGGCGCCGGTTCCAGTCGGCGCGCGAGTTCCGCGGCGCGCTCGAGGCGCTGATCGAGGAGGTGCCGGTCGAGCGCGGCGCCCCCGCGCCCGGACCGGGCCGCCCGCGCGTGCCGCTCGAGGAGGACCTCGACAGCAGCGAGCGCCGCACGGCCGTGGTGCCGGCGGTCGGGGCGCCCGGCGGGCGCGTGAGCTGGGACTTCCCGCCCGGGGCGGGCCTCGAGATCCAGACGCTCGACGAGGAGCCGCGGCCGCCGCGTCAGGCCGTAGGGCCGGCGCCGCTGCTGCCCGACATGGGCCCCGGCGCGGCGTCGAGCCCGCCGCCGCTGCTGCCCGACATGGGTCCGGAGCCGGCGCCCCCGCCGCGATCCCGGCCGCCCGCCGCGGGGCGCGCCGCGCCGCCCGCCGATCCGGTCGACGACACGGGCCCGCCGATCGAGGCGGTGCCGGAGCTCCAGGTCGACGACCGCCCGAGCGGCGGCTGGAAGTCGCGTCCAACGGTCAAGCAGCCGGGCGTGCGCGGCCCGACCACCGCGGGTGTGTGGAAGCCGCCCGCGGCGGGCGTCAACTGGCGGCGGCACCTGGGCTGGATCATCGCCGTGGTGGTGCTCGCGGCGCTGGTCCGGCCCGGCATCAGCCTCTACGAGTACCTCTTCGGCGCGAGCACGCCCGAGACGGTCGTGGACGACGGCGGCGCGCCGGTCCCCACGATCCCGGTCGTGCTCGAGGTGACGCCCGCCGATGCCGAGGTGCGGCTCGACGGCGTCGAGCTCCGGCGGAAGACTCCGCTGGTCGTGCCGCGCGACGGCCGCACGCGCACGCTCACGTTCCGGCGGCGCGGGCACGAGCCGCGTGCGATCACGTTCGTGGCCACTGAGCCCCAGCGCTTCACGGTCGACCTGACGGCGCCCCCGCGCGGGCGTGCCCGCTGACGTGCGCGGCTGGCCGCACCACTCCGCCTGGCGGCTCGCCGCGCTCGCGCTGCCGCTGGTGGCGGCGGCCGCCGCGGCGCAGCCCCGGCCGGCGCTGACCGCCGACGGCTTCAACGTCGACCTCTACCAGGGCCCGGTCATGGGCTCCTCCCGCGTGGTCGGCCTCGGCGGCGCCTACGCGGCCCTCGGCGAGGAGGCCGTGGGCATCCAGTTCAACCCGGCGAGCGTGGCCAACCGGACGTGGTACTCGCGCGGGCGGTGGGACTGGGACCTGACCGCCGACTGGCTCCTGCCGAACATCGCCGGGAGCTCGCGCTTCAGCTTCGACAACAGCGCGGTGCCGGCCGACGTGTCGAGCTTCACCGTCATCAACGTCGGCGGGCTCGTGCAGTATCGCGACTTCGGCGTCGGCGCCTACGTCGGCCTCCAGACGCTGACCCGGGCGATCACGGCCGCCGCGACCGGCGCCACGCGGGACACCGACTTCGTCTTCACGACGGCGCACGTCGACGCCGGCTACGGCCTGCTGCACCACCAGCTCGTCCTCGCGGGCGGTGTGCGCGTGGGCTCGCTCGCCGCCAACGCGCACGAGTCCGGCGGCCGGCTCTTCGATCTCACCGCCACCGGCTACGAGGTCGGGGCGCTGATCCGGCCGGCGGCCCTGCCGCTGCGCGTCGGCGTGGCCTTCTACTCGCAGCTCAACCGCGACAAGCCGCCGGCGGGGAGCTTCAGCGACCTCGCGATGCCCCACACCGTCGTGCTGCCCTGGCAGGTCACGTTCGGCGTGGCCTGGCAGCTCGCGGGCCGGCCGATGAGCCCGGCCCCGGATTACCGGCCCCCCGCGACCCAGCCGGCGAGCGCGCCGAGCGCGCCGGCGACCGACGCGGCCGGGCGCTACCTGCTGATCTCGGCGGACGTGCAGATCGCGGGCGCGGTCGACAACGCCGTCGGCGTCACCTCGTTCCTGGCGGGCGTGCGCGAGGAGTCGGGCCGCGGCGCCGCGACCTCGGTGCGCCTGGGCGCCGAGTCCGAGGTGTGGCGCCGCCGCCTGCGCCTGCGGGCCGGCACCTACTACGAGCCGAGCCGGTTCGCCACCCCAGGCCGCGTGCACGGCACCTTCGGCCTCGACGTGCGCCTCTTCGACTTCACCGCCTGGGGCGCGCGCAGCCTGCGCGCCGGGCTGGTGGGCGACTTCGCGCGCGACTACTCGAACGCCGGGATCTCGCTCGGGTTCTGGCACTGAGCCGCGGGCCGCGCCGCGCGCCGCCACAGGCGCCACGCGACCCAGCCGTTGACGAGCACGGTGGTGACCGGATCGAGCGGCGCCGCCCACAGCACCACCGTGGCGATGCCGTACGCCGCGATCAGGCGCACGAGCGCGGCGTCCTCCTCGACGGCGAGGAGCGGTATCAGCCAGGTGACGTACCAGGGCTGGAACCAGGGCGTCGTGAGGAACAGAGCGAGCGCGGCGAAGGTGAAGCCCCGGATCGCGTCCGGGAGCGTGCGCGCCCGCGCGAGCGCGGCCAGGAACACGGCGGCCGCGAGCGCGGTCGAGCCGATCCAGAAGGCCCAGCACACGCGCGCGGCCGCGACCGGGGCCCCGCCGCGCTCGAGCGCGAGGCACAGGAGGTCGCAGAACGAGTGGGCGTGGCGCGTCGGGCCCGCGAGGTGGGCGGCGAGGGCGCCCGCCGAGACCGGGGCCGCCGCGTGTGGCGCCAGCGCGAAGAGCGCCATCCCGGCGCCGATCACGACGAGCAGCGCGGCGCGCCGGGGGGCCCGCCGCCAGGTGACGGCGACGTGGAGCGCCAGCAGCGGCGCCGTCACGACCTTGGCGAGCGCGCCCGCCGCGAGGGCGGCGGCCGCGAGCACCTCCCGGCGGCGCGCGGCGGCGAGCACGAACGCCGCCAACGCCAGCACGACGAGCCCGTCGTTGTGCGCCTGCCCGGAGATCTCCCACGCCAGCAGCGGCGAGAAGGCCACGAGCACGAAGCGCGGCTTCGCGGCCGGCCCGTCGCGCCGCAGGTGCAGGAAGAGGAGCAGCACCGTGCCGAGCGCCGCGAGGAGCAGGAGCGTCTTCAGCACCGCGACGGGACCGGCGACCGGCGCGCCGAGCCGCGCGCCGGCCGCCACCGCCAGCGCCGCGGCGCCGTTCGCGATGGGGCCGTAGATGCTCGGCCGCCCGGCCCACCGCGCCGGCGCGAGCGCCGCGACGGGGCCGCCCGCGACCCCGGCGGGCGCGGCGGCGTACGCGTCGAGCCCGCGGCGCTGCAGCTCACCGCGCGCCAGGCTCGAGAGGAGGTCGCTCGAGGTGAGCGGCAGCGCCGGCGCCGCCGCCAGGTGGGTGAGCACGGCCCAGGCCAGCAGCGCGCGCCAGCGGCACCCGTCGGCGACCTGCGCCAGCCGCCAGCCGCAGACGCCGGCCGCGGCGAGCCCGGCGCCGACGACGGCGCAGGCGACCAGGAACGCGGGGCTGTGCGGGTCGAGCCGGAGCGACGCCTCCGCGAGGAAGCGGCCCCAGGAGGCGAGGGCGGCCGCGGCCAGCCCGGCCACGCACCCGCCGGCGAGGCGGTGCGCTCGGGCGCGCCCCGACGGGACCAGCGGGTCGAGGGCGAGCGGCGACACGAGAGTACGATGCTGCGGCGGGCCGGCGGCGGAGCGCCGGAGCGGCCGGGGGTGTGATCCACACTGATCGCTCACGCTCTCGGACCACCCTCGCGGGCACGGGCAGGGGCACGGGCACGGGCACGAGGGCGCTCGCTCGTCGCCGGGCCGCCCCTCTCAGGTTCGGCGCTCGTGCCCGTGCCCCTGCCC
>DASXVK010000564.1:0-4968 GCA_036504295.1 Polyangia bacterium
CCCCCGCACCTCGACCCGCGGGTCGAGCGCGGTGAGCTCGGCGATGACCTGGTCGCGCCGGGCGTCGTCGATGTGGACGACGAAGCGCCGCTCGGTCCCGGTCTCGGCGGCCTCCTTCACCTGGGCGCCGAGCCGGTCGAGGACCGCGCGCGCGTCCTCCTCGGCCGGAAAGCGCTCGCGCGGGAGCATGAGCTCGTAGTCGCCGCGGTAGCTGACGTCCACGCCCATGAGCCGGCCGGGATCGGCGAGGCTCACCTCGTCGCCGCCCACGTCGCGCAGCGTACTCCCGCGGGCACTGGCGCGGGCGCCGGCGAGCGCCTGGCGCACGTCGTCGACCCGGAAGAAGCGCGTCGCCGTGACCTTCTTCGCGTAGTGCTCGCGCACCGTGGCGGCGTAGTTGACGCTGGAGAGGCGCATGAGGCGGCCGACGTAGAGGTCCTCGTAGACGTCGCCGATGGCGCGCAGCCCCCGGCGCTGCGCGAGGAGCAGCCGGCCGTCGGTGCCCAGCACCCGCATGAAGGGCATGAACTCGTCCTTGCCCTTGATGTCGAGCATGACGGCGTTCGCCCGGTCGGGGACCGCGCGCATGCTGACGTAGCTGTCGGCGGGGATCTTGGCCGGGTCGCGGAAGTAGCCGCGGACGTCGGTGACGACCGTCGGGGTGCGCGACCGCAGGGCGTAGGCGATGTCGTGGCGCAGGTGGAACAGGAGGTAGCCGGAGATGAGGATGACCGCCGCCGCGAGCAGGGGGCTGCGGCGGGGCCGGTACGGCTCGATGCCGGCGAACTCGTCGTCGCCGCCAGCGGCGTCCGCCGGTGCGGCGGCGGCGGGCGGCTCGTCCGAGGTTGGTTTCTCGTGTTCCGACATGTCAATCGCCGGTGGACGGGGGCGGCCCGAGGCGTGATCCCGTCGGTGGTTCGACCAGAGGTTGCGGCATCGTAGCATGCATTGGCGCGAACTCAACCTGGCGCGGCGGCGCCCATCGTGGCCTATAGGACACCCCGCGGCGCGCGGGGTTCGCCGGGTTTGACGCACCTGCGCCAGGATGCTACTCGTATGCGCGCTATGCCCGACGTGCGCGTGCGGCTCGCCAGAGAGCGCCGACCGGTTTGGCTCCCGTCGGCAGACTTGCGGCGCGGCCGCATCCGCTGCGTCGCTCGTCGGTCACATACGTCGGTGTATGCTCCCTCCTCGCTCCTTGCGGCTGCGGCCGCGGCGCTTCGTCTGCCTCGGTCCGCCAAACCGATCGGCGCTCTGGTCGTGACCCTCGCGCTCGGGGCCGGGGGCTGCTGGCACCGTCCGGCGCGCAGTCCGGCGGCCGCGTACGAGCGGTTCGCGGCGGCGGTGCGGGCGGGCGACGCGGCGGCCCTGTACCGCGCCCTGGACCAGCCGTCCCAGTGGTCGGTCATCTCGACGCAGCGCTACTACCGCGAGATCGTGGCGCTCGTGTCCCAGGGCTACCCGCCCGAGGCGCGCCAGCGCGAGCTGCAGCGGGTGGCGGGCGCGGAGGGGAGCCGCCCCCCGGCCTTCTTTGCCACCCAGAGCGCGCGGCGCAGCAACGTGTGGCTGAGCCGCTACGCGGCTGGCCTCGGCGCCGTCACGCGGGTCGAGGAGGCGGGCCCGCGCGCGACGGTGCACACGGACCAGGGCGGCCGCTACGAGTTCGGCTACACGCAGCCGCACGGCTGGGGCTTCGCCGGCCTGCGCACCGAGCTCGAGGAGCTCAAGGGCCGCGCCTCCCATGACGTCGACACCGCGCGCGAGAACGTGAAGATCTACGAGCAGTCGGGCCGCGGCGGCGCGGAGCCAAGCCCGTGAGCACGCCGCGGGGACGCACCCGCGGCCGCGCGGGGCCGGAGGAGGAGGCGCAGCTCAGCTTGATCGACCTCGGCCCGGTCGCGGTCGCGGTCCCGGTCGCGACGCCGGCGCCGGCGGCGGTTCCGGCACCGGTCCCGGCGCCGGGTCCGGCGCCGGTCCCGGAGCCGGCTCCGGCTCTGGTGCAGGCGGCGGCGGTGCCCGTCCCGGAACCGGCTTCGGCTCTGGTTCCGGCCGCGGTGGCTCCCGCGCCGGCGGCGGCGGTCCCCGCGCCGGCCGCGGTGCCGGCGCCCCCGCCGCGCCGCGCCGCGCCCCCGCCCGCCGCCGCGCCGCGGCCCCCGCGCCCGGCGGCCCCGCCCGAGCCCACGACCTACACCGTCTCCGAGCTCGTGCGCTCCTGCGCCCGGCTCCTCGAGGGCCAGTACGGCGACGTCTGGGTCGAGGGCGAGATCTCGAACCTGTCACAGCCCGGCTCGGGCCACGTCTACCTCACGCTCAAGGACGCGGGCGCCCAGGTGCAGTGCGCCTGCTTCCGGCGCGAGGCGCGCCTCATTCGCTTTCGCCTCGAGAACGGCCTCAAGGTGCGCTGCCACGGCCGCGCCACCATCTACGACCAGCAGGGCAAGTTCCAGCTCTGCCTCGACCGCGTCGAGCCCGCCGGCCTGGGCGCGGCCGCGCTCGCCCTCGAGCAGCTCAAGCGCCGCCTCGCGGCCGAGGGGCTGTTCGACCCGGCCCGCAAGCGCCCGCTGCCGTTCTGGCCGCGCGTCGTCGGCGTCGTGACCTCGCCGACGGGCGCCGCGATCCGGGATCTCATCCGCGTCGCCCACCGCCGTGGCGCCACGCGGTTCGTCATCGCGCCGGCCCAGGTGCAGGGCGAGGCCGCCCCGGCCCAGCTGTGCGCCGCCCTCAAGCGGGTCGTGCGGGTGCCCGGGGTGGAGGTCGTCATCCTCGCGCGCGGCGGCGGCGCCTCCGAGGACCTCGCTGCCTTCAACGACGAGACCCTCGCCCGCGCCATCGCCGCCTGCCCGGTGCCGGTCATCTCCGCGGTCGGCCACGAGATCGACGTCACCATCGCCGACCTCGTCGCGGACCTACGCGCGGCCACCCCGTCCCAGGCGGGCGAGCACGTCGTGCCGGTCCAGGCCGACCTGGCGGCGCGGCACGACCGCGCGACCGAGCGGCTCGCGCGCACGGCGCGGCGCACCCTCACGCAGCGGCGCACCGACGCGGAGCGCCTCTGGGAGCGCCTCACCGCCGCCGCGCGGGACGGGCTCACGGCCCGGCGGCTGCGGCTCCAGGCGCTGGAGCGCCGGCTCGCGGCCGCCCACCCCGCGGCGCGCCTCGCCCGCGATCGCGCCGCCCTCACCGGCCTCGAGCGCCGCCTCCTCGCCGCCGGCCCCGCCGCCCGCCTCGGCCGCGGCCGGGCCGCGCGCCAGGCCCTCACGGCGCGCCTGCGCGCGGCCGTGCTCAAGCTGCTCGAGCGCCGCCGGCGCGGCCTCGGCCAGGTGGCGAGCGCCCTCGGCGCGCTCTCACCGCTGCAGGTCCTCGAGCGCGGCTACAGCGTCACCCGCGGCCCGGGCGGCGCCGTGCTCACGGACGCGGCCGCGGTCGTGCCCGGCGACGCGGTGCGCGTGCGGCTCGCGCGGGGGGAGCTCGACTGCCGGGTCGAGCGGGTGCGGGGCGGCCATGACACGGAGTAGCGGGAGGCGGAGGTGGTCCAGGTGATCGGCGCGAGCACGGAGGTCTACGGCATCATCGGCTGGCCGGTGCGGCACTCGCTGTCGCCGGTCATGCACAACGCGGCGCTCGCCGCCGCCGGCCGCGACGCGGTCTACCTCGCGTTCGAGGTGCCGCCCGAGCGGCTCAAGCGCGCCATCAAGGGCGCCGAGGGGCTCGGCGTGCGCGGCCTCAACCTGACCATCCCGCACAAGGAGGCGGCGCTGTCGATGTGCCACCGGCTGAGCGGGGATGCGCTCAAGGTTGGCGCCGTCAACACGCTCACCTTCGAGCAGGGCGCCGTCAACGGCCACAACACCGACGCGCCCGGGTTCCTCAAGGCGCTCGCCGGCCCGCTCGGCTGCGACCCGCGCGGCGCGCGCGCCCTCGTCCTCGGCGCCGGCGGCGTGGCCCGGGCCGTCATCGCCGCGCTTGCGGGCCAGGGCGCCGGCGCCATCGCCATCGCCGCCCGGACGCCCGGCCGCGCCGAGGTGCTGCTCCAGCAGCTCTGCGGCGGCGCCGGCACGATCGTCCCCTGGGAGCCCGCGGCGGTCGCGACCGCGCTCGCCGGCGCGGACCTCGTGATCTCGTGCCTGCCGCCCGGGGCCACGCCACCGAGCCTCGAGGCACTGCCCGCGCGCGCGGTCGTCCTCGACGTCACCTACGGGCGGGACACGGCCCTGCTCGCGACCGCCCGGCGCGTCGGGGCCTGCGCCGCGGACGGCCGCGAGATGCTCGTGCAGCAAGGCGCGCTGGCGTTCGAGCTGTGGACCGGGCAACCCGCCCCGGTCGACGCCATGCGCGCGGCGATCCGGGCCGCGCTGCGCGAGGAATCGCCCGCCCCCTGAGCGCCCGCCCCCGTGCCTCGCCGGGCGTCACGCCCGCAGCCGATCGCGGCTGCGGGCGTGAGCACGGCGGTGACGATCTACAGATCGTGCGGATTGACGGTGGCGCGGCCGTTCTTCTGCGCGCGCTCGACGGCGCCCGCGAGGAACGAGTGCACCCTCTCCGAGAGCGCCTCGACGAGATCGCCCGAGGTGCGCAGCCCCGCCGCCCGGATGACGTCCTTCACCTTCGAGCCGACGACGAGCACCTCGTGGGAGCTGTCCTTCTTGGCGCCCTTCGCAGCGCCCTTGGGAGCCGGTTTCTTTGCCATTCCTGTTCCTCCTTCACGGCCGCGCGCACGTCGCGCATGCAGCGGGTATGTAATGAGCGGACTCGCCCGTGCAAGGCTTTGATGGCTCGAAACGAGCTTTTGGCGGTGATCCGGCGCGTTCCAGGCTGTGACCCGGCCCGACGGGGGTTGGACTCTTACGCTGGCGGCGCGATCGCGGAGCGTCCGAGCAGCCCCTCGGCGAAGCCCAGGTGCCACTCCCACAGCGTGGCGGCGAGCATGGCCGTGAGGGCCGGGATCTCATCCGCGGGCGCGCCGCGCAG
>DASXVK010000565.1:0-4105 GCA_036504295.1 Polyangia bacterium
CGGAGCAGGAGGTCCTCAAGCTCACCTTGACCGACGAGAATGGCGCCCGCGAGGAGCTCCGGGTGACGCCGGATCACCCGTTCTGGGTCGGCGGACAGGGCTGGATCGCCGCGCGCGAGCTCGACCTCGGGCACGAGTTGCTGGGGTCGCGTGGCAGCGCCGCCCTCCGCGTTACCGGCCAGACATGGCTGCAGGATCGCGCGACGGTCTACAACCTTGAGGTCAGCGGCCAGCACACCTACTTCGTCGGCGAATCCGGGGCCTGGGTGCACAACATGTGCGCCGCAGGCGGCGGCGGGCGGCGGTTCACTCCAGATCAGGCGGCACTGGTCGACCTGGCGCGCGAGGCAAGTCGGGCGGGTGGCCTGTCACGTAAGGAAGCCCACACTCTGAGGTGCTGGGCCAAGGAGTACCGGATGCCCTACCGGCCCAACTTGCAGGTGCCGTTCGAGGCGCACCCTGGCCGGCCCTATGGGCAATACCCACACGTTCATATCGGGCCGGTCAGCCATATCCCGGTGAGACCGTGAAGCGACATTCCTACTCGGTAGTGGGCGAGCTTTCGGAAGATGTCTATCGCGCTGTACTCGACTACTCGACCCGGGTCTGCACTTCGTTCATGGTTGTGGTACCCGTTGACGTGGACCTGGAGCCCACCGGGAGGGCGGTTCTCACCAAGCTTCGCCCATTCGCTGAGGGCGCAACTCTTGAGCACCAGTGGCCCGGAACGCAACTCCCCACCGAGGGAGAAGGAGCCATGGTCCATCGCTTTCGCCTGACCGCTAGGTCGGTCGCAATCCTTCAGCAGGCGGCGACCTCCCCCTACGACTGGCAGGCACCGCATTTGCCCGAGGATCCCGCGTTCCTGCGAGAGGACGGCAGCACGTGGTTGGGGACGATCACGCACGAGCACGACGTATTCCTTGAGCTGTCGCCGCAAGAGAAGGAGGCTCTCTTGGAGGCGATGCCCAACCTGCATATCAGACGTGACGATCACACGATTCTGGGCATCGCTCGACTCGGCCCCCAGAACCTCTCAGCCGAGCAGGTCCGCGCGCACGAGGAGCAGTACCTCGAGCCACCGGCCGAGGTACGCATGGCGCAATTCGCTGATGAGCCCGGCTACTGGTTGCTGAGGCTCGACCGCTACGGAAACCGTCTGGCGGACACCTGTCACGAGAGCCTCCATGCGGCGCTCGACCACGCACGGCGGGAATTCGCACTCACGCCGGCCGACTGGCAGCTGGCTGGCGGTGCTGATCGACCCAGTAGCTGACTGACCACGCGCCAGTTCCTTCCCATCTCGGCGGAGCAGGTGCCCATGATGATCCGAGTCGACGACAGCACCATTGGCCAGTTTCGAGAGATCCTGGCTCGGATCGACTGGTCCGATGGCTTTGTGCGGGAGCTGTATCTGGCATCCCCATCGTACGTCTGTCCTGACCTGAGCGTGGTCGAGTACGCGGCGAGCCCCGACCTGATCATGCTCGTCTCAGTCGCTGATCCCGACGTTCCCGGGCTGGAGCTGCTCTTCCGCGGCGTGGCGGAGCTGTGCTTGCCGCTAGGTTCTGAGTACGCGCCGCGCGTCGATCTCCAGCGAGACGCAGTCGAGTTCTGTCTTCAAGGCGAGCTGCAGTTCTACCGCATTGCGGCTCGCGAGCTCTGGTGTAGGAGCGCACGCTCGTTCGTGATTCCCCGCCCGTGACTCACCGGATTCCGCCCGCGAGGGGACGCCTGAGATGGTGGGCGATTCCGACGAGGGGGACCGGCGGACGAATGCGGGGAGCCGGTAGCGTTCTTGCGTCGAGGGTGAGAATAGCGAGGCCCGCCACGGTTGCCGCCGTGCGGGCCTCAGGCCGGTGCAACTGCGTCACGCGACGACGCTCACCAGCAACACCTACGCTACGCAACAAGCGTGGCGCCAGGCAAGTGTTGATCGCTGTCCGGCGTATCCGCGCGGGGGCTGCGGCTTTCACCGCAACGGGAGCTACCCGCGCGTCGAGCCGCCGGGGATGCGGGTGGCCCGCTGGTACTGTCCGACGGCGCAGACGACCTGGAGCCTGCTGCCCGACTGCCTGGCGAGCCGCCTGAGCAGCGACCTCGCCGAAGTCGAGCAGGTGGTGGCGCGGGTCGAGGCTGGCCCGAGCGTCGAGGCGGCGGCGGCCGCGCTGCGGCCAGACATCAGCCCCGCCGCGCCGCCCGGCCCCACCGGCGACGGCGCATGAGCGCGGGCGCCGGCCCGGCCGGGGCGCGGCACCGCCGTGGCGCCCGGCACGCACGTGCTGTCCACAGGCGCCCGCGGCGGGCCGGCCCGGCAGCGAGCCGGGGCGCGCGGGCCGGCCCGCCGCCCCCGCGTCGTACGCGACCTCCGCGCCCGTGCGCAGCGCCGTCGGAGCACCAGCGCGACACCGCAGGGAATTTGCGTTCGATGCGCCGAGGTGATCTAAGGGCCTCCGACGCCGCGTTGCGCGGCGCACTCGCATGCCGCGCCGCCGCCGCAAGGAGCTGCCGTGCCCCGCCCACGTTGGGCCGGCGCCAGCGTCTGCGCCCAAGTTGGCCGACGAGGTGCCGCTGCTCATGCGGCTGGAGCGCGCCGTCGAGGGCCGCTTCCGTGCGCCGATGCTCGCGGCGCTCCAAGCCGAGGTGGACGGCGTCGACCGTGGCCTCAGCGGCGCGGCCCCCCACTGTGCGGACTGCGGGCGGGCCATGCAGGCGCGGGGCCGCAAGCACGGCTCCTTCATCACCCGCTTTGGCACCGTAGAGACGCGGGCCGCCATCTACCGGTGTCGCCCGTGTCGTCGCCAGACCCGCCCCTTGCTCACGCACCTCGGGGCCGAAGCTGGGTGCGTCAGTGGCAGTCTGGCGCGCCTGCTGGCCCTGCTCGGGGTGGTGGTGCCGTATCAGCTCATGGGCGACGCCGACCGCATCTTCGAGCGGCTGTGGGCCAAGCTCTGCGAGCTCGGTTGGCTGAGCCCCGCCACCGTCATCGTGATTGTCGGCGATGGCGCGGAATGGATCTGGAAGCGGGCGCAGCTGTTCCCGCAGCGCTGCGAGATCCTCGATTTCTGGCACGCCGTCGAGTACGCGTGGGACTTCGCGCGGGTCCGCTACGGCGAGGACGCCACCGTCGCGGCCCAATGGGTGCATAGGCTGGCCGACGACCTGCGCGCGGGCCGCGTCGCGGCCGTGATTGCGCGCCTACAGGCCATGCGGGTCCGCACCCCCGAGCAACGGGAGGCGCTCGACGCCGTCATCAAGTACTACGACGACAACCGCACCCGCATGCAGTACGACGAGTACCTCCGCCGCGGCTACGGCATCGGCAGCGGCGCCGTCGAGAGCGCGCACAAGCAGGTGGTCCCTGCGCGGCTGCGGCAGGCCGGCATGCGCTGGTCCGAGCTCGGCGCCCAGCGGCTGTTGGCGCTCCGGGTGTTGCTGCTCAACGACCAGTGGGCGTTGCTCGATCGGCTGGCGATGCGGCGCCGCGCCGCCTGACGCTTGCACCCGACGGCGCGCTGAGCGAGGGTAGCCCGATGGCACGACCGCCGCGACCGGCGCCGCACACCCCGTCCCCCAGCGGTGACGGAGCGGGCGCCCTGCGTCCCCACCTCGAGCGCGCGCGGCTGGAGCTGCGCGCCCTGTTCCGCGCACTCGACGAACTGCGGCTCGCGCAGGAGCTCCCGGACGATCTCGCGCTCCTGTTCGATTTGGACGCAGACTTCGCCGAGGCGCTGTGGGCGCTCGACCAGCCGCCCGGCAACTTGAATATGGCGCTAATGGTGCGCGACACCCAGGCGTCGCTCGCGGCGTTGCCAGAGGCGCGCGCCGATTTCCTGGCGCTGTTCGACGGCAAGCGCGCCGCCCGCGTGGCGCAGCACGTCGCACGCATCCAGGCGCAACTGCGGCCCGCCGACGCGTATCTGCAAGTGCCGGGGCGCGACCCGGCCGTCGACTGACCGCCCGCACCACGCGAGTGCTGAGCCGCGCTGCCCACAGGCGCGTCGGAGGTGGCGCTCCGCCCGGGGGCGCCCGGCTCGGCCCGCGCGCCGCGGCGCGCTACGGGCCGGCCGGTCGTGCACCGCGCCTATGGACAGCGCCCGGGTTG
>DASXVK010000566.1:0-31076 GCA_036504295.1 Polyangia bacterium
GCGCCCCCGCCTGAAGGTGCCGCCGGCGCTCCCGCCCGCGAGCGGCGCCGGCCCGGCGGCGGGCGCCGCGGGCCCGGGCGCCGCGCCCGCGCTGCCGGCCGGGATCTGACCGTCGGCGCCGACCGTCCCCCCGCTCACCCGTGATATCATCGCCGCATGGCGAACGTGCGCGTGGCGGGGCTGTGCTTCGTGGTGCTGGGGTGGGGCTGCGGCCCCGGCGCGGTCGGCGCGCCTGTGGTCGACGGCGGTCGCGACGCGACCGTGCACGGCGACGGCCCGGCCGCGCTCGACGGCCCGCTGGCGCTGACGCTCGTCAGCATGGCGATCACGCCGAGCGCGCCGACGCTGACCTGCACGAACGGCGAGTCCTGCCTGCAGCAGCTCGGCGCGACCGGCACGTACAGCGACGGGAGCACCGGCGCGGTCGACCCGAGCTGGACGGCCGACCGGCCCGAGGTGGGCGCCATCGACTGGCAGACCGGGCTGTACACCGCCGTGGGCTCGCGCGGCGGCGTCACCACCATCACGGCGACGCTCGGCGCCGTCACCGCCCAGGCGAGCCTCACCGTGCGGGTGGTCATCGACACGTACGTGATCGGCGGGACCATGCCGAACGACCCCGCCCCGTTCTTCGCGGGCGCCGCCGGCACCGACGCCGCCCGCGCGCCGCAGGTCCTCTATCCGGAGCACGACACCGTCTACCCGGTCGGCGTCTACCCCCCCGAGGTGCAGTGGCAGGGCGGCGCCCAGAACGACCTCTTCCGCGTCCGGCTCACGGATCAGTTCCTGACGATCACGGCGTACACGACCACGCCCGCGTTCCAGATGGGCGCCCCCTACTGGGGCATCCTCGGCGCCAGCAACGCCGGGGGCCCGGTCACGATCGAGGTGGCCGCCACCTCGATGCAGGACGCCGCGCACACGGTCTTCACGGCCGCGCCGCGCACGCTGCGCCTCGCGCAGGCGCGGCTCGGCGGCACCGTGTACTACTGGGACCTCGCGGCCGGCAAGATCCTGCGCATCCGGCCCGGCACCGCGGTGGCCGAGGAGTTCTTCACGCCGCCGCCGCTGGCCGGGACCACCAACACCTGCGTCGCGTGTCACACGCTCAGCCGCGACGGCCGCAAGATGGCGTTCGAGTACTACGGCGGCGGCGGCTCCGGCGGCGTCGCGGACGTGGCGACCGGCTCGGTGACCGTCGCGCCCGACGTGTACAACGCGCACTTCTCCACCTTCAATCCGGACGGCTCGCGGCTCGTGACGTCGTGGTCGGAGGGGCTGCTCACCCTGCGCGACGCGGCCACCGGCAGCCCGGTGCCGACCGGCAGCGGCGAGGGCAACCTGACCGCGCTCGGCGCCTACAACTCGCACCCGGTGTGGTCCGCGGACGGCGGCCTGCTCGCCTACGCGTGCCAGGGGACCCCGGCGAGCTGGTCGTGGGACGTCGAGTTCGGCGCCTCGGCGCTGTGTACGGTGGCCTGGAGCCAGGCGGCGCAGATCTTCGATCCCGCGACGGTGCGGACGCTGGTGCCGAACGACGGCCTCGCCCACTTCTACCCGACCTTCAGCGCCGACAACCGCTTCATCGTCTACAACCAGGGCGAGACCTGCCCCTACGGCACCCGCAGCCTCGACCAGCACCTGTCGCTGTGGGGCGTGACCGCGACCGGCGGCACGCCGGTGCGGCTCGCGCGGGCGGCCCCCGGGGACCAGGAGTTCTACCCGAACTTCAGCCCCTTCATCGAGGGCGGGTACCACTACGTCGCGTTCTACAGCCGGCGGGCGTACGGCTGGCGCACCGCCCCGCCGAAGCGCCAGATCTGGGTCGCGGCCATCGACCGCGATCCGGTGGCGGGCACCGACCCGTCGCACCCGGCGTTCTGGCTGCCCGGCCAGAGCACCGCGGCCGAGAACACCTCCGCGTTCTGGGCACCCGAGCCGTGCCACAGCAGCGCCGAGGCCTGCGAGTCGGATCTCGACTGCTGCGGCGGCCTCATCTGCGACGGCCCGACGGGGGCGAAGACGTGCAGCCCGCCGGTGACGCCGTGCGTGAAGCCGGGCCAGGTGTGCACCTCGTCGGGCGAGTGCTGCGCCGGCCTCACCTGCGCCGCGAACAGCGCCGGCGAGCAGGTGTGTACGCAGGTCATCCCGTAACGCCACCCCTCCCGCAGCGCTGCGCGCTTGACACCACCGCCCCCGCGCGCGTCAATGGGCAGGTGCGCGGTCCCGTCCTCGCCGCAGTCACCCTCGCGCTGCTCGCGCTCGTCGGCCTCGCCGGCTGCCCGCCGCGCGCCACCGACGCGCCGCCCGTGACCGGCGGCGGCCAGGCCACCGAGCCCGGCCCCGCCTCGGCGCCGGCGCCGGCGTCAGCCCCGCGCGCCGACCGCCCCGCGGGCGACCAGCCCGAGCTCGCCGCCGTGCCGCCGTTCGTCGATCACGCCGACGCGTCGAGCCGCGCGTGGCTCGACGGGTTCCGCGCCACGCTGCGCAGCGCCGCCCCGGGCTTCAAGGCCTGCTGGGACAAGGGCGAGGCCGAGGCGGTGCCGTGCGCCTGCCGCGTCGTGTGCGGGCTGCGCTTCGCGCGCCTGCCGGGCGGGGCCGAGGTCACCGAGATCACGTACCCCCCGATCCCCGGCGCCGAGACCAGCCTCCGCGGCTTCCGCGTGAAGGCGACCGGCGTGGTCGAGTCCTGCAGCTTCCGCCGCGGCGCCCCCGAGGCGGAGGGCGGCGGCGCGGGCGGCGGCCAGACGACCGAGATCGTCTGGTGCGAAGCGGCCGGCGGCGCCAAGTAGCGCGGCCCGAGCGCCGGCCGAGGACCCTCGCCCGACGGACAGGCCTTGACGCGGCTGCCCCGGAGAAGCCACGATGCAGGCGGCGGCGGCGGCGGCGGCGTTGCGGCGACGGACCCCCCGCGCGGACCCAGTCGAGGCCCGCCGCAGACGACTCAAAGGACAGCGATGATCGACAGTCTGGACTACGAAGCCATCGGGCTCATCTCCGGTCTCGAGGTGCACCAGCAGCTCCTCACGCGCGAGAAGCTCTTCTGCCGGTGCCCCGCCGGCCTCTACACCACGAGTCACGACGGCGAGGTGCTGCGCCACATGCGGCCCACGCTGTCGGAGCTCGGCGAGTACGACGGCACCGCGCTGATGGAGTTCAAGAAGAAGAAGGAGATCGTCTACCTCCTCAACCGCACGAACGTCTGCACGTACGAGATGGACGACACCCCGCCCTTCCTCGTCAACCAGGACGCGATCGACATCAGCATCGAGCTGTGCCTGATGATGCACATGGACGTCATCGACGAGGTGCACATCGCGCGCAAGCAGTACCTCGACGGCAGCATCCCGACGGGCTTCCAGCGCACCGCCATCATCGGCGTCAACGGCTGGCTGCCGTTCCGCGGACGCCGGCTGACGGTCACCCACCTCTCGGTCGAGGAGGACTCGAGCCGCGAGGTCCTCGACAAGGGGCACCGGATCGTCTTCCGCACCGACCGCCTCGGCATGCCGCTCAGCGAGACCGTCACCGGCGCGGACCTGCGCACGCCCGACGAGGTGCGCGACGCGATCCTCCTGTGCGGCCGGGTCGCCCGCTCGACCCGCCACGTGCGCGTCGGCATCGGCGCCGCGCGGCAGGACGTGAACGTGAGCGTGCGCGGCGGCAGCCGCGTCGAGATCAAGGGCGTCTCGCGCGCGGCGTACGCGCCCAAGCTCGTGCACAACGAGGCGGTGCGCCAGGTGAACCTGCTCGCGCTGCGCGCCATCATGCACGAGCGCGGGCTCGCCGCCCCGGCCGACGTGCGCATGCAGAGCGCCGACGTCACCGACCTCTTCGCCGACACGGAGCTCGACTTCATCCGCCGCGCGGTCACCGGCGGCGGCAAGGTGTACGCGGTGCGGATCGAGGGCGTCGCCGACCTCGCCGGCCACCCGACCCAGCCGAACACCGTGTTCCTCGACGAGCTGACCGGCCGCATCCGCGTCATCGCCTGCCTCGACGAGCCGCCCATCCTCATCGGCGGCTCGAGCATGCCCGAGTTCCTGCACGTGCACCGCACCCGCGAGCGCATCCGCAAACGGCTCAAGATCGCCGACCGCGACGACTTCTTCCTCGTCTGGGGGCCCGAGGCCGACTGCCGCACCGCCGCGAACGAGATCCGGCAGCGCTTCGCCGACGCCACCGCCGGCGTGCCGAACGAGACGCGGCGCGCGCTCCCCGGGGGCTACACCACGTTCGAGCGGATCCTGCCCGGGCCCGACCGCATGTACCCCGACACCGACTCGCCGCCGACGCGCGTGACCAAGGAGCGCGTCGACGCGCTGCGCGCCAACCTGCGGCCGCCGCCGTGGGTGCGCGAGCAGCGCTACCTGAGCTGGGGCGTCCCCCTCGAGACGACCCACTCCCTCATCCGGCGCGGCCTCGCCGACGCCGTCGACGAGGTGGTCACGAGGACCGGCGTCGACGGCCGCACCGCGGCCATCGAGATCGGCCAGCACGGCAAGGCCCTCCAGCGCGCCGGCGTGCCCATGGAGCGGCTCGGCCCGAGCGACTGGATCCAGGTCTTCGACCTCTACACCGACGGGCGCCTGCCGCGCGAGGCGATCCCGTTCGTCGCCGGCGCGATGGCGAAGCGCCAGCTCCGCTCGGCGGCGGCCGCGGCCACGGCCTGCGGCATCGACCTGATGGCCGCGGAGGCGTGGCAGGAGGCCATCGGCCACCTCGGCTTCGCCGACTACCGCGGCGGCAAGGACGACTCGGCGGCGCGGCGCCTCCGCTACCTCGCCGGGGAGGCGGTGCGGCTGCTGAAGGGGCGGGCCCCGGCCAAGGACGTCGTGGCGTACGTGCGGCACCAGCTCGAAGGGGCGGGCACCGAGGAGGTGACGGCATGACGACCCCCCTCTCCGAGCGCAGCGACGTGTACCAGGGTTACCGCGGCGCGGCCCGCGCCGTGCTCGAGCGCTTCGGCGTCGGCGTCTGGAGCGACGTCGAGATCACGAACGACCTCGGCTCGAGCTTCCGCGGCGTCATCCTGCCGCGCAGCGAGACCAGCGACGACCTGCACATCGTGGTCAAGCTCTTCAACGGCTACAACGTCGGCCTCGCCGCCGACCGCGTCGCGGCGGCCACGGAGGTCGGCTACCGCAAGGCGGTCTACAAGATCCCCGAGAAGGCGTTCCCGCGGGACCCGAAGAAGCGGAACGTCACGCTGCTCGGCACCGGCGGCACGATCGCGAGCCGCCTCGACTACCGCACCGGCGCCGTCATCCCGGCCTTCACGCCCGGGGAGCTCTACGGCGCGGTGCCCGAGCTCGCCGACATCGCGAACCTCACCACCCACAAGCTCTTCGGCGTCTTCAGCGAGAACATGGGGCCGGAGCAGTACATCGCCCTCGCGAAGGCGATCGGCGAGGAGATCACCAAGGGCTGCGCCGGCATCGTCATCGGCCACGGCACCGACACGATGGCCCACACCGGCGCCATCATGTCGTTCATGGTGCAGCAGTCGCCGGTGCCCATCGTCATCGTCGGCAGCCAGCGCTCCTCCGACCGGCCCTCGAGCGACGCGGCGCTGAACCTGATGAACGCCGTGCGCACCGCCGCCGAGTGCGACATCGCCGAGGTGATGCTGTGCATGTTCGGTCCCACCTCGGACCGCTACGACCTGCTCCACCGCGGCACCCGCTGCCGCAAGATGCACTCGAGCTACCGCAGCACGTTCCGCACCATCGGCGCGACGCCGCTGGCGATGGTCCACCAGACGCCCGCCGCCGGCGCCAGCCACTTCACCTATCTCACCGACGACTTTCTCCCGCGGGACAAGCGGCGGGTGCCGATCATCAACCCCGCGTTCGAGGAGAAGGTCACGATCCAGTACTACTACCCGAACATGAACCCCGACATCATCGACATGCTCGCGGACAAGGGTTACCGCGGGCTGGTCATGGCGGGGACGGGGCTCGGCCACGTCAACAAGCCGCTCTACCCGGCGCTGCGCCGGGCCATCGAGAACGGGATGACCGTGGTCATGACGGTGCAGACGCTCTGGGGGTACGCCCAGATGTACGTCTACGACACCGGGCGGGACCTCCTCGATCTTGGTATCATCCCGATGGACAACATGCTGCCCGAGACCGCCTACATGAAGCTGTGCTGGGTGCTCGGCCAGACGAACGACCCGAAGCGCATCCGCGAGATGATGCTGACTCCGGTGAGCCACGAGATCACCCCGCGCGAGCCCCACAACGGCTACCTCATCCTGCAGGGCGGGCTCCCGGAGGTGGAGAAGTTCATCTGCCAGCACCTGAAGTAGGCGCGCCGCCCGCCAGCCGGTGCCTTGTCTCGCCGCGTGCGCTAGAATCTCAGCATGGCGATGCGGGATCCGGCCGAGCGGCTCCGCGCCCAGCTCGAGCGCCTGCGCGGCGACGAGCGGCTGCGCCAGCGCGCGGCCCTCGCCGGAGAGATGACACCGCAGGAGCTGCTCGCGGAGACCTGGGCGCTGTGCCGCTGGGCCGCCTTCTTCCTCGACCAGCTGCCCGAGGATGAGGCCGCGCGCGCCCGCGGCTACCACGAGGCGCTGCCCGCGGACGCCGGCCCCGTGCTGAGGCGCCTCGCGCGCCTCGCCGCCCCCGCGGCGGAGCCGCCGTGAGCGCGCCCGACCTCGCCGATGCGCCCGCCGTCGCCGTCTGGGTGGTAGACCGGCTCGACGAGGAGGGGATCGCCTACGCCATCGGCGGCGCGCTCGCGCTCGGGGCCCACGGCGCCCCGCGCATGACGAAGGACGTCGATCTCTCGGTCTTCGTGCCCGAGCCGGAGCTGGACCGTCTCTTCGACGCGCTCGACCGCGCCGGCTGCCGCTTCCAGCGCGAGCAGGCACGCCGCGAGGTCGCCGAGGTCGCGCTGTTCCGGGTTCGCTGCGGCCGCGTCGACGTGGATCTCTTCGTCGCCTTCCACCCGCACCACCACGAGGCGCTCAGGCGGCGCGTCGGCCTGCCCGCGCCGGACGGGCGCGCGCGTTGGTTTCTCTCCGCCGAGGACCTCGTCATCCACAAGCTCGCCCTGAACCGCCCCAAGGACCGGCTCGATCTCGAGGCGCTCTTCGCCGTGAGGGGCGGCCGGCTCGACCTCGCGTACATCCGGCGGTGGGTCGCGGCGCTGACGGAGGCCGGCGACCCGCGGCGGGACGAGCTGGAGCGGCTGGTCGCGCGCTTCTCCGGCCCCGGCCCGGCGCCGTGAGCGAGGCACGCGACCCCCTGCCCCGGCGGGTGGAGCTCACGCTCCTCCGCGATCGCGCCCACTACGAGGTGCTCGTCGCCGACGCCCTCGCCCACGCCCGCGTCTCCGTCTGGATCGCCACCGCCAACGTGAAGGGCCTCATGATCGAGGCGCCGCGCGGCTCGCGCGCCCGCGCCCGCGGCCGCTACGTCTCCATCCTCGACCTCTGCTCGCGGCTCGCGGAGATGGGCGTGGAGCTGCGCCTGCTGCACAGCGGTGTGCCCTCCCAGCCGTTCCGGGAGGAGCTCGCGCGCCGCCCGGACCTCACCCGCGGCGGGCTCGCCATCCGGCGCTGTCCGCGGGTGCACCTGAAGATGATCGCGATCGACGGCGCCATCCTGTACGTCGGGTCGGCGAACCTCACCGGCGCCGGGCTCGGCGCGAAGGGCGACGGGCGGCGCAACTTCGAGGCGGGCATCCTCACCTCCGACGACGCGCTGCTCGACGAGATGCAGGGCGCGTTCGAGTCGATCTGGTCGGGGCGCGAGTGTGGCGGGTGCAAGCTGCGCGACGTGTGCCCCGGTCCGCTCGACGGTGGGGTGGGTGGCGCCGGACCGCCGCCGCGAGCGCGCGCCGCTGATCGCCGGGAGGTCAACAAGAAAGCCTGAGCTGCTCGTCGGAAGGTCGGGAAGGGCTTGAACCCGGGCCCCAAGCGGGCATATCGTCCCGGGCGGTCCCCAGGGCGGGGGGATGCGCCGCGGACCCGCGGCGGCGGCGTGAGACCCAATCAACTCTGAGGGAGCACGCACCATGGCGGACAAGAAGGCAGACCTGGCTGGCCCCGGCATCTCCACGTACCCCGAGGTCGAGAAGATCCTCCCGACGGACTACCGGCCGCTCCTCAGCCGGATGGACACGCAGCGGGCGATCTTCGCGGTGAAGCGCTACATCGAGGACAACCTCTGCAAGGCGCTGAACCTCAACATGGTGCAGGTGCCGCTCATCGTCGACAAGGACAGCGGCGTCAACGACTACCTCGACCGCGACGGCTCGCGCACGCCCATCGACTTCCCGTGCGGCCTCGGCCTCGAGAAGCGCATCGAGGCGCAGGTCGTCCAGGCGGCGACGAAGTGGAAGCGGATGGCGCTCCGCCAGTTCGAGTGCAAGGTCGGCGAAGGCGTCTGCACCGACATGCGCGCCGTGCGCAAGGACTACTTCCTCGACCACGACCACAGCGCGTACGTCGATCAGTGGGACTGGGAGCGCGTCATCACCGACAAGGACCGCACCCTCGCCTTCCTCAAGGACACGGTCCACAGGATCTGGGGCGTCCTCTACGGCGCCGGCAAGCACGCGCAGCAGATGTTCCCGGCGCTCAAGGGCGGCGGCTACCCCGACTTCCCCGAGAAGCTCCACTTCTTCCACGCCGAGGAAGTGCTCGACATGTTCCCCGACCTGCCACGCAAGCAGCGGGAGACGGAGCTGCTGCGGAAGTACGGCGCGGTCTTCATCGCCGGCATCGGCTGGACGCTGCGCGACGGCTACCCGCACGAGATGCGCGCCGCCGACTACGATGACTGGGTCACCGAGACGAAGACCGAGGACGGCCGCACCATGCACGGCCTCAACGGCGACATCCTCGTCTGGAACCCGGTCACCCAGCGCCGCCACGAGCTGACCTCGATGGGTATCCGCGTGACCAAGGACACCCTGAAGAAGCAGCTCGAGATCACCGGCCAGCTCGACTTCCTCAAGCTGCCGTACCACCAGGCGATCCTCAACGACAAGATCCCGCTCAGCATCGGCGGCGGCATCGGTCAGGCGCGCACCTTCATGTACCTGCTGCGCACCGCCCACCTCGGCGAGGTCACGGTCACGGTGTGGCCGCGGCAGCTCAAGGACATCTGCGCGAAGAAGAACATCCACGTCCTGGAGTAGCGCTGGCCACGTCGAGCAGCGTCCTCCTCGTCGTCCACCCGCTGATTCCCCCACGTGAACCTGGCGCCGCGGTCGCCCTGAGCGCCCGACGGCGAGGAGGCGCTTGCGCGCCGCGCCGCCACCTACCGCGCGACAGCGGGAAAGCTCGTCGAGCGGACGATGAGATCCGCCTCCTCGAGCTCGACGCGATGCTGAGGCGCCTTGGCACCGAGTGCCGTGTACGTGAAGAACGCCAGATCCGCGCCGTTCGTCACATACCACGCGCGAATGAACTCATCCTCCCGGGCGAAATCACCGGAGACGGTGCTCGGGTCACCCGGGGCTCGACGGCAGTTCCTCGGCGCGCCCAACGCGTGAGCTTCACCGAAACCTTGCAGCAGGCTCTCCATCGCGGCGCAGTCGATGTCGGGCCGGCGCCCTCCGGCGTACCACGCGACCGTCACCTGGAGCGCTCCCACCCCGTCGCGCGAGCGTGCGAGGGTCGGGGGGCTCCCCGGGGGCGAATCGTCGCTGACATCGTACCAACCCGGCGGGAGGAGGATATCGAGACCGGCGAATCGGGCTGACCTGCACGTCATCGGCGTACCGGCCTCCACGTGGGTAGCTCAGCTTCCGCGCGCGACCCAGTTCTCGACGTGCAGACCCGCGACGCGTCCGTCATGGAGCGCCTGGTCGTCGGTGACCAGCACGGCGTCGAGCTCGAGCGCGGTCGCGGCCAACAGGAGGTCGACGTCGCCCCGCGTGAAGCCCCGCCGCTGGAGGTCGGCTTTGATTCGACCGAAGTGGCGCGCCGTCTCGCGGGTGACGGGCGCGATGTCGAGCTGATCGAGCAAGGCCTCGAGGTGGCGAAGGTTGGCTTCCCGTCGCGCGGAACGCTCCACGCCGTAGAGCAACTCGGCGACGACGAGGATGCTGGTGAGCACCCGGTCGCCCGGCGCGAGGTGGTTCAGCCGCGAGCGCACCGGCTCGACGCCGTTCAGCGCATGAACGAGGACGTTCGTGTCGAGGAGCCAGTTCACAGGTCGGGCGCCTCGGCGCTGCCACCGGCCGCGCGCGCCTCGCGCAGAACCTGCAGCAGATCGTCCAGCTCTTCGCCCTCCCAGGGGCCCGCGGCTGCGAGGCGATCACCGAGCCCCGCCTCCTCAGGCGTCACGAGCACCGCCCTGAGCTCCACCTCGAGGTCGTCGACCCGCACCCGCACCGGTCGGGTCGGATCGCGCTTCAGCTCAGCCACTGCTTCGTCGAGGTTCTTGCGCATGGCGGCTCGCTTGCTCCTGATGTCATTATCGAGCCCGCGCGCTGCCCCGGCAAGGGTCCGGCCCTCACCACTCCGTGAAGAACGCCCGCGGCACCGTGCGCGCCCGGTAGATCCAGTACCGGTCGCCGAACCGGACCTCCCACAGCTTCTGCTTCTCCCGCGTCACCTCGACGATCCGGGCGTTGAGGCCGTCGGTGACGAGGATGGCGCCGCTCTCCTCGGGCTCCGCGCCGCCGAGCGCGGCGGCGAAGAAGTCGGGCGTCTCGCGGTACTCCCAGGCGATGTCGACCGTCTTCGCCGCCGGGTCGAACGCGAGCTCGAGGACGCGCGAGTAGAACTCGCCGTCGGCGCGGAAGAGCCCGTTGTCGAGCATCATGACGTGGTTGTTCGGGAGGAAGACCGTGTCGTGGCTGTGGCCCCACAGGCCGGCCCCGAAGTCGGTCCCGTCGCCCATCGTCCAGAGGACCTCGCCCCCGGGGTAGGCGACGGCGTAGATGCGGTTCAGGTTGCGGACGTTCACGTAGAGGACGCCGTTCGCCTCGTCGAGGGTGAGCGAGTTGAAGTGGGTCCAGTCGTGGCCGAGGCCGAAGTACACCTGGTCCCAGTCGTAGCCGTTGCGCTCGGCGAGCGAGATGTGGTCCCGGCCGCGCCACTGCCAGTCGATGGCCGTGAGCTCGGGGTTGAAGATGGCGGCGATGTCGCCGAGGACCGACACGCCGGTCGCGGGATCCGGGAAGATGTCCCACGCGACCGCGAGGAAGCGCCCGTCGCTCAGCTCCTTGATGTCGTGGTGGGCGTAGACGTCCGCGAACTGCGCGAGGGTGCTGCCGTCGAGGTCGATGAGCGTCATGAGGCCGCCGAGCGACAGCGCCAGGCGGTGACCGGAGACGGCCGTGAGGGCGTTCGCGGGCCGGGTCGCCCAGAACTGCTCCCACACGATCGTGCCGTCCCGGTCGACGGCGAGGACGAGGCCGTCGTCGTCTTCCTTCATGAACGCCGGCGTGAGATCGAACAGGATGAGGTCGTCGGCCGCGCCGGGCGGCGCCGCGACCGACGGCAGGACCGGAGGCGCGTGGCTCGCGGGGGTCACGACCGGGCCGAGGAGCGCGGGCTCGCCGCACGCATCGCCGTCGCACAGGCTGAGGCGGTAGGTGTAGCGGGTCTCCGGGGTCAGCGCGAGATCGAGGAAGCGCCCGCCGGCCGCGGGGCGGCGGGCGATCGCGACGAGCCCGGCGCCGTCGCCGTCACCGCGCTCGACGCGCACCTCGCCGGGGCGCCCGGCCACCCAGCGCAGCGCGACGTTGCGCGGGCTCACGGCGCGGATGTCGAGGTCGCCGAGGTCCGGCGCCGGCCCGTCCGTGGGGCCGGCGTCGACCGGGGTCGCGGGGGAGGCGCCGTCGCACCCGGCGGCGAGGGCGGCGGCGAGCAGCAGGAGCAGCGACGAGGAGCGCATCGAGCGCAATCATCCTCCATCCGACGGGGTCGCGGCAACCCCGGGAGCTCCTTGACGCGGCGTATAATGCCGCCATGGACCTCCGGACCAAGCTCGGGCTGATCCGCGGACTCGTGCGCTGGCGCCTGACGTGGGCGCAGCATGACCTCGACTACCGGCCGCCGCTCGCGAGCGCGAAGTTCCTCAGCGCGCGGCAGGCCGCCGCGCGCGTACCCGACGGCGCGACCGTGTTCTCGTCGGGGATGGCGGGCAACCACCGGAACTCGATCTTCTTCTGGGCGCTGCGCGACCGGTTCCTCCGGCGCGGCACCCCCCGCGGACTGACCTGGATCACCGTCGGCGCCCAGGGCGGCCGCGGCCGCGTGCCGGGCACTCTCGAGGACCTGGCCCTGCCGGGCCTGGTCACCCGGTTCATCACCGGCCACGCCGAGACGGTCAAGGCGATGTTGCGCCTGGCCGACGCCGGCCTGGTCGAGCTGCACGTCATGCCGCAGGGCGTGCAGACGCTCCTGCTCGAGGCCCTCGGCCGCGGCGAGGACTCGGTCGTGAGTCAGACGGGGTGCGGCAGCTTCCTCGACCCGCGCGTCGGGCGCGGCACCGCCGTGCTGCCCGGCGCCGCCGAGAGCTTCGTCGCCGTCGACGGCGACCGCCTGCGCTACCGGCTGCCACCCCTCGACGTGTCCATGTTCGTGGCGACGGCGGCGGATCCGGCGGGCAACGTGACCATGCGCAACTCGTGCATGGTCACGGAGGTCCGGGAGGCGACGCGCGCGACCCGGCGCAACGGCGGCACCGTGCTCGCGAGCGTCGCCGAGATCGTGCCGCGGCTCGACGGCGACGTCTTCCTGGGGCGCGACGAGATCGACGGCATCGTCGTGCACCCGCTCAACGAGCAGCTCGCCGGCGTGCGGCAGCGCGAGTACCTGCCGGCGTGCACCGTCGGGGCGCAAGTCGACCCCGTCGAGGCCGTCGCGCGGCTGCGGTTCATCAACGACGTGCTGCGGATCACGCCCCGCCGCGGCCCGGTGGACCAGG
The DNA here is from genome assembly GCA_036504295.1 of Polyangia bacterium. GTDB lineage: Bacteria > Myxococcota_A > Polyangia > JACRCY01 > JACRCY01 > DASXVK01. The sequence goes on from DASXVK010000566.1 coordinate 12,900, forward strand.
CGCTCGCGCGGCTGGCCGCGGACCGGTTCACGCGCGCCGCGCACCCGGGCGCCGTCGTGAACATCGGCGTCGGCCACCCCGAGGAGGTGTGCCGCCTCTTCTTCGAGACGGGTCTCGCCGAGGGCCTCACCTTCACGAGCGAGACCGGCGTCTACGGCGGCCTCCCGGCCCCGGGCATCTTCTTTGGCGCGTCGATCAACCCCGAGCGCTTCATCTCCTCGGCCGAGATGTTCCACCTCTACGAGGAGAAGCTGGACGTGTCCGTCCTCGGCCTGCTGCAGGCCGACGGCGCCGGCAACGTCAACGTCTCGCGGCGCGGCGCCGGCGCCATCAACTACGTGGGGCCGGGCGGGCTGCCCGACATCGTCGCGAGCGCGCGCACGATCATCTTCGTGGGCACCTGGATGGCCGGCGCGGAGCTGGCCCTCGCGGGCGGCCGCCTGCAGGTCCGGCGCCGCGGCCAGCCCAAGTTCGTCCCGGCGGTGGACGAGATCACGTTCAACGGCCGCGAGGCGCTCCGCCGCGGCAAGCAGGTCTACTACGTCACGAACGTCGGCGTCTTCCACCTCACCGCGCGAGGCATGACCCTGGTCGAGGTGATGCCGGGCGTCGACGTCCGCCGCGACATCGTCGAGGGCTGCGCGATGCCGGTCGTCGTCCCCGGCGAGGTGCCCGTCGTCGCGGCCGCCACGGTCACCGGCGAGGCCTTCGCGCTGCGGTGGCGCCCGCCGACGCCGCCCGCGGTCAGCGCGCCGAGTGGATGAGCGACAGGAACTCCTGGCGCGTGGTCTGGTTCGTCTTGAAGGTGCCGAGCACCGACGACGTGATCACCGTCGAGTTCTGCTTCTCCACCCCGCGCATCATCATGCAGAGGTGACGCGCCTCGATCACGACGCCGACGCCCTCGGCGTCGATGGCGGAGCGCACCGCCTGCGCGATCTGCTCCGCCAGCCGCTCCTGGATCTGCAGCCGGCGAGCGTGGGCGTCCACCACGCGGGCGAGCTTCGACAGGCCCAGGATGCGGCCGTGCGGGACGTAGCCGATGTGGCAGCGGCCGAAGAAGGGCAGCAGGTGGTGCTCGCAGAGGCTGTACAGCTCGATGTCGCGGGCGACCACCATGTTGCTCGAGTCCTCGTGGAAGGTCGCGCCGTTGATGATCTTCTTGAGATCGGTGCGGTAGCCGGAGGTGAGGAACTCGAGCGAGCGGGCGACGCGGTGGGGCGTCTGGCGCACGCCCTCGCGATCCGGATCCTCGCCCAGCTCGATCAGGAGCTCGCGGATCAGCCGTTCGGTCTTCTCGTAGTTCATGGGACACTCTCGCGCAGACGGCGGGTGTACTCGCCCAGCGGCTCCATGCCGGCGCGGGGCAGCCGCGCGGCGAGCTGGCTCACCGCGCGGCCCGACCCGGGCAGGCAGAGATCGGGGGACAGCTCGCACAGCGGCACGGCGAGGAACGCTCGCCGGGTGATGTCGGGATCGGGCACCACGAGACCCTCCTCGGCGATCACCTGATCGCCGTACACCACCAGATCGAGATCGATGGGGCGCGCGGCGTGACGATCGGCGCTCCGGCGCCGGCCGAGCGCCGCCTCGATCCGCCGCAGCGCCGCGTGCAGCGCCGCGGGGCCGAGATCGGTGTCGAGCGCGACGACCCCGTTGTAGTAGTCGGGCTGGTCGGGGCGCCCCTCCGCCGGGGTGCGGTAGAAGGTCGAGATCGCGGCCACCCGCGCCAGCTCGGCCAGCCGCCGCAGGGCGGCCGCGACGTTCACCTCTGGCTCGATGTTCGAGCCCACCCCGACATAGGCCCGCGCGGTCACGCGTCGCCCCGCTCCCGCGCGATCGCGACGCCGACGCTGCGGGCGAACCGCAGCGCGCCGGGTTTGTCCACGCGCACCTCGACCCGCGCGACGGCCGGGGCGAGCAGGCAGGCGGCCGCGACGCGCTCGGCGAGGGTCTCGAGGAGCTGGCACTCCGACGCCTCGACGAGGCCGAGGACGCGCTTCTTCACCGCGCGGTAGTCCACGGCGTCCTCGAACCGGTCGGAGCGGGCCGCCGGGCGCAGGTCGGCGAAGAGCGTCACGTTGATGACGACGTCCTGCTTCTCACGCCGCTCCTCGGGCGTGATGCCGATCACGCAGCGCACGACCAGATCCTCGATGAGGATCCGGTCGAGGTCGCGGGCGGCGGGGCGGTGATCGCGGACGGTGATGGCTGCACCCCCGCAGGTTCGATGCCACGGGAGCGGCCCGGCCGCCGCGCCGCGTCGCCGGGCGCGCCGCGCGCGGCGGTCAACGTCATCGTCGCCCTACGCATCGAATCTCGAGACGGAGGGGCGGCGGAGCGATCCGCGCCCCCGTCTCTAGCCCGAGAGGAAACACGATGGCGACACGCCAGTCAGCGAAGGTGACCACCGATCACGACGAGATCCGGAAGTGGGTCGAGGAGCGGGGCGGCAAGCCCACGTCCGTCGAGCGCACGAGCCGTCCGGGTGAGCCCGGCGTCCTCCGGATCGATTTCCCCGGCTACAGCGGCGCCGGGTCGCTCCAGGAGATCGACTGGGACGAGTGGTTCGACAAGTTCGACGAGAGCCGCCTCGCGTTCCTGTACCAGGACAAGACGTCGCGCGGGCAGGTCAGCCGCTTCAACAAGCTCATCGCGCGCGAGACCGCGCAGGCGCGCGCCGAGGGCAAGCCGGTGCGCTCGGCGCGCCGGGGCACGTCGCCGCGCGCGCGGGCGGGCGGACGCGGCCGCGCGATCGCGCGCGGCGCGGTCGTGATGCGAGGCGCGAGCGCCCGGCGCGGGACGACGACCGGCCGGGGCGCGACCTCCAGCCGGGGCGCGACCTCCAGCCGGGGCGCGACCACGGGGCGAGGCGCGGCGGCGCGCGGCAAGGCCGCGAAGGCGGGCACGAGCAGCGGACGCGCGAGAGCCGCCGGTGCGCGCCGGGGCGCGACGACGAAGACGGCGCCGACTTTGCGCAGCCGCGGGGCCGCGAAGGGCGGCGCCGCCACGAAGGGACGCGCGAAGGGCGCCGCGGCCAAGGGCGGCGCGGCCAAGAGCCGCGGCCGCACCACGGGCAAGAGCACCGCGCGCGGGAAGACGACGTCGAGCCGCGGCAAGCGTAAGTAGCACGCCCGCGGCGTAGGGGGGATCGGGCACGGGCACGGGCACGGGCACGGGCACAGGCCCCGTGCCCGTGCCCCTGCCCCTGCCCCTGCCCGGTCTTTTCTTCCTGTTCAGGGGGCCAGGTGCAGGTCCCAGCGCACGCGGCGGCCGACGGCGGCGTGGAGCGTGAGGCCGCCGGCGGCGACGTCGCCGGTCGCGCTGATGCGGATGCGCGCGAGGCCGCCGCCGAGGTCGTCGCGGCGCCAGCAGCCCGCGCAGGTCGCGAGGTCGGCCTCGCTCGCGGCCTCGGCCAGCGCCGGCGGGGCGAAGGCGCCGCCGAGGGTCGCGCCGAGCTCGCCCCCGTCCCACAGGGTGAAGCGCGCCGCACCGGTCGCGGGCGAGAGCAGGCCGACCACGTCGTAGACGTCGGCCACGTCGGGGGGGCTCACGATCGCCGCCAGCTCCTCCTCGGCGAGGGTGTCGATGGCCGGGTCGAGGAGCGGGACGAGGAAGCCGTCGCGCAGGAAGAGCGGCAGCTTCGCCAGCGGCGCGTCGACGGTCACGCGGCCGCCGCCGGCGACGAGGGCGCCGTCGCGCCAGTCGAGGTAGAGCCCGGGCGGCAGATCCACCTCGCGGCTCACGGCGCCGCGGTGCACGACCGGGGCCACCAGGAGCGCCGGGCCGAAGTAGTAGGCGTCGTCGACGCCGGCGAGCTCGGGGCGGTCGGGGTGCTCGAAGAAGAGGTGCCGGATCACCGGGGCGCCGGTCGCGTGCGCCTCGTGCGCGAGGGTGTAGAGGTAGGGGAAGAGCCGGGTGTGCAGTCCGGCGTACGCGCGCCACGCCTCCTTGGCCGCGGGGGCGGTCCAGATCGTCGCCTTGCCGCTGCCGCCGGTGCAGGCGTTCTCGTCGTGCATGTTGGACTGCAGCGCGCCGGCCTGGATCCAGCGCGCGAGGAGCTCGCCGTCGGCGGCGACAGCGCCGTCGGCCAGGCACTTGTACCCGCCGATGTCGCTGCCCCAGTGGGCGACGCCCGACAGGCTCAGGTTGATGCCGGCGCGCACGGTCGCCGGCAGTCCGCCGGCCTCGCCGAACGAGGCGTCGGGATCGCCCGACCACACCATCGGCGTGTACTGCTGGGAGCCGGTGTAGCCGCTGCGGGCGAAGAAGTACCAGTCGCCCCGGTGCGGCCCGGCCTCGAGCGCGTCGTGCGCGGCCTGCTGGTAGATCACCGGGAAGAGGTTGTGCAGCTCCTCGCCGGTCATGCCCGAGGCCGCGACCACGTCGGGCTGCACGTACTCGCCGAAGTCGTACATCCAGCCGGAGTAGCCGAGGGCGAACGCGCGGTCGAACATCGCCGTGAACCACGAGGTGGCGGCGGGGTTCGTGAAGTCGACGGTGTAGACCGTGAGCATGCGCCCGCTGATGAGCCAGACGTCGGACGGCGTGCCGTCGGCGCGCGCGAGGTAGTAGCCGTTCGCGAGCCCCTCCTCGTAGAGGCCGCGCAGCGGGCTCTCGGCGTCGTCGGCGAGGTAGGGGTTGTAGTAGCCGATGACCCGGTAGCCGAGGCGCCGCGCCGCGGCGGTCCAGGCCCGGAGCTCGGCCTCGTGCCCGACGTCGCTGCCCGTCGGGAGGAAGTGGCACGTGTCGTCGGCGACGGTGATCGCCAGGTGCTCGTCGCGCATCACCTGGATCTCGGGGACGCCGCCGACGGTGCTGTCGCCGCCGATGCGGCGCCGCGGGCCGAAGCTCCAGGCCGGCGGGATCATGGGGCGACCCGTGCGCGCGGTGAAGCGGTCGACGACCTGGTGCGTCCACGGCCGGGCGTCGGCGGGATCGGGCAGGTACACCTCGTAGGCGAGACGCGGGCCGATGTGCCACACCCGCCACGCGTCGGGCCGGTCGGAGGCGAGGTCGACCGCGTTGCGCCAGGTCGAGTCGAGCCAGAACGCATAGCCCTTGGTCGACACGAGGAACGGCACCGGGTAGTAGCTCATCCCCTCGCCGTTGGGGAACGGGTTGCTCGGCCCGGGCGCCACGTCCTCCTTGGCCGACAGGCCGCCCTCCTCGGGCCAGGAGTAGAGCGTGCGGCCGCGCTGCTCGGTGCGGTTCGAGCGCTCGCCCAGGCCGAGGAAGCCCTCGTCGGTGGGCGTCTGGAACGCGGCGGCGAAGGCGCGCGGGGCGGCGCCGCTCGTCTGCGCCTCGACCCGCAGCGTCGAGGCGGTGAGGGTGTGCGTCACCGTCGTGCACTCACGCGCGCCGGTGGCCTCGAGCGACAACGTCAGACGCCCGGCCTCCTGGCGCGCGGCGACCACGCGGAAGCGGTCGCGCCACGGGTCGAGCGTCGGCGCGAACTGGAAGTAGCCCGGCGACACGATGTTGGACCACGCCACCTTGCCGGTGGTCCAGCCGAGGCTGCCGTAGCCGTCCTGCGCGCCCGCGCCGAGGGTCGTGAGCACGGCCCGGCCCGCGGCGTCGCGCAAGGTGTAGCCGTACGGGTCGGCCTGCACCTCGAGCGTGAGCCCGCCGCCCGCGACGGTCAGGGTCGCCGGGACCGTGCCGTCGTGGGGGCAGGCGGCGCCCCCGCCGCCGCCGCAACCCGCGCCCAGAGCCACGCCGAGGAGCACCGCCAGTCGCATCCCGCCCATGCCGGGAGCGTAGCCCGGCGTCCCTGCGGGCGGCAAGCGCCGGGACGGGGTCGTGCGCAAGTAGCCGGAGGTCAACCCCGGGCGCGCAGCAGGAAGAAGACGCCGACGCCCACGAGCACGACGACGACGGCGAGGATCGCGACGAGGACGCCGGTCGAGGAGCTCTTGGCCGGGGCCGGGGCCGCCGCCATCGGGGCGGTCAGGCCCGCCGGGGGGCCGGCGAAGGTCACCGCGAGCCCGGCCTCGCGGAAGAACTGCTCCATGCGCGCGAGGAGCGCGTCGTACTGGGCGCGGTCGCAGGGCAGCGGCGCGCCGTGGAACCGCTGGGCGTGCAGCGCCGCGACGTGCTCGTAGGTGCGCAGCTCGGCGGTCTTCTCGACGGAGTTGGCCCAGCCCGGCACGGTCACCGGGCCGCCGCCGTCGGGCACGAGGCGGATGTGCTGCAGCGCCTGCCTGCCGCCGAGGGTCGACTGGCCCTCGGGCGCCGCCAGCTCGACGCGGAAGCTGACCGGCCCCTCGACCCGGTGGCTGCCCACCTGGAGCGCGAAGAGCTCGGCGAACCCGAGCGCCTGCATCGCGAACGCTGTCCGTTTCTCTTCCGCCATTGTATTTTCCCCGGGCCATCTTACCCTTTCGGGCCGTGACGGTGAAGCGCGCACGTCTCGCCGCCTCGGGCCAGGCCGCCGCGCTGCTCGCGTGGTTCGACGCCCGGCGCCGGGATCTCCCCTGGCGCGGCGCCTTCCCCCGTGACCCGTACGCGGTGCTCGTCTCGGAGATCATGCTCCAGCAGACGCAGGTCGAGCGCGTGACGCCGATCTATGCGCGGTTCATGGCGCGCTTCCCCGCCCTCCCGGCGCTCGCCGCCGCCTCCGTCGACGCGGTCCGCGCCGCCTTCACCGGCCTCGGCTACTACCGCCGCGCGGGGCTCCTGCACGCGGCCGCCCGCGCCGTCGTGGCCCGCGGGGCGTGGCCGGCGACGTTCGCGGACCTGCGCGCGCTGCCCGGCCTCGGCGAGTACACCGCCGCGGCCGTGGCCGCCTTCGCCTTCGGCGGCGCGGACCCGCCGGTCGACGGCAACGTGATGCGGGTCGCCGCGCGGCTCACGGCGCAGGCGCTGCCGGCGGGCGCGCCGGCGCTGCGAGCCGCCGCCGCCGCGCTCGCGCGCGACCTGCACGCCGCCGCCGCGACCCCGGCCGTGTACGAGGCGCTCATCGAGCTCGGCGCCACGGTGTGCGTGCCGGCCGGGCCGCGCTGCCCCGCATGCCCCCTCGCCGCCGGCTGCCTGGCCGCCGCCGGCGACCCCGCGCGCTATCCGCTGCCCAGGCCCCGCCGCGCGGCGGAGGAGCACCGCTGGGTCGCGCTCTGGCTCGCCGCGCCCGACGGCCGCGTCCTGCTGCGCCGGCAACGCCGCGGCCCGGTGCTGGTCGGCCTGTGGCTGCCGCCGTTCGCCCCGCTCGCGCCCGCGGCGGATCCGGCGGCCGCCGCCGCGGCGCTGCTGGCCGAGGCCGGCGGCCGGGGCCCGCTCGCGCCGCTCGCGGCGGTGGCCCACTCGATCACCCACCGGCGCATCACCGTCCTGCCCTATGCCGGCACCGCGCCGGCCGCGGCGGGGCGCGACTTCAAGCTCTGCGATCCCGCGGCGCCGCGGGTGGCGACCTCGTCGCTGCTCGCCAAGCTGCACGCGCGGTCGCGCGGCGCCGCCCCAGCCGCACCCGCGCCCGCGAGGAGGTCCCGCTCATGACCGAGTCCATCGTCCTCATCACCGGCGCGACCGCCGGCTTCGGCGCCGCGTGCGCCCGGCGCTTCGCCGCGGCGGGCGCCCGCCTCATCCTGACCGGCCGCCGCGCCGACCGGCTGGCCGCGCTCGCGGCCGAGCTGAAGGTGCCGGTGCACACGGCGGCGTTCGACGTGCGCGACCGCGCCGCCGTCGACGCGTTCGTGGCCGCCCTGCCCGACGCCTTCCGCGACGTCACCATCCTCGTCAACAACGCGGGCCTCTCGCTCGGCCTCGAGCCGCTGTGGGAGGCCTCGCTCGAGGACTGCGAGACGATGATCGACACGAACTGCAAGGGGCTGCTCTACGTGACCCGGGCGCTGCTGCCGGGGATCGTGGCGCGCAACCGCGGCCACGTGATCAATCTCGGCTCCGTGGCGGCCACCTACGCCTACCCGGGCGGCCACGTCTACTGCGGCACCAAGGCCTTCGTGCGGCAGGTCTCGCTCGCCCTGCGCGCGGACCTCGCCGGCACGGCGGTCCGGGTGACCGACATCGAGCCCGGCCTCGCCGAGAGCGAGTTCTCCATCGTCCGCTTCCACGGCGATGTCGAGCGCGCCAAGAAGGTGTATCAAGGGGTGCAGCCGCTGACCCCCGAGGACATCGCCGAGACCGTCTACTGGGTGGCGACCCGCCCCGCCCACGTCAACATCAACACCGTCGAGATCATGCCGGTGGCGCAGGCGCCCGCCGGGCCGGTGGTCAAACGCCGCTGACGCGCTCCGTCACGCCGGAGATTTTACTGAACAGACTCGGCCCCCTGCTCGTATATTATGGGGAGCAAGAACGGCGGGACGCGGTGCCGCCGACCGGGAGTCTGGGTGCGTTCCTGTCCGCGCTGTAGCGCAGCCTACGACGACGACTCGAAGTTCTGCCCCGTCGATGGGACCCTGACCATCGAGGATCGGCCAGAGCACGAGGCGCCGGACCCGCTCGTCGGGCGCACGCTGGGCGGCAAGTACCGCCTGGAGCGCAAGCTCGGCGAGGGCGGCATGGGCGCGGTGTACGAGGCCGAGCACACGCTGCTCGGCAAGCACGTCGCCATCAAGGTCCTGCTCGAGATGTTCTCGGGCCAGCGCGACGTGCTGCAGCGCTTCCAGCAGGAGGCGCGCACCGCGTCGACCATCGGCCACGAGAACATCATCGATATCGTCGACATCGGCGAGGAGCAGGACGGCCGCTGGTACATCGTCATGGAGCTCCTGAAGGGGCAGGACCTCGCGCACGCCCTGCGCGAGACCCCCATCATGGAGGTCGGTCGCGCGATCCGCGTCCTGCGCCAGACCTGCCGCGCCCTGCAGGCGGCGCACGAGAAGGGGATCATCCACCGCGACATGAAGCCGGAGAACGTGTTCCTGGTGCAGCACGGCGAGTTGCCGGACTTCGTCAAGATCATGGACTTCGGCATCTCCAAGGTGAAGGCGGCGCACGAGAACGTCCGTCTCACGCAGACCGGCGCCGTCATGGGCACCCCGCTCTACATGGCGCCGGAGCAGGCGCGGGGCGACCCCGACATCGACCACCGCACCGACGTCTACGCCGTCGGGGTGATGGCGTACGAGATGCTGTGCGGCCGGCCGCCCTTCACCGGCCCGACCTACGTGGCGCTGCTCACGCAGCACCTGATGCAGCCGCCCCCGCGGCCGCTCGAGGTGTGCCCGAGCCTGCCGCCACAGCTCGAGCCGTTCCTGCTGAAGGCGCTCGAGAAGGACCGCGACCGGCGCTTCGGCAGCATGGCCGAGATGATGGCGGCGCTGCCCCAGACGACCGCCGGCATGACGAGCGCGCTGCAGGTGCCGCCGGGGTATGCCCCCGGGCCGCAGGCGACGGGCTGGGCGCCGCCCGGGACCATGATGCCGGCCCTGGGAGCGCCCGGAGGCGGGATGACGATGGGCGCCCCCGCGCTCGCGCCCCCGCCCATGCCGATGCCGCCGATGCCCATGCCGATGCCGGGATCGGGCGTGATGCCGATGCCGATGGCCCCGCGGGGCGGGCCGGTGCCGCCAACCCTGGTGCCGCAGCGGCCGCCGCGCGCCGCGGGCAGCAAGGTGTGGCTCATCATCGTCATCGTGGTCGTGGTCCTCGGCGGGGCCATCGGCGGCGGCGTCTACGTCGCCTCCACCGCGTCCCAGACCGACGTGCCCGTGAAGCCGCCGCCGGTGCCGCAGAAGGTGGCGCCGCCGCCGGCGAACGCCGCCCGGGTGACCGTCGACTCGATCCCGCCGGGCGCCCACGCCCTCATCGACGGCCGCCCGATCGGGATCACCCCGGCCGTCGCCCACGTCGCCCACGGCCGCCATCAGCTCGTGCTCGAGCTGAACGGGTATCGCCGCGTGGCGCAGCCCCTCGAGATCCATGTCTCCGACCGCGCGCTCACGGTGAGCCCGAAGCTGGAGCGCGAGGCCGCGCCGCGGCCGCCCGTGAAGGCCGCCCCGCCCGCGAAGGCGCCCGCGACCAAGGCGCCCGCCACGAAGGCACCGACCAAGGCGCCGCCGGGGCGTCCGACGCACCCGCAGGACTCCGATGATGGCCACAAGTCCTCGCCGTATTAGCCGCCGCGCCCTCCTCGCGCTGGGTCTCGCGGTCGCGCTCGGGGCCGCCGTCCCGGCCCGCGCGCAGCCGGCCGCCGGCACCGCCGCCGAGGCCCGGGAGGCCTTCCTCACCGGCGAGGCCTACTACCGCAAGGGCGACTTCAAGGAAGCGATCGCGCACTACCAGCGCGCCTACGAGACCAAGCCGCACCCGTCGGTGCTCTACAACATCGGCGAGTGCTACGAGCGGCTCGGGCAGTTCGACCACGCGGCCGAGTTCTACGAGCGCTACCTCAGGGACCTGCCGGCAGCCAAGGACCGGGCCAAGGTCGCGGGGAAGGTCGAGAAGTTCCGCGCCCTGCCCTCGCGCGTCTCGGTCAGCTCCTCGCCCCCGGGCGCGCTGGTCGTCGTCGACGGCGAGCGCCGCGGCCGCACGCCGCTCATCGTCGAGCTCGCCCCCGGCGATCACGACCTCGAGGCCACCTACCGCGACCGCGGCGCCCAGCGGCGCCAGATCCAGTGCGCGTACGGCCGCCCGCAGTTCGTCTCGTTCTCGTTCGGCGCCCGCGCCGGCCGCCTCATCGTGCGCACCTCGATCGAGGGCGTCGAGCTCAGGGTCGACGGCGAGGTCGTCGGCTACACGCCCTACGAGTCGGACGTCGCGCCCGGCCGCCACGTCGTCGAGCTGACGCTCTACGGCTACGTGCCGGTGCGCCGCGAGGTGCTGGTCGTCGCGGGCACGACGAACCACGTGGTCGAGCGCATGCAGCGCCTCGGCGGCGCGGACCAGGTCGACGTCCGCCGCGACGGCGCCACGCCGTTCGCGCCGGTCTCGGCCGACGGGCCCCCGGCGGGGGGCGTGCAGCAGCCCGCGAAGCCGCCCGTGAAGCCGGCGCCAGCGCGCTACACGATCGGCGGGTTCGGCGGCGCCTGGGCGGTGCGCTCGGTGCAGGACACCTCGGGCATGGGCGGCCTGAGCCTCGGCATCCACGGCGGCACCCGCGTCGCCGACCTGGCCGTCGACGTCGCGTTCCCCTCGCCCGTCACGCTCGACTTCTACCTCCGCTACTACTTCGGCCAGGCGATCTTCCGGCCGTTCGTGAAGATCGGCCTCGTCATCGGCTTCACCCCGTCGAAGTACAGCGGCGCGAGCGGCGCGAGCGACGCCCGCTACGGCCTCAGCCTGGGCGGCGGCTTCGCCCTGGACGTCGGCTCGAGCCTCGTGCTCTACGTCCAGGCCGGCGTGAACATGGTCGGCGCCTCGGGCTCGAGCAGCAGCAGCAGCGACGGCACGACCGGCACGACGGCGACGGGGACGTCGAAGTGGCTGCAGATCCCGGTGACCGCGGGGCTGTTCTTCAAGCTGTGAGGGGGCTGTGACCCGCCCACCCGCCTAGCGCTTCTCCCCCGCGGACTTCTCCTTCTGCTCCAGGGCCCTGACGCGCCCGGCGACGCGGTCGCACGACGTGGTCGGCTTGCCGAGGAGACGCTCGGCGAGCACGCACAGGTCGTAGGCCGGCCCGAAATCGTCGAGGCTCTTGCCGCCGCCGCGCACGACGGCCTTCGCCTTGGACTCGGCCGCCTGCGCCAGCACCGCCGCCGGCGCGGGCCCGAGCGCGGGCTTCGGCCGCGACGCGAGCTCGGCCGTCAGGTCCGGCGCGACGTCGGTGCCGATGGTCACGTTCTCCCACGCGGCCGTCGACGCGGCCGCGGCGGTCGCCAGCGCCGCGAGGCTCTCGGGGCCGCCGCACGGGAGGGCGTTCCGGGACAGCTTCAGGTCGGCGCCGTAGAGGCGGCGGTCGCTGATGCGGCGGGCGAGCGCCCCGTCCTTCGCGAGCCAGAGCTCGTCCTCGCGGGCCAGCAGCCCCGCGGTCATGCGGCTCACGATCGTGCGGCAGCGCTCGGCGCGCGCGGCGGCGGCGGCGGCGGCGTCCGCGTCGGCGGCCGCCTCTGCGGTCGGCGCCTCGGTGGCCCGCGGGGCGGCGTCGCGGGTGAGCTCGGCGGCGAGGCGCTTGAGCGACCCGCACGCGGCGAGACTCACCGCGGCGACCAGCGCGAGGGAGACGTGGGCGAGGTGGTGCGCGGACATGGCTGAGCCTCGCGGCCCAGGATACGCCTGGACCAGCCGTTGCGCTCGCACGAGAATACGCGAAGGGGGGGGGTGGACGGCGGGGGCGCGACTACTTCGCGGGGGCCTCGGCGGCCTTGGCGGTGTAGGTGACGACGACGGTGGCCTTGCCGCAGGTGATCTTCACCTGCTTGATCTTGTCCTTCTTGTCGGCCTTCTTCGCCGCCGTGAACGTGCCCTTGAACTCCTCCGCCGCGCCGCCCGCGACCTTCACCTTCGACTTGTCGAACTTGAAGCCGGCGCCCTTGCAGGTGACCGTCGCCTCGGCCTCGCCGTCGTTCTTGATCTTGAAGGTCGCGTCCTTGGCCTCGCCCGGCTTCACGTCGCCGATGTCGAGGGTCGCGGGGTCGGCCACGAGCACGGCCGGCTTGGCCTTGCCCTTCTTCTCGGGCTTCGCGCCACCCTCCTGAGCGAGGGCCGCGCCGCTGAACGCCAACATCGCAACCGGGACCAGCCAGAAGAACTTGCGCATCGTCGTCTCCATCGTTGTGCGGCGAGCGAGCGCCGCGTGCGGACGGGAGCGACTGCAAGGGCGGTGCCGCCAGGCGACCGAGGCGGTTTCGGGGGGTTGCCCGCGCCGCCGCCGGCGCCCCCTCGCAGCCTCGCCACAGCGCGCGGGCGCCGTGTGGCATCCCGCCTCAGCGCCGCCCGCCGAGCCTGGCCGGGCCCGCCGGGCCGAACAGCTCGAGCTGGGGCGCCTCCGCGAACCATGGGCCGGCGTCCCAACCCCGCGCGTCGGCGATGGAGCGAGCGATCGGCAGGAGCTGGCGCTCGAGGTAATGCCCGTAGTCGAGCCGCGCGCCCGTGAGTGCCTCGATCGGCTCGGCGCCCGCGCGGGTCATGACGTACGAGATGCGGCCGCGCTCGCCCGTCCAGCCGAGCAGCCGCGCGGCGCGCACCTGCGGGGTCTCCGCGCCGTAGTCCTCGGCCGGCCGCCGGAGCGACTTCCGGTACACGAGCTCCGCGTCGAGCTCGCCGCGGTCGAGGCGGGCCGCCAGGTCCCGGCAGAAATCGCGCACCTCCGCCTCGCTCGCGTCGGCGAACGCGCGGGCGAGCAGCTCGACCTGGAACCGGCGCGCGAGCGGGGTGAAGTCGCTGCGCGCCGCCTCCATGCCCTTCACCTCGAGCGCCGAGGTCCCGTCCGCGCCGAGTCGCAGGCCGGCATAGCCCTTCGCGCGGCCACGCCCGCCGCCGGTGAGGTCGCGCTTCAGTCGCGGGATGAAGAAGCGCCGGTAGGCCTTCTCGCAGCGAATGCGCAGGTGCGACGGGACGGCGTGCTCGCGCCGGATCCGCGCGGTGATGGCGGCGTTCAGCTCGTCCGCCGCGCCGGCGCCGAAGGCCGTGAGGGCGTCGCCTCCGGCCCCGTCGCCCAGACCCGAGAGCACGAACACGGAGTCGGTGTCGCCGTAGAGCACGCGCAGGTCCCGCTGCTCGAAGAAGTCGCGCGCCGCGGTGAGGAACGTCTTCCCGAACGACGTGATCGCGCCCGCGAGCTCCGTGCGCGCGTAGCGGCAGCCCTCCGCGCCGAGCACGCCGTAGAACGAGTTCTGCAGGATCTTGTAGACGTAGGCCGCCGTCTCGTCGCCCGCCGCGAGCGCCGCCTCTCGCTCCTCGGCGTAGCGTGTGATGATCGCCGGCAGGATCCCCGCGGGCCGCGCGAAGCGCGCGCCGTTGGGGGCGACGAGGTCGTCGGGCGAGGGCGCCCGCAGCTCGGCCCGCGCGTGCGCCAGCGGGTCGATGTTGAACGTGCGCATGATCGACGGGTACAGGCTCCGGAAATCGAACACGAGGACGTTCGGGAAGAACCCGGGCACCGCCTCGAGCACCGTGCCGCCCGCCGCCCCCGACACGCGCCGCTCGGTGCGGGGCGGCGGCAGGACGCGGCGGGCGCGCAGCTCCGCGGCATAGATGCGCTCGAACGCGGGGATGCTCGTCCACGCGAGGTCGAGCGAGACCCCGGTCAGCGCCGAGCGCTTCGCGGTCAGCGCGTCGAGCCCGGTCTTCGCGAGGATGCGCAGCACGAGCGCGGAATCCCGCAAGCAGTACGCACAGAACGCGACGGGCTCCTCGCGGCGGAGTCGCTCGAGCTCCTCCAGCTTCGACCGGCCTCGGCTGGACACCGACTTGCCCTCGCCGAGCACCGCGCGCGCCACCGCCTCGAGTGACAGGTCGTCGAAGCGCTCGCCCGAGCCGCGCACGAGGCGCATCGCGTCGAGCACCGCGCGCCCGGGCACCCGGAACGCCGCCCGCCGCCCCTCGCGCCCCTCGCGATCGACGAGCGCCGCCTCTGCCGCGGTCCGCCCCACGTCGAACGGAACGCCGCAGGCCGCGAACCGTTGCGCCAGCACGCGCAGGTCGAAATCGATCACGTTCCACCCGGTGATCACGTCCGGATCCCGCGCCAGGATGCGCTTCGCCAGCGCCGCGAGCAGCTCGGCCTCCGTCGCGAACGAGCTGATGCCGGGCGCGTCCAGGGGCGGGCCCACGAACAGCATCTCGCCCGCTCCGCCGGCCCCCGCGAGGGACGCGGCGACCACCGTCTGCGCGCGATCGGTCTCGATGTCGAGCGCGAGCCACGCCAGCGCGGTCGACGTGCGACCCGGCGCGAGGGTGGGCTCGACGAACACCACGTCGACCCGCCGCCCCGGCACCGGGGTCCCGCGAATGGTCACCGGCCCGTGCAGCCCGAGCGCGAGCAGCGCCTCGCTGGCCCGCGGCCGCTCCTGCGCCACCACCGGGACACGCGCGGTCGCGAGCGCCCGCGCCGCGCGGTCGAGCGCGCCGTGCGCCACCTCCAGCCGCGCGAGCGCGGCGCCCGCGAGGTCCGACCAGGGATCCGGATCGAGCGAGGAGTCCGTCACGCACCCGCGCGCGGCGGGGCCGTGCGCCTGGGCGACGTACACCGCGGGCTTCGGCGCCGGCACCATCGCGGCGAAGCTGCGCCCGTCGTCGAGCCGGCCGGTGAGGAAGATGCGGCCGGCCGCGTCCGCACGGCGCGGCCCCGGGGCGCGCGTCCCGCGACCCGCCTCCCAGGCCGCCACGATGAAGCCGTGCACCTCCTCCATGCGGGAATCCTACCCCGGGCGGAGTGGGCCGGCCCCGATTTGATGAGTCTCCACGCGCTACGGGGGGGGCCTTGCGGATCCCGCGGCCCGACCGTACGAGCACTGCCATGACGGGCGGGACCATCGTGCCGTGCCTCTGGTTCGACGATCAGGCGGAGCAGGCGGCCGGCTTCTACACCAAGACCTTCCCCGACGGCCGCGTCACCGTTCGGTCGCGCTACCCGGAGTCCAGCGACAACCCGAGCGGCAAGCCGCGCGGCAGCGTCCTGACGGTGGAGCTCGAGGTGGCCGGGCAACGGTTCACGGCCCTCAACGGGGGGCCGCTGTTCGTGCTCAACCCGAGCATCTCGTTCTTCGTCCACGTCGACGCCGTGGCGGAGGCGGAGCGGCTCTTCGCGGCGCTCGCCGCGGGCGGGGAGCCGCTGATGCCGCTCGCCGCGTACCCCTGGAGCGAGCGCTACGGCTGGATCAAGGATCGGTTCGGCGTGTCCTGGCAGGTGATGGCGGGCGGGCGCGCCGCGGGCGCGGCGAGGATCGTCCCGTGCCTGATGTTCGCCGGGCCGCAGCACGGCCGGGCCGAGGCGGCGCTCCAGACCTGGGCCCGCGTGTTCCCCGGCGGTCGCGTCGAGCGGCTGGAACGGTACGCGGCCGGCGAGGGACCGGCGGGCACGATCAAGCACGGGCGCGTCGCCGTGGGCGGCCAGGAGCTCATCGCCATGGACTCCCACGTCGCGCACGGGATCACGTTCAACGAGGCGATCTCGCTCCAGGTGATGTGTCAGGACCAGGGCGAAGTGGATCGCTACTGGACCGCCTTGTCCGAGGGCGGCGAGCCGGGTCCCTGCGGGTGGCTGAAGGACCGCTTCGGCGTCTCCTGGCAGGTGGTCCCGAGCGGGATCAGGGACTGGATGACCAGCACCGACGTCGCCGCGCGCGACCGCGCCTTCGCGGCCATGATGGCGATGACGAAGCCGGACATCGCGGCGCTCCAGGCGGCGTTCGACGGGAAGTGACGGCTTCGCCTCACCGCCCCGCGAGCGACGCGGCGAGCCGCGCGGCCTCGTGGTGCCCGCGCGCCGCGGCGCGTCCGGCCTCGGCGCGGGCCTCGTCGGTGCGGCCGAGGGCGGCCAGCACGCGGGCCCGGCGGAAGCGGGCCTCGAGGAAGCTCGGGCTGACCGCGAGGGTGCGCGCGAACGCGCGCTCGGCGTCGGCGGGGCGGCCCATCTCCTCCCAGGTGACGCCGCGGAAATACGGCACCCAGAAGAGGCCCGGCGTCAGGCGCCCGGCGCGGTCGAGGTCGGCCAGGGCGCGGTCCCACTCCTTGCGCTGGCGGTACAGGACGGAGCGGTTGATGTAGCAGTACGAGTAGTCGGGCCACAGCCGCGCGCACGCCTCGTACTGCGCGAGCGCCTCGTCGGGGCGGCCGCGGCCGAGGAGCGCGAGGCCGTAGTTCAGGTGGGCGCGGCCGTTGTGCGGCGCCTTCGCCACGACGTCGCGCCACAGCGAGTAGTCGTCGCGCCACACGCGGTTGCGCGCGACGGTGAGCCCGCCCAGCACGAGGAGCACCGCGGCGGCGAGCGCGGCAGCGCCGCGGCGGCCGGCGGCGCGCGGCGCGACCTCGGCGAGGAGCACGGCCGCGAGCAGGCACAGCCCCAGGTTGCCGAGGTACGGCCGGTGCTCGTTGACCGCCTCGGCGATGGGAAAGAAGGACGAGGTCGGCGCGAGCGCGAGGAGGAAGAAGCCGAGGCCGAACGTGACCTCGGGGCGGCGGCGGCGCAGGGGCCACGCCCCGGCCGCGACGCCGATCACGCCCGCGGCGGCGGCGAGCACGCGCGGCTCGACGAGGCTGCGCGAGAACGGGTAGTCGGGATCGACGCACTGGCCCACCGGGAGCACGAAGAGGCGCAGGTAGTGGAACCAGGCGCGGAGCTGCGTCGCGAAGTACGCGAGCGGCGGCGTCGTCGCGCGGAAGCGCACGTCGTAGTCGCGCAGCATGTACGCGCGCACGGCCAGGTAGAGGCCGGCCACCACGGCGAGCGCGGCGTAGCGCCCCAGGCGCCGCCAGCCGAGCCGCACCGCGGGCCGCCGCTCGACCAGCACCTCCCACAGCCACACCGCCGCCGGCAGCGTGAGGCCGACCTCCTTGACGAGGAGCGCGAGGGCGAACGCGGCGACGGCCACGGCGCGCAGCAGCAGGGCGCGGCGGCCGGCGGCCGCGTTCGCGCGCACCCAGGCCAGCAGCGAGGCGAGGTAGAAGAGCGCGCACAGGCCGTCGCTGCGGCTGGAGATGTAGTTCACGATCTCGCTCTGCAGCGGGTGCAGGACGAAGACGGCGCCGGTGAGGACGGGCACCCACTCGCGGCGCCTGGCGTCGCGCGGCTCCGGCCACAGCCGCGCGGCCAGCTCCCGGGCGAGGAGGAACGCGAGCAGCGCGCAGCCGAGGTGGCCGAGCAGGTTGAAGACGCGGAACCCCGCCGGCCGCAGCCCCCCGAGCGCGTAGTTCACGGCGTAGGTGGCGAGCAGGACCGGCCGGTAGTTCGTGTTCTCCTTGAGCACGGTGAAGGCGCGCGTGTCGGTGAACCAGCGCCCGGCCTCGCCGAAGGAGCGGATGGCGGGGTTCTCGACGATGGAGTGGCTGTCGTCGAAGTGGAAGGCGTTCGGGAGCGCGTTCAGGTACACGAGCGTGCCGCCCAGCGCGAGCAGCGCGGCGACGAGGAGCGGGCGGCGGGACGGGGGGATCACCACGCGGCGGAGTATAGCGCTCCGCGCCTCGGCGCTCGCGCCGCCGAGGCGCCGCGCTCGCGCGGGGAGCGCGCGGTGGAGGGGAGGCTCGACGGCCCCCCGCTCGCTTGCGAGCGGGTTTCCGTGTCCCCGTCGAGGGGGGGCGGGCAGAGCCCCCCTGTTGAGTCCAGCGCGGCGACGAGGAGCG
>DASXVK010000567.1:0-1675 GCA_036504295.1 Polyangia bacterium
GCCGACCTCGCACGACGCGCCGCAGGCGGTGGCCTTGCGCGTCTCGGACGGCGAGACGTCGCTGGGCATCATCACCGACCAGGGGCAGCCCACGCCGCTCATCGCCAAGGCTTTTGGCGGGCTCGACGGGCTGCTGCTCGAAGCCAACCACGACCTGCAGATGCTGCTCGACGGCCCCTACCCCGAGCGCCTCAAGAAGCGCATCCGCGGCAACTGGGGGCACCTCTCCAACGAGCAGGGCGCGGCGCTGCTCGCCGAGCTGCTGCACGACGGGCTGCAGCACGTGACCTTGGGGCACATCTCCGAGCACAACAACACGCCGGAGCTGGCGCGGGCCGCGGCCGAGGGGCTGCTCGAGAAGCGCGGCGGAGTGGTGCCGAGGCTCGCCGTCGCTCTGCAGCGCAAGGTCGGCCAGGTCGTCACGCTCGCCCCCGGCGGCATGGCGCAGCCGCGGAAGGCGATGCAGCTCGCGTTCGCGTGGTAGCTGCCGGCCGCATCGCCAGTGGAGATTCGAAGGGCGACTACCCCGGCGGACGCTTCCCATCCACCGGCCCCGCCTCGAACCGGTGCTGCAGGCGGCGCAGGACGACCTCCCAGGCGCGCTCGAAGTACGCGAATCCCTCGTCCCAGGCCTTGCCTTCCTTCCACCCGGTCTGGGTGAAGGTGACGCGAGTCTTCCCGTCGGCGGTGGCCGCGAACTCGAGGGTGCCGCGCGTGAACTCGCTGCGGATGGGCATGTGCGGCGGGAAGTTCCAGCTGAAGACGAGCCGGCGCTCGGGCTCGACCTCGAGCACCTTGCAGCCCTCGCCGCCCTGCCGTCCGGGAGGCTTGTCCAGGTCGAAGAGGATCTCGTAGGCGCCGCCGACGCGGACCTCGATCCGCGCGTCGGGAGCGAAGAAGCCGCGCACCCCCTCCACCGTGGTCCAGGCCCGCCAGACCGCCGAGACGGGCGCGGCGACGACGACCTCTTTCCTCAGAATCTTCTCTGCGCTCATGGAAGCGGCCTCCTCGTCCTTCTGGAGCATTCGGAGGCGCTAGCGGTAGCACCGCGGTTACCTCTTCGCCAGCCGAGGGCCGAGGCGCTGCGCGGAGGAGCGATGGGCGAGAAGCTCGAGCGGCGGACACTGATCGAGTGGATGGGCAAGGGCGCCGTGCTCGCGCTGGGCGCCCCGCTCTTCCAGGCCTGCGCCGCGGCCGCCGAAGCCGCCGGCCCCGATGGCGGTTCCTGGCCGCCGGCGGACGGGGGAGGCAGCCCCGCGCTGGACGCGGGAGCCGAAAGCGCCTTCCCGTTCCAGCCCGGGGACGGCCGCTCGCCTCTCTTCGAGAGCTGGGGCGAGCGCACCGTCGACGCGCAGTCCCTCACGGCCCTGCTCGCCCACTGGAGGCTCACCATCGACGGCTGGGTCGAGGCCCCGAAGACCCTGAGCTTCCTCGACCTCGTCGCGATGCGCCGCACCGACCAGACCACCGACTTCCACTGCGTCGAGGGCTGGTCCATCGACGACGTGCCGTGGAGCGGCGTGCCGCTCTCGAACTTGTTCGACCTCGTCCGCCCCACCGCCCGGGCCACCTACGTGACCTTCCACACGGTCAACGACCAATACAACGAGTCGCTGCCGCTCTCCGTGGCCCGCGAGCCGCACGCGCTGCTCGGCTATGGGATCGAGGGCTCGAC
>DASXVK010000568.1:0-4351 GCA_036504295.1 Polyangia bacterium
GTCGGGCCGCGGCGGCCGCCGCCGCGGCCCGCGCAGCCGACGAGCGGTCGTCGCGCTGTCAGGAGGGAAGACGATGGTCCCGACGAAGAGGTCGCAGTCGCTGGTCCTGACGGTGCGCCAGGCGCTTGGCCGGCATGTCGCGGTCGACAGGAGGGGCACGATGCCTCGCGGATCTCGGGTGAGCGCGTTCGGGCTGCTGGTCGTCCTCGGCCTCCTCGGCCTCGCCGCGCCACCTCCGGCGCAGGCGGCGACGGCGACGGTGGGGACGAGCACGACGAACGTGGCGACGCATCAGCCGTTCCAGCGCAAGGCGTTTTACGCCAACGGCCGGTACTGGGTCTTCTACAGCGACGGGACCGACATCGTCTACCAGACGAGCACGGACGGGACCGCGTGGGCGGCGAAGACCACGGTCCGCGCCGGCACGGCGGGGCCGCGGTTCAGCGTCGCCTTCGACGGCACGAACCTGCACTACGCCTACACGACCGAGATGTCGAACACGGCGCTCTTCTACCGGCGCGGGATTCCGAACGCCGACGGGACGGTGACCTGGGCCGCCGCCGAACAGACCGCGGTCGCGGGCGGCGGGCCCAATGTGTACTACTACCTCCCGGCGATCGCCGTCGATGCGAGCGGCTACCCCTTCATCGGTTACCGGCGGACCTTCACCACCGCGACCGACGGGAAGCCGGTCATGACGAAGGCGAGCACCAACACGGGGACGTGGACCACGGCGGCCGGGTTCCCCTTCGATTTCGGCAAGGCCACGTCGAACTACTGGGCCGTGACGCCCGTCAAGTTGAGCGCGGGACGCATGCTCGCCGTGATGGCCATGGACAACGGCCAGGTGTACTCGCGCCTGTGGACGGGGAGCGCCTGGGCGAGCGAGCGGACGGGGTCGGCGAGCAACCTCTATGCCGGCGGGGGCTTCAGCGTCGTGGGCGACGGGGACAACGCGCACCTCGCGTTCCAGGTGGCGGCCAGCGGGAACGCCGTCTACGTGCCGTGGACCTACTCTGCCACCGATACGACCTACAACGGCGCGTGGGGCAGCGAGGTGATCGTCCAGACCGCGCTCCCCTCGGGCTCCGCGCCGCTGCTCACGCGTCTGGCGACCGGCGGGTTGTACTGCTTCTGGGGCGCCTGGCCGACCAACAACCACATCTTCTACAAGGCGCGCTCGGCGGCCGGCGTCTGGGACGCGACCGTGACGGACTGGCTCAACGAGACGACCGAGCTGCTCACGAACCGGTGGTCGATGTCGGCGTTCCTCGAGAGCCCGGCCACCGGCCAGCTCGGCCTGGTCTACGAGACGAAGGGCGCGAGCCCCTACAACATCAAGCTCGGCAGCCTGAACGTGACGCCGGTCCCCAAGACCGTGGCGGGGCTCCGGCTGTGGACGGAGGCGAGCACCGGGCTCACGATGAACGGGGCGGGCGTGGCCACCTGGGCCGACCAGAGCGGGACCGGGAACAACCTCACGCAGGCCACGACCTCGCGCCAGCCGACCGTGCTCGCGAATGCGATCAACGGCCGGCCGGCCCTCGCCATGTCCGCGGCGGCCCAGCAGACCATGACGGTGCCGACGAACTTCCCGGCGCCCTACACCGTGATCTACGTCGCGCAGATGAGCGGCGCCACCCGCGGCCGCATCCTCTCGGGTCTCGCCAACAACTGGCTGCTCGGGTGGTGGGGCGCGGCGGAGGACAAGGCCTACCAGGACGGCTGGATCTCGGCCCCGAGCTATGGCCCCGCGGCGACCACCAACCCGTACATCTACTCGTCGGTGGGCACGGGCGCGCTGACCACCATCTTCCGTAACGGCGTGCAGCTCTACAGCAACGCGAGCGGCCTCACGGGCCCGAACGGGCTGTCCCTCAGCGGCTACCAGGCGGTGGGTGAGTTCTCGGACGCCCTCGTCGCCGAGGTGCTGGTGTACAGCGGCGCCCTGAGCGCGACCGATCGCCAGACCGTCGAGGCGTACCTGAGCGCGAAGTACGGCCTGCGCGGCTGCGGCAACGGCATCGTCGAGGCGGGCGAGACCTGCGACCTCCCGACCACCTGGACGGCGTCCGGCGCCATGAGCGTCGGCCGCTCCAACCACACGGCGACGAAGCTCGGCAACGGCAAGGTGCTCGTGGCCGGCGGCTATCCGATCACGGCCGCGGCGGACCTGTATGACCCGGCGACCGGCACCTTCACCGCGGTCCCCGCCATGGCCGCCGGCCGGATGCTCCACACCGCGACCCTCTTGCCGAACGGCCGGGTGCTCGTCGTGGGTGGCAGCGACGGCGTGAGCTCCCTCGCGCTGGCGCAGCTCTTCGATCCGCGGTCGAACACCTGGCGGACCACCGGCAGCCTGGCGACGGCGCGCTACGGCCACACCGCCACACTGCTCGCCAACGGCAAGGTCCTCATCACGGGTGGCGCGCCGGGGACCGCGACGAGCGAGCTGTATGACTCCGCCACGGACACGTGGAGCACCGGGCCGAGCATGGGCAGCGCGCGCTACTTCCACACGGCGACCCTCCTGCCGACCGGGAAGGTCCTGGTCACCGGCGGCACCCCCAACGGGACGACGGTGCTGGCGACGGCGGAGGTGTACGACGCCGGCACCAACACCTGGGCCGCGACGGGGTCGATGGCGAGCACGCGCCAGGGGCACCAGGCGGTCCTGCTGGCGAACGGGATGGTGCTGATCGCGGGCGGCTACGCCCCCTATCTCGCGACCGCGGAGGTCTACATCCCCGGGTCCGGCACCTTCGCCGCGCAGGGCGCCATGGCGGAGGCGCGCGGGTTCTTCAGCCTGGTCGCGCTGCCGAACGGGACGGCGCTGGCGCTGGGGGGCTACAACGGGTCGAACTACACGGGGACGGCGGACCTCTATGATCCGGCGACCACGAAGTGGACGCCGGTCACCAGCATGACCATGCCCCGCTACTTCCCGGCCGCGGTGGCGCTCGACAACGGCAAGATCTTCCTCGCGGGCGGCTACAACGGCTCGGCCTACACGAATGCCACCGAGCTCTCCTCGGTCATCGCGACGAGCTGCTGCACGGCGGCGTGCCAGCTCCTCGCGGCCGGCACGGCGTGCCGCGCGGCCGTCGGCACCTGCGACGTGGCCGAGACCTGCAACGGCACCTCGGCCGTGTGCCCGACGGACGCGTTCCGCGCGGCGGGCACGGTCTGCCGCGCCAGTGTGGGCCCGTGCGACCCGCAGGAGACCTGCAACGGCACCTCGGGGGCGTGCCCGGTCGACGACTGGGTCGCGGCCGGCACCGTGTGCCGCGCGGCCGCGGGGTCCTGCGACGTGGCCGAGAGCTGCACCGGCACCACGGGCCTGTGCCCGGCCGACGCCAAGCAGCCGGCGGGCTACGAGTGCCGCGCCAGCGCGGGCCCCTGCGACGTGGCCGAGACGTGCAACGGGACGGCGACCACCTGTCCCGCGGACGCCCTGCGGCCGGCGGCGATCATGTGTCGCGCCGCCGCCAGCATCTGCGACGCGGCCGAGTACTGCACCGGCGCGTCGGCCGCCTGCCCGCCCGACCAGGTGCGGCCGGCGACCGAGGTGTGCCGCGTCGCGGCCGGCGCCTGCGACCTGGCCGAGTACTGTGACGGCCTGTCGAAGAGCTGCCCGGCCGACCGGTTCCTGGCCTCGACCGTGGTGTGCCGGACGGCGGCTGGCGTCTGCGACCAGCCCGAGTACTGCACCGGCACGGGGGCGGCGTGCCCCGCCGACGCCGTGCTGCCCAGCACCGTGGTCTGCCGGGCCGCGGCCGGGCTCTGCGACGTCGCCGAGAAGTGCGACGGCGCGAACAAGAGCTGCCCCGCGGACACCTTCGCGCCGAGCGGGTCCACCTGCCGCATGGCGGCCGGCGCCTGCGACTTGACCGAGACCTGCAGCGGCACGAGCGCCGCGTGCCCGGTCGACACCAAGCTCGCCGCCGGCACCGTGTGCCGCGCGGCGGCGAGCGCGCAGTGCGACACCGCCGAGACCTGCGACGGCGTGACCGCGGCGTGCCCGGCGGACACGGGGAAGGCGCCCGACGGCGCGAGCTGCACGGGCGGGAGCTGCGCCGGCGGCAAGTGCTGGCCGCAGGTGGAGAACCCGAGCGCCCACATGGCCCAACACACCTGCGTGATCCTGCAGGACGGCACGGTCAAGTGCTGGGGCGTGGGCAGCTCCGGCCAGCTGGGCGAGGGCAACAGTCTGGACCGCGGCGCCCCGGTCGTGGTCGCCGGGGTGACGAACGCCCGCTCGCTGGCGGTGGGCGGGTACCACGCCTGCGCGGTGCTCACCGACGACACGATGAAGTGCTGGGGGAGCAACACCTACGGGCAGCTCGGCGAC
>DASXVK010000569.1:0-7710 GCA_036504295.1 Polyangia bacterium
CGCCCTCGACCTCGACACCGGGAGCCGGCCCGGCGCCGCCCCGCCCGCCGCGAGCCGTCCGGCGACCGGCTTCGGGCTCGACGAGGCGCCGCCCCCGAGCCACGCGCGGATCGCCGTGGCGCCCGCTTCCCCGCCCGCACCGGCGCCGGCGGCCCCGCGGGTCGCGCCCCCGGCGCCGGCGGCCGCGGCGCCCCGTCCGGTGGCGGCGCCCCGCCAGGTGGCGGCGCCCCGCCCGAGCCCGGCCGCCGCGTCCGCGACCCGCGCCGGCACGGAGCCGCGCCTCCTCTTCGGCGGCCGCCTGCGCGAGAAGGTCGCCGTCCGCCTGCTCGTCGGCGTCCTGCTCTGCGTCGGCCTGAGCTTCGCGCCGGCGAGCATGTACGCCTCGCACGTCGACACGACCGTGGTGCGCCCGCTGCAGCTCGAGGAGCGCGAGCTCCGCGAGAAGCCCCCGCGGGCCGACGCGGTGCGCTCGGCGGCCGTCATCCGCGAGGAGATCGGCGCCGCGCGCACGAAGGCGTTCGCGGTGACGCTCCTGATCTGGCTCGCGGCCAGCGCCGGCCTGAGCTTCGTCTGGTTCCGGGTTACGTAGGCGCCGCGCTCAGCCTTCGCCGCCGGCCTCGCCCGCTTCGTCGTCGTCGTGCTTCGTGATCGCGGTGGTGTCCACCAGGCCGGCGCGCTTCTCGCGCCGGCGCGTGAGGACCCACGCGATGAGGATGCTGAGGTTGTAGAGCGCGACGAGCGGCACCGAGACCAGGACCTGCGACATGACGTCCGGGCCGGGCGTGATGATCGCGCCGACGATGAACGAGAGGACGACGGCGTAGCGGTTGAAGCGCCAGAGCGAGCGGTGGGTGACGGCGCCGATCGCGGCGAGGAACGTGAGCAGGAGCGGCAGCTCGAAGATGAGGCCGCAGCCGAGCAGTAGCTTGATGCTGAAGCCGAACACCTCGTTGATCGTGAGCGTCGGCTCGATGGCGATGGCCGGGCCGACCGAGTAGTTCACCTTCACGCCGAGTACGCTCGTGATCTCGGCGAGGTTGCCCTGCGCCATCCCGAGGAGCACCGGGTAGGCGAGCGGCAGCAGCACGAAGTAGCTGAAGGCCGCGCCGCCGGCGAACATGAGCACCGAGCTGATCACGAACGGCCACGCCCAGCGCTTCTCCTTGGCGTAGAGGCCCGGCGCGATGAACTGCCAGAGCTGCCAGAAGATCCACGGCGAGGCGACGAACACCGCCGCCAGCATCGACAGCTTGAGCGGCACCCACAGCGGCTCGGTCGGGCTGATGGCGATCAGCTTCACCGGCATCTTGGCCGCGGTCATGGTCACGACGAGCGGCCGGAGCAGCAGGGCGAGCAGCGGGCGCCAGAAGCCCCAGCACAGGAAGATGGCGACGATGTAGCCGAGGACCATTCGCCAGAGGCGGACGCGCAGCTCCTGCAGGTGGTCGGAGAAGGGGAGGCGCCGCTCGTCCATGGAGGCCATGCTGGGGACCTGATCGGGCTAGGAGGGCTTGCCGGCGGGCGTGGGCGCGGCCGGCGGGGCCGCGGGCTTGGCGGCCGCGGCGACGGGGGTGGGCGCGGGCCGCTCGGGCGCGCCGGGGCGGGCCGGCGGCGGCGCCGCGACGGTCGGCGCCGGCTTGGCGGTCACGGTCTCGGTCGGGGCCGCCGCGACGGCGAGGGCCGGCGCGGGCGCGGGCACGGTCGCCGGATCCATCGGCCGATGCGCCGCGTTGAGCTCGGCCGGCGACGGCATGCCCGAGGCGGCCGCCTGGACCTCGCGCACGGCGTCGCCGAGCTCGCGGTCCACCGCGATCTGCTCCTGCAGGTCGGTCGACGCGCGCCGGAACTCGCGGATCGCCTTGCCCAGCCCCTTCGCGAGGTCGGGCAGCTTCTTGGGACCGAACACGAGGAGCGCGATGAGGAGGATGAGCAGCAGCTCCCCGGTACCCATACCGAACATCGACTTCTACCTTCCCGGCCCGCTGGGCCGCTCACTCGGCGGACGGGCCACCGCGCAAGGATACGATCTTCCATGTAGGATGCAACCGTGGCGGCTACGGCGCGGCGCGGCACGGCCGCCGCAGGAGGCTACTCGGCGGCCAGCCCCAGGACGTGACTCTGGAGCGAGGCCGCGCCCTTCTGCGCCGCGTCGACGAGCCGGGCGAGATCGGCGATCTGCCCCTGCTGCTGCCGGGCCAGCGTGCGCATGGCCTCGACCGCGCGCAGCACCACCTCGCCGCCCCGGGTCTGGTCGCGGTGCGCGGTCTGGAGCTGGCCGATCATCTCCGAGATGGTCTCGATGGCGCGCGTGATCTGCTTGCCGCCGCGGCCCTGCTCCTGGCTCGAGCGCTCCACGTGCTTGGTGATGGCGCGCATCTTCTCGGCGGACTTGATGATCTGCTCGGAGCCCTTGGCCTGCTCGGAGGTGGCCGACGCGATCTGCTGGACCGTGGTGGCGATGGTGCCGATGGCGTCGGTGACCTGCTTGCTGCCGCGGGCCTGCTCGACGGTGGCGCGGGCGATCTCCTGGACCATCTGCGCCTGCCGCAGCGCCGACTCCTGGATGCGCCGCAGGGCGTCCTCCGCCTCGTGGGACACGCGCACGCCGTCGTCGACGGAGCGGGCGCCGTCCTGCACGGTGGAGATGGCGTTGCGCGACTCGGCCTGCACCGCCTTGATGAGGTCGGCGATCTCCTTGGTCGAAGCGCCGGAGCGCTCGGCGAGGTCCTTGATCTCGTCGGCGACGACGGCGAAGCCCTTGCCGTGCTCGCCGGCCTGGGCGGCGATGATGGCGGCGTTGAGCGCGAGGAGGTTCGTCTGCTCGGCGACGTCGTCGATGACGTTGAGGATCTTGCCGATCTCGCCGATCTTGTCGCCGAGCTTGCTGATGACGCGGACGGCCTCCTCCGAGGTGTCCTTGATCTTGTTGATGCCCTGGATGGTCTGGCTGATGGCGTCGACGCCGGAGCCGGCGGCGCGGGTGACCTCCTCGGAGAGGCGGGCGGTCTCGTTGGCGTTGTTCTCGACCTGGTGGATCGAGATGTCCATCTCGTTCATCGACGAGGCGGTCTCCTCGGCGATGGAGGAGAGCGCCTCGACGTTCTTGGCCACCTGCTTGACCGAGTAGCTCATCTCCTCGATGGAGCTGGCCGACTCCTGCACCGAGGCGGCGAGGTTGAACATGTTCTCGCTGACCTCGTCGTTGGCCGCGCTCATCTCGAGGATCGAGGACGAGCTCTCCTCGGCGCTCGCGGCGAGCTTCTCGACGTTGTCGGCGATGGTCTTGAGCGAGGTGGTCATGGCGACGACCGAGGTGCCGGTCTGGTCGAGCGCGCCCAGCTCGCCGCCGACGCCCTGGCCGAGGGCCGCCAGCCGGGTGCCGAGGTCGCCGAGCACCTTGCCCTGCTCGCCGGCGTGCGCGGCCAGGTCGTGCATCTGCTTGCGCAGGGCGCGGCGCATGGCCTCGAGGTCGGCCGCGAGCGTGGCCAGGCCGGGCTCGTCGACGGCGGGCAGCTTCTGGCTCAGCTCGCCGCGGCCGAGGGCGCGGGCCGCGTCGCGCAGCACGTTCGTCTGCTCGCGCATGGCGCGCAGCAGGAGGAGCGCCGGCGCGCCGCCGAGCACGGCCACCACGATGGCCCACTCGCCCTGCTGGAAGTTGCGCAGGAGCAGGAACGCGATCAGCAGGGCCACGATGGGCCCGAGGAGCACCACGGCGAGCTTCCACCCGGCGCTCGGAACGGTACGGACGTCGTCAGCCATCAATCGGCCTCCCGCGGCGCCTGCATTGTAGCGGACCCGCCGGCAGCGAGGCAATCCGACGGCCGGACCGCGCCGCGCCCGCCCGTCACGCCGGGAAGAGCTCCATCTGCCGGGGCGGCCCCAGGAGGTGCACGCGGAGGCCTTCGGCGCGCAGGGCCTCGACCGCGGCGGCGCGGCCCCGCAGGAGGAAGACGTCCTTCGCGTGGGTCCGGGCGAGGTAGTCGCGCAGGTGCCGGTAGTCGGGGTCGGTGGCGAGGGCGAAGCGGCGCTCGCACACGGGCGGGCGCACGCCGGGCACCGCGGCCCAGGGCGAGACCCAGCCGACGCGCGGGGCGCGCAGGCGCGGCCGGGCGCGGTCGAGCGGCGCGTCCTCGGGCCAGAGGAGCACCTCGCCGGGGGCGGTCTGACCGGTGAAGCGGGCCACCGGCGGCACCGGCGCGCCGCCGGCGCGCAGCGCGGCGCAGGCGCGCAGGATCCGCGGGTGGGCGCGCACCGCGAAGCCCGCGGCCGCCAGCGTGGCCGCGAGGTCCGGGGCCACGGTGAGCGCACTCGCGAGCACGACCGGGGTGCCGCCCGCGGCCACCCCGAGGGCGGCGAACTCCGCGAGGTCCGCCTCGACCGAGGCGCGGGGCGGGAAGGCGCGGCGCGGGTCCGCGAAGCACCCGTCGATGGCGACGGCGGTCGCCGGCCGCGCCTCGGCGGGCTCCGCCAGGGGCCCCGGGGTGGGGTTGATGGTGCCGGCGTAGAGCACGGCCTGGCCAAAGGCCTCGACCAGGCACGAGGCGGCGCCGAGCAGGTAGCCGCTCGGGATGAGCTCCAGCCGCAGCGCGCCGAGGGTCACCGGCTGGTGGCACGGCACCACCAGCGCGTCGTCGAGGATGGCGGTGCGGCCGCGCAGCGCCGCCAGCAGCGCCTGGGTGGCGGGGGTGGCGATGGCGCGGGCGCGGCGGCCGGGCACGCCGAGCGCGGCGTGCGACACCACCACGCTCTCGCGCACCCGCGGGGCATCGAACCAGAGTGGCGCCCGGGCGAGCCGGACGCCATCGGCATAGGTGAAGGCAGGCGCGGGCGCCCCGCCCCGTGACCGGGTCATGCCCGCTCGCGGCGCGCGCCGCCGCGGCCATCGTGAGCCGGGGTCTTGACCCGCGCCGCTGCGCGCGGATAGTCTGACATGCGCCCCACGGGCCCCTCCATAACAGAAGCGATCAGCACGGTCAACGGAGCCCGCCTGCGTTCGACACCCATGCCCGCGCGCTCGCCTCTGGCGGCGGTGTTCCTCACCGTCGTCGTCGATCTGATCGGCTTCGGGATCGTGATCCCGTTGCTGCCCCTCTACGCCGCGCAGTTCGGCGCCTCGGGGCTGCAGGTCGGGCTGCTGATGACCGTGTACTCGGCCGCGCAGCTCGTGGCGGCGCCGCTGTGGGGCCGCCTCTCGGATCGCGTCGGCCGCCGGCCGGTGCTGCTCGTCAGCCTGGTCGGGTCGACGCTGTCCTATGCGCTCGCGGCGGCCGCGCCGTCGCTCGCGATCCTCTTCGTCGCGCGGCTGCTCGGCGGCATCGCCGGCGGCAACATCGCCGCGGCGCAGGCCTACGTCGCCGACGTCACCTCGCCCGAGGAGCGCGCCAAGGGCATGGGCATGATCGGCGCCGCCTTCGGCATCGGCTTCGTGCTCGGGCCGGCCATCGGCGGCGGCCTCGTCGGCTTCGGCGCGCACGCGCCCTTCGTCGGCGCCGCGGTCCTGTGCGGCGTGAACCTCGCCCTCGCCTTCTTCCGCCTGCCGGAGCCGGCGCGGCGGGCCGCCCCGGACGCCGGTGGCGCGGCCGCGCGGCGGCTCGACCTGCGCGGCCTCGGCCGCGCGCTGCGCGACCGCCGGCTCATGCCGCTGCTGCTGCTCTTCTTCTTCGCGACCTTCGCGATGGCGAACCTCGAGTCCACCTTCGCCCTCATGACGCACCGCGTGTTCCACTACGGCAACCGCGAGAACGCCTTCCTCTTCACCTTTATCGGCGTCATGCTCGCGGTGACGCAGGGCGGCCTCGTCGGGCGCCTGTCCAAGCGCTTCGGCGAGCCCGCGCTCATCGTCGTCGGCCTGCTCATGACCGCGGTCGGGCTCTTCGCGGTGCCCTACGCGCGCGACCTGTGGCACCTGCTCGCGATCCTCGGCGTCTTCGCCTTCGGCTCCGGCATCGCCACGCCGTCGATCTCGAGCGCGATCTCGCGCACCGCGCACGCCGACGTCCAGGGCGGCGTGCTCGGCGCCGGGCAGTCGATGTCGAGCCTCGCCCGTGTGATCGGCCCCGCGGTCGGCGGCTTCGCCTTCGACCGCTTCGGCGTGCCGGCGCCCTACCTCGTCGGGGCGAGCGTCATGGGCCTCGCCTGGACCATCAGCCTCACGCTGCTGCGGCCGCCCGCGGCGCGCGCGCGCTGAGCCCGCGGGCGCGGCCGCGCCCCCGCGGCCGTCGTCGAGGTTGACAGACGCCGGCCGGCGGCCGCACGCTCGTGCCTTGCGTGACCTCCTGCGCGCGCAGCTCGCCCCCCGCCGCGACGTCGGCGCGGCCGAGCTCGCGCGGGCCGCGCCCTGGATCGTGCGGGACGCGACCCTCGCCGAGGTGATGAACGTCCTCACCTCGGGGACGCTGCTGTGCGCCTTCGCCGTGGCCCTCGGGGCCAGCAACACCGTCGTCGGCCTCGTGGCCGGCATCGGGCCGCTGTTCCAGGCCCTGCAGCTCACGGCCACGGCGCTCGTCGAGAAGCTCCGGGCGCGCAAGGCGATGACCTTCGTCAGCGCGGTGGTCGGGCGCGCCATGTGGCTGGTGGTGGCCATCGCCGCGCTCCTGCCCGCCTCACCGACGCGGCTGGCCGTGCTCCTCGCCGCGCTCGGCCTGCGCGCGGCGATCAACACCTACTACATCTGCGCCCAGAACTCGTGGATGCGCGACCTCATCCCCGACGGCTCGATGGGCGACTTCTACGCCCGCCGGATGCGCGCCTCCTACCTCGCGGGCCTCGTCGCCGGGCTCGCCGGCGGCTTCATGGTCGACCTCTTCGCCCACGGCACGGGCCAGCCGCTGCACGGCTACGCGCTCCTCTTCGTGGCCGCGTTCGTCTTCGGCGAGGCCGCCGCGCTGACGACCCTGAAGATCCCCGAGCCCGAGCTGCCGCCGCCCACCGGCGAGCCGCTGCACGGCCGCCTCCTCGCGCCGCTGCGCGACGGCCCGTATCGCCGGTTCCTGGCGTACATCGCGGCCTGGAACCTGACGAGCGGCATGGCCAGCCCCATCTTCACCATCTACTTGCTGCGCGGCCTGGGCTACCCGCTCTCATGGGTCGTGATCCTCGAGGCCACGGGCAAGATCGCGCACGTGCTCACGCTCGGCATGTGGGGCCGGCTCGCCGACCGCCACACGTCCCGCAGCGTGGTCGCCGCCGCCCAGCCCTTCTACTGGGCCTCGCTGCTCCTCTGGCCGCTCGCGGGGCTCCTCGGCGGCGCCCGGCCGGTGACCCTCGCGGTGGTGGCCGCGATCTTCGTCGTCAATCGCGCCGCCGCCGCCGGCATCGCCATCGGCAACAACACCCTCGCCATGCAGCTCGCGCCGCGCGGCGGGGCCACCCCCTACCTGGCCGTGCGCAGCCTGGTCATGAACCCCGTCGCCTTCGTCGCCCCGGTGCTGGGGGGCGCCATCACCGATCTGCTCGGTCGCGTGCCGGCGCTGCGCGGCTGGGCCCTCGATGTGGCCCTCGCCGCCGCCGCGCTCGTGGCGATCCTCGGCGCGCTCCTGCTGCGCCGCGTGTCCCAGGAGGGCGCCTCGGACCTGCGCACCGTGCGCGCGGACCTCTGGCGCGAGCTCCGGCCGGGGCGGCGCACCGTGAGGCCGGGCGCCGCGCGGGCGCCGGGCCCGAAGCCGTAGCAGGCTGCGGGGAAATGCAACACGGAGGCACGGGGACACGGAG
>DASXVK010000570.1:0-4185 GCA_036504295.1 Polyangia bacterium
GCAGCACCGCGCGGTGCGCGCCCATGGCCAGGCCGTGAAAGACCGTGTCCTCCGCCGGCTCGGCCGCGAGCGTCACGAGCACCACCTCGACGCCCGCGGCCCCGAGCTCGTCCCCGAGGCGGAGCGCCGCCTCGAGCGCGAACTCGTCGTACGGGTTGATCACCGGATCGACGCCGGGCGCGTGCGGCGCCAGCGCGCCCGGCCGCGCCGTCAGCGCCGCCGCGGTGTCCGGGACCTGCTTCAGGCAGACCGCCAGGCGCATGCGCCGGACGGCCCGCCTACACCCGGTGCCCGGGCTCGGCGTCGGCCCCGTGCATCACGGCCTTGATGAACTCCTGCCGCAGGTTCTGCGCCAGGGCCATGGGGTCGTAGCTCGGGTGCATCATCATGCCGTGCAGGCGGCGGCGCTGCATCCCCATGTTGCCCGCGTCGTAGATGGGGAAGCACAGCGCGTCGCGCATGTGCTTCTCGAGCGGGTAGTCCTTGATGTAGCTGTTGATGCCGACGAGGCGCATGGCCATGTTCACGACGTCGACGGCGATCTCGCCGGCGTAGATCTTGGACAGCGCGCCCGGCTCCTGGCCGTCGCAGTCGTAGGCGTCGAGGTAGGCCGCCGCGCGCCACGAGAGGTAGCGCGCCGCCTCGATGCGCATCTTCATGTCGCCGAGCAGGTAGCCGACGTTCTGGTGGTGGATGATCGGGTGCCGGCCGCCGGCCGTGTAGGTCCGGGACCAGTCGAGCGCGAACTCGAACGCGGCCCGCATGACGCCCACCGCGGCGATGCCGGCCACCGGCCCGGACCAGGTGAAGGCCTTCGTGATGGCCAGGTCGCCGTGCCCGCGGGTCGCGGCGATGAGGTTCCCGGCCGGCACCCGGCAGTTCTCGAAGCGCAGGCGGGGCTGGATCGTGAGGCGGTGGCCGAGCTTGTCGAGCACCTCCTCGACCGTGAAGCCGGGGGTGCCG
Source organism: Polyangia bacterium (assembly GCA_036504295.1). GTDB lineage: Bacteria > Myxococcota_A > Polyangia > JACRCY01 > JACRCY01 > DASXVK01. Next base: position 964 of record DASXVK010000570.1, read on the forward strand.
CGCGGCACCAGCAGCACCGAGAGGCCCTCGGTGCCGCCCTTGCCGCGGTCGGTGCGCGCGACCACGACGTTCAGGTCGGCGCCCTGCTTGTCCCAGCCCGGGGCGTTCGAGTTCCACATCTTGCTGCCGTTGAGCACCCACTCGTCGGTGCGCGTGTCGTAGTCGGCGGTGGTCTGCATGCCCACGGGGTGCTCGCCCGGGCTGTCGAAGCCCGCCGTCCCCTCGGGCTCGCTCACGACCCAGCCGACGATGAAGCGCTTCGTCGGGTCGGACACGGCCCGCGTCAGCCACTCCTTCTTCTGCGCCTCGGAGCCCCACCAGATGAGCGGCATCAGGCCGAGGCCATTCACCAGCAGCGTGCAGCCGAAGCCGGGGTCGACCGCGCAGATCTCCTCGGAGACGATCTGCGAGTCGACGTTCGACGCGCCCGGGCCGCCGTACTGCCGCGGCACGAAGGCGAACGCGAAGCCGAGCTCGTAGGCCTTCTCGTAGGCCGGCAGCGTCAGCTTGAAGCCCTCGAACGCGTTCGGGCAGCGATCGGCCTCCTGCACCAGCGGCCGGAGCACGTTCTGCGCGAAGTCGCGCGCGACCTGCTGGAGCTCCTTCTGCTCACGCGTGAGAGTGAAGTCGATGGCCATCGCCGCCTCCTTGCCGTGCCGGGAGACTACCGCACGGCCCCGGCGGGCGACGATGATCGAGCGCAGCGGCGGCGGTGACGAATGTCAGCGGGCGTCAGGCCGCGGCGAGGGCGGGCGCGTGCAGCGGCGGCACGTCCAGGCGCTCGAGGTAGGCCACCTCGGCGTCGGTCATGACGTCCACGTACGACCGGATGCGTGCCTCGCACTCGTCGCGATAGGCCGCCGGGATCAGCGGCCGCGGCACGGGGTACCACTTCTCGAGCACCGCCAGGTCGGGACCCCCGCGGGCCTGCTCGTGGAGCGCGCGCGCGAAGGGGTGCGCGCACCGCATCTTCTGGAAGAGGTAGTACCAGATGTGGTGCCAGTCGAAGTACGGCCGCGCGAAGACCTTCGCGAGGTGCGGGTGGCGCAGGAAGTCGGCGAAGAGCTCCGCCGGCACCTCGGTCCCCTCGACGACGTAGGACAGGAGCAGCTTCATGAAGCACTTGTCGCAGTGCAGGCAGAAGCTCTCGTCGCCCGCGGGCGGGTAGTAGCAGGAGAACGCGCGCCGGCGCATCGGGCCCCGGTTGAGGATGATGGTCGTCGCGACCTGGCTCAGCCCGAGCGCGCTCGCGCCGCGGCGCAGGCCCGCGGCCATCGGCAGGGCGTAGGTCGGCGGCAGGCCCGGCGGCAGGTCGGCGGCGGGATCCTCGTCGAAGGCCAGGATCGCCGCCATCGTCGGGCCGAAGGGGCGGAACGGCCACCCGGCCACGCGCCCGTCGTGGTAGCCGCCGAAGCAGGGCTGGCACAGGACGTCGCCCGAGTCGGTCGTCGCGAGCCCGAGCGAGTCGGCGAGGTAGAGCGCGGCGAGGCCGCTCATCTCGTTGTGCCACACCGGATAGGGCTGGTAGAGGTGCTCGTGCTCGTCGCCGATCACGTGCACGGTGCGGCCGAGCGCGCGCAGGCGGTCGCACACCGCGCGCGAGGCCGCGAGGTCGACGAGCTTGTCGGGCCCCTGGGGGGCGCTCTCCGGGTGCGCGATGCGGTCGAGGAAGAGGTGGTGGGTGTCGTCGGGCAGGATCTGGCTCACGGCGACCGAGTCCGCGCCGCCCGAGAGCAGCAGGCTCGGCGGCGCGCCCGCGGGCGCCGCGCGCGGGGCGAGGCCGTCGTCGACGTTCGTCAGGCTCACCCCGTAGCGGCGGCCGAGCCGCGTCGCGAGGCGGCGGGAGGCCGCGAAGGGCAGCGTGAGGCTGCGGCCGACGAACGGCAGGAGCACGAAGAAGACCGCGGCCGCGTGGCAGTCGCCGTGGATCTCGGTGAAGGCCGGGGGCAGCGCCACCCGGTACTCGCGGTTGACGAGGGTGATCTGGTCCTCGGCCACGCCGGTGAACTGGCGCTGCGTGACCAGACGGTCGTCCGCCTCGGGGGTGACGCGGTAGCGGAACCCCCCGGCCTCACGCTCGACGTCGACCCGCATCCGTCCCTGGCTCCAGGCAGTGCTGCGGCACCGGCGGCCCGCCGCGGCCCCCCGTCGCGCGCGGCGGGGCCACGCGGTCGCGGGTGGGCGGCAGGTGCCGCGGGACGTCGCCGTCGAACATCATGATCGGGGCATGCTCCCGCTCGGCGTAGAGGTAGTCGATCGAGCGGATCAGGTCGTCGAACGAGTAGGTGTCGGTCTCGAGGACGTACGGGATCCCCGGCGTCGCCAGGCGGCGGATGCCGAAGCTCTCCGGCCGGTCCCCGAGGGGCGTGCCGGGCGCCGCCACGGTCCAGCACGCGAGGATCATGCCGACGGCCTCCGGCGTCTCGCGGTTGAGGCCGTAGAGCCAGCCCATGGTCTCCTGGAGGCCGGCGAAGCTGTCGCCGGGGAGCCCGTACATGACGTCGACCTGCGTCTGCGCGATCTGCGAGGCCACCTGGAGCGCCGCGCCGAAGCGCGCGAGGTCGGGCCGGGGGCGGCCGATGCGCTTGAGCGACTGCGGGTTCGTGGTCTGCAGCCCGAACATGAAGCGGAAGAACGGGAGGTCGCGGACCTGCTCGAAGACCTCGGGGCGCTGGCAGTCGCGCTCGATGCTGACGACCAGCCGGAACTCCTCGTCGCCGTAGATCGCGCGGATCTCGTCGACGAGCCGGCGGAAGCTCGGCGCCGAGGGATCGACGGCGGCGCTGAGTAGCGAGATCGTGCTGATGCCGTGCGCCTTGGCCCACGCGAGGTCCGCGCGGATCCGCTGGAGGGGGAAGAGGCGGTAGCCAGGGCGGTCGCGGTACGAGCAGTAGGCGCAGGTGTTGGGGCAGCCGCGCCCGATCTCGATGGGCGCGCCGATCTCGGGGGGGATCTCGGCGAGCGAGACGGTCCCGGCGGTGAGCGGCGACGGGACGCGCCCCAGGTCGTCGAAGAAGAAGGGGCCGCCGTTCTCGACGATGAGCCCGCCCTGCCGGTAGGTGAGGCCGGGGATCTCGTCGAGCGCCGCGAAGTCGCGCTCCACGAGGGCCGCGAGCGGCACCTCGCCCTCGCCGCGGACGACCACGTCGACGGCCGGGTGGTCCAGCAGGATCTGCCGCGCCCGCGCCATCGCCGTGAGCCCGCCCGCCACGATCTTCAGGT
>DASXVK010000571.1:0-12138 GCA_036504295.1 Polyangia bacterium
GCCGCCCGGTGCCGATACCCGTGGCCGAACCGGAGGTCGTCATGCGTGAGATCGCGGACGTCACGAGCAGGAGGCGCCTCGAGCAGATGCAGCAGTCCCTCGCCCCTTCGCAGGTCGGCCCTGGCGGCAGCGCCGCTGTCCCGCAGCGCCGCTCCGCGCCGATCGACACGGTCGTGTGCCGCCCGAACCGTGGCCCCGGCCGCAGCGCCGCCGAGCTCATGACGGCCATGAAGTCCCAGATCGAGCGGATCCGGCCGGCCAGCACCGAGCACCCGCACTCGCCCGTCATCGAGCTCCTGAAGACGGCGGGCCACGGCGCCAGCGAGGGGGCGGCCCACGGTCTCGGGGAGCTCGCGGTCAAGCTCGCGCCCATGCTGCCCAAGGGTGTCAGCGCAGGCTCAAAGGCGGCGTCCGTGGGCGCGGGAGCGGCGTCCGTGGGCGCGGGCATCTTCACCGTGGGCGGCCCCGTCGCATTCCTCGTCGAGTCGTACTACGAGGGCGCGCGGAATAGCCGCGACGGCGCGAACCGGGCCCAGCGCGCCCAGGCGGCGCGAGGCTACGCCGACACGCTCGCCCGCGCGCTCATGACGACCCCCGCGGGGCGGTGCGTCGAGGCGGGTGTCAAGTCCCACGAAGCGATCGTCGCGGCCGGGGATCAGTTGCCGCCGGACCAGCAACCGGCGTACCGGCGCGGGGCGGACGCGGCCGCGCGGTTCGCGAGTACCCTCACCCCGGAGGAGCGCGTCCAGCTGGCGAAGGCGCTCGCGCTGCGGCCCGGACCGTCGACCGGAAATGGCGTCCTTGACACCTCGATGCGGATCCAGTCCTTCGCGGGCCGCTAGGAGGGCATCCTGATGCGCTTCTGTGGTGATTGCGGCAACCCGGCTGGCGATGCCCGGTCCTGTGTACAGTGCGGCGGGTTCACCTATGATCTCGACAACCCGGGCAGCCGCGCCGAGCTCCTGAGCTATCGCGGCGCGCTGGCGCCCGACCCCCGCGGGGGCGCGTTGACCGCCGGGATGATCACGTCCTTGGTGGTGATGTTGCCCCTGTTCCTGGTGTTCCGCTGCCAGGACGAGTCATACGGGACCGCCTTCACCGCGTCGACGACGCTGGCCCTGCTCGCGGCCGCGGCGGTCTCGCTCCCGATCTCGTGGTGGCACCTCCGGAAGCTCCGCCCCTCGGCCCCGGCCGTAGTCGCGCTCGAGCGCCGCCTCGCCGCCGCCGATCCGCGGCCGAGGTTCTCGTTCGCCGCGACGCTCGGGATCACGGCCCTCTGCGTGCTCGCGAGCCTGCCCTTCCTCGCTCGCAGCGGGGCGGCGGGCGCCTGGGGAGCGACCCTCGGGCGGCTGCACGGTCCGGGCCTCGCGCTGCTGCCCGCGAGTCTCTTCGTGCACGCGGGGCTGGCCCATCTCGCCAGCAATCTCCTGTGGCTCGTCGGCCTGGGCCTCGTCGTCGAGCAGCGCGCGGGCCGCGCGGGCGCCGTCGCGGTCTTCACGCTGGGCGGCATGGCTGGCGCCCTCGTCCAGCTCCTCCTCCTCGGCGGCTCCGTCCCGGTCCTCGGAGCGAGCGGCGGCGTCCTGGCGCTCGCGGCGGCCTGGCTCGTGCTCGACTTCGGCCGCGACCTCGGTGTCCTGACGACGGAGCTGCACGTCCCCTCCTGGCTCGCCGTGCCCACCCTGGCGCTCGTGGGCGCGGTCGCGCAGATCGCAGCCGGCCCGGGCGGCGCCTGGGGCGCGCACCTGGGCGGCTTCGCGGCGGGGCTGGTGCTGGGAGCGATCCTGCGAGGGTGGCGGCGGCTGCGGGCGGGGCGGGGCGCGGGGCCCGCTACAGCTTGCGCACGTTGTACATGATCATCTGCGTCACGCCGACGCGCACGAAGGTGATGCCCTCGCCGCTGCCGGTGCCGGAGCGGCGGCGCTCGAACGTCAGCGTGTTGAAGAACGCCATCGCGGCGAGGTTCGCCTGCTGCAGCATGTCCGCGGGGATCGTGAGCTCGCCGTCGTCCCGGGCGCGGCACAGGATGCTCTTGCCGTTCGGCGGGCCGCCGGTGAGCGTGATCGTGACCTCCTCGTCCGCGCTCGTGCCGGTCCACTGCAGCGTGAGGTCCTGCGTGGTGTCCACCTCGAGCCCGGGGAAGCCGATCGGGAGCTGCACCAGGGCGGGCGCGGTGAGCTGCAGGTCCACCGGGACGTGGAGCTGGCCCTGGAACGCGCCGATGCCCTGCGCGGGGTCGCCCGGCCCCGTGAACGTGTAGTCGGCGTCGAACGCGAGGAGGCTCGGGTCGAGCGAGCCGTCGCCGGGGGACGCGGTCGTGTAGGCGCCGTGCTGGCCCGCGTTGTAGGCGAAGGTCTGCGGCCCGCCGGTGAAGCCGTCCATCGTGAAGGGGCCGACGTCCATCAGCGCCCGCGCGGTGACGCAGGTCTCGGTGCCGGCGATGGGCTGACCGCTCGAGCTCTTCTCCGGGAGGCACTGCTGCTCGGGCGCGCAGTCCTCGGGGCCGGCGCACTGCGCCCCCTTGGCGGGCGCGGCGATCGCGCAGGTGTCGAGCTCGCCGGCCGGCGGGTCCTCCGGCAGGAGGTCCTCGCGGGCGGTGGGCCAGAACCCGGCGATGCCGAAGGCCGTGACCTGGCTCATCATCATCGCGGTGCCGAGGTCGAAGAACACGTGGTAGCCGGTCGGGGGCGGGCCCCAGCCGCCGTCGTCGGCCGGCGCGGCGGCGTCCTGCGGGAGCGCGGCGTCGTCCTGCTGCAAGGCGGCGTCGTCGGGCGGGCCGGCGTCCTTCTGGGCGGCGCCGGTGGCGCCGCCGCACGCGGCGGCGGCGAGTGCGAGGAGCGTGAGGAGCGCGAGTCGTGCGAGCATGCGGTTCACCCCGTGGCGCGGATGACGCACAGCATCCTAACGCAGCCGGCGCGGCGGTCGCAAACGTTGAGGAGCGCGGGTCAGGCCGCCGCGGCGCGGCGCCGGCGGCGCAGCGCCAGCCACACGAAGTACACCGGCACGCCGAGGGCGACGATGCCGAGCCCCGGCCACGTATAGAGGGGCTTATAGAAGAGCAGGACGACCATCATGATCAGCGCCGCGAGGATGTAGATCGCGGGCACCACCGGGTAGCCCCACGCCTTGTACGGCCGCTCGAGGTCGGGCGCGCGCTTGCGCAGCACGAAGATGCCCGCGATCGTGAGCACGTAGAAGAGCATCGCGGCGAAGATGACGTAGTCGAGCAGGTCGCTGTAGGTGCCGGTCAGCGTCAGGACGGCCGACCAGATGCCCTGGATGACGAGGCCCTTCACCGGCACGCGGCTGCGCGCGCCGAGCTGGCCGGCGGCCTCGAAGAAGAGGCCGTCCTTCGCCATGGCGTAGTAGAGCCGCGGGCCGGTGAGGATCATGCCGTTGAGGCAGCCGAAGGTGGAGATCATCACGACCACGGAGATCGCGAGAGCGCCCCACGGGACCACGCGGCCCATGGCGGCCGCGGCCACGCGCTGCTCCGGGGCGTCGGCGATGCCCTGGAACGGCAGCACGTTGAGGTACGCGATGTTGACGAGGACGTAGAGCAGGATGACGCCGCCGGCGCCGAAGATGAGCGAGCGGCCGACGTTCTTGCGCGGGTTCTTCACCTCGGCGGCGACGAAGGTCACGTTGTTCCAGGCGTCGGCCGCGAACATCGAGCCCACCATCGCGACCCAGACCGCGGCGAAGAGGGTGAAGCCGGCGAGCGGCAGCCCCTTCGCGGTGTGCGCGGCCCAGAAGCCCGGCTGGCGCAGCGCGGAGTCGGGCCGGCCGGCGGCGAAGCCGACGACGATGATGGCCGCCAGGGCGATCACCTTGGCGACGGTGAAGATGTTCTGCACCCACTTGCCGGCGCGCAGGTTGATGCAGTTGTTGGCCGTGAGCAGGGCGATGACGCCGATGCCGACGAGCTGCGCGGTGTTGAGCCCGACGGGGATGGTCATCGCGCCCACGTGGAGGTCGGTCGCGTGCCACAGCCAGTTGCTGGTCGAGATCCCGGGGACGAGCACGCCCAGGTACTTGGCGAAGGCCACCCCGACCGCGGCGATCGAGCCCGACTGGATGACCATGAACAGGGTCCAGCCGTAGAGGAAGCCCCACAGCGGCGAGTAGGCCTCGCGCAGGTACACGTACTGGCCGCCCGCCTCGGGGTACATGGCCGCGAGCTCGCCGTACGAGAGCGAGACCATGACGGTCATGATGCCCGTGACCACCCAGACGACCAGGAGCCACCCGGCCGCGCCTACCGTCTGGGCGATGTCCTGCGAGACGATGAAGATGCCCGAGCCGATCATCGCGCCCGCGACGATGCTCGTCGCGTCGAAGAGCCCGAGGCCCCGGACGAAACTGCCCTCCTTGCGCGGGATCGTCGCCGTCACGATCCCCGGACCCGGCTCGACGCTGGCCATGGCACCTCCGCTCTCGGGGGCATTATCGCCGATCACGCGGCGATGGCCACTTGCCCGCTGCCCTTCCGTCGGAGCACGCCCACCCAGCGGCGCACCGACTCGGCGAGGATGAGGAGGAGGCAGACCATCAGCAGCGTGGTCAGGCCGGCGTCGACCCAGCCCTGGACCTGCTTGCCGGAGGCCGGGTCGAGCGCGAGCGGGAGGAAGTTGCCGGTGATGCTCTGCCAGCCGGCGACGAGCGTGGTCGAGCCCACCCAGGCGAGGGGCAGGAGCGTGACGAAGGCATAGCGGGCCCGGCCGGCGTTGATCATCACGGTCGTGCCCACGCACAGCGCCGCCGAGGCGAGGAGCTGGTTGGCGATCCCGAACATGGGCCAGATGGTGCCGATGGAGCCGGTCATGAGGATGGCGCCCCAGGCCACGACCACGAGCAGGGTGGCCGCGATGTTCCCGGGCAGCCAGTCGGGCCGGGCGAGCGGCGCGTGCAGCCGGCCCGCCAGCTCCTGCACCACGAAGCGCGCGATGCGCGTGCCGGCGTCGATGGTCGTCAGGATGAAGAGCGCCTCGAACATGATGGCGAAGTGGTACCAGTACGCCATGAGGTGCTTCATCCCGGGCAGGGCGGAGAAGATCTGGGCCATGCCCACGGCGAGCGAGACCGACCCGGCGGTCTTGCCCTGGAGCGTCGTCTCGCCGAGCGACTGGGCCAGGCGGCGCAGCTCCTCGAGGTGCGCGGGCGAGACGCCGAGCGCCGCGAGCTTGCGCACGTCGTCGACGTTGATGGCGAAGTACATCCACTCCGGCATCGCCGCCGTGGCGAGCAGGGCGACGATGCCGACGAGACCCTCGCACAGCATCGCGCCGTAGCCGATCACCCGCGTGTCGCTCTCCCGGTCGATGAGCTTCGGCGTCGTGCCCGAGCCGACGAGGGCGTGAAAGCCCGAGATCGCCCCGCACGCGATGGTGATGAACACGAAGGGGTAGAGCGCGCCGGAGATGATCGGCCCGCCGCCGCCGGCGAAGCGCGACACCATGGTCAGCTTCAGCTCGGGGTTGACCACGATGAGGCCGAGGATGAGCGCCGCGATGGTGCCGAGCTTCATGAAGGCCGAGAGGTAGTCGCGCGGCAGCAGCAGCAGCCACACCGGCAGGACGGCCGCGAAGAAGCCGTAGATCGCGATGAGCCAGACGAGCTGGGGCTTGCTGAACGTGAACCAGGGCGCCGCGGCCGAGTGCGGGATGAAGCGGCCGAGGACGACGGCGGCGACGAGGGCGGCGACGCCGAGCACGGTCGCCTCGACGATGTGCCCGGGCCGCAGCTTCACCATGTAGAGGCCCATGAAGAGCGCGATGGGGATGGTGGCGCCGATGGTGAAGGTGCCCCACGAGCTCTCGCTGAGGGCGTTGACGACGGCGAGGGCGAGGCCGGCGAGCGAGATGATGACGATGAAGAGCACCGCGATGGCGGCCATGAGGCCGGCGAGCGGCGAGATCTCGGCGCGCGCGATCGCGGGCAGCGAGCGGCCGCCGCGCCGGGTCGAGGCGGCGAGGATGACGAAGTCGTGCACCGCCCCGCCGAGCACGACGCCGATGAGGATCCAGAGGAACCCCGGCAGGAACCCGAACTGCGCGGCGAGCACGGGGCCGATGAGCGGACCCGCGCCGGTGATGGCGGCGAAGTGGTGGCCGAAGAGCACCCAGCGGTTCGTCGGCCGGTAGTTCTGGCCGTCGGTGAGCGTGTGCGCCGGCGTGGGGCGGCTGTCATCGAGGCAGAGCGCCTTCGCGGCGATGAAGGCGGAGTAGTAGCGGTAGCCGATGGCCACCACGCAGAGCGCCGCCAGCATCACCGGGAGAGCGTGCATGCCCGCGGGATCACGTACGGTCGCCGCTCGGCGGCGTCAACGGAAGGCTTGAGGGGGGAGGCTGGGCCCGGAAGATGGCGCTCGTCGCTCGCTCAGTCCAGCCACCAGCTGTGGGCCGCGACCCACCCGGTCAGCGTCGTCTTGACTGCCGTCTCGGCGGGACCCAGCGAATAACCGGTTCCGTCGGTCTTCCAGGGGGCCACCCCATAGTGGTCCTGGATTCCGAAGACATCCAGGTCATTGAAGTTGTACACGAAGATGGCAGAGGCGACCGAGTTGAGAAACAGGTTATTGAGGAAGTCTGTCAGCTTGCCGGCCTTCTCTGCGTCCGCGCCATTCCAGCCTGTCTCGGTCACCCACACCGGCTTCTTGTACCAGAGGTGAAAGTTGGCCAGGTAGCCGGGCACCCATGGCTTGATGAAGTCCGAGGGGTAGATGTCATTGGCGATCACGTCGACGTAGGGGTTGATGGCGCTGAGGTAGAGGATCAGCTTGTTCTCCACGTCGGCTGTGGTCGCCGCCTCCCGGGGGAAGGCCGCGCTGTTCGTGGTCACGAGCGCGCCCCGGTGGGCACCCTTGATCATGCCCCCGACGGTCCGCAGGATGGCCTGAACCTCGGAGAGATAGCCGCTGTCGAGCGCGGGCGGGTAGTTGTCGGTCGCCATGAGGCGGTAGTCCCGATAGTGGGACCAGTCGGCTTCGTTCATGACCTGCCACACATCGACCTGATCGCCGAGCTGCTCGATGAGCGCCTGGTAGAAGCGCCGGGTCACCCAGACGAAGTCGCTGAAGTTGAGGTTGTTCCAGAGACCCGTGGGGGAGGTCACGAGATAGACCCGTCGTCCGTCCGCGTGCGCCTTCTCGAGCGAAGTGCGGAGCGCCATCAGCGCTCCGACCGAGGTCGGCGACAGCAACCCCGAGAGGTCGAGGGGGATCGCGGTCGCCGGACGGTAGACGTAGCCGAGGGAGAACTCCTGCGTGCGACCGCCGCAGGTCGGATCGAGGCTGACGAAATGAGCGCCCCAGGTGGCGTCGTAGCAGCGGTAGACCTGCACGCGGTCGGTCCCGCTGCCGGTCCAGACGTACCCCAGGCTGCCTTCCACCTGGCCTGGGCTCGCGCACTCGTATGGCGACGGGGTCACGAAGTAGTCTCTCGATTGACCGGTCGGATACGAGCAGCTCAGGAGCTCGGTCTTGCCCGCACCGGCGGTATCGCTGGCGTAGCCGATCCACTCGGCTTGGCGGAACCGCAGGTGATCGACCTTGACCGCGGCTCTCCCCGCGGGGGTGACATCGGGCACGAGCTGGCTGCGGCCAAGGCTCGCCGCCCAGTAGTGGTCGAGCTTGACGTACCCGCCCTGGTGGGTGATGTGAGAGCCGCTCAGGACCTCCCCGTTGGCGACGATCGTGCGGACCCACTGGGTCCAGTCCTTGGTGTCCGCGAGGTAGTTCTCGAAGTTGACTGACGTGAGCTTCGTCGCCGGAGAGTAGCCACCGTACGTGTTGCTGTAGAGGTGCTCGGTGAAGCCAAAGCCGCGCCCCGCGGTCTGCGAGCCAGCCAGAGCTCCGGCCGCGAAGGCCTGTGCGGTCACCGGCTGGGTGACCGTGGCCCCGCACGAGGTGCGGTACTCCTCTGCCCGGCCGAGGCAGCGAGTGGCGTTGGCGCCCGAGCCGGCAGAGTCATCGAGAAAGGGGCTCAGGGCCAACCAGGAGGAGTGAGCCGGGCAGGCCGTGAGCGTGATCTCACAGCGGGTCAGTGGCGCCCGCTCCGAGGCCACGAAGTACGACCCGCTGAAGGCCCGCGCCGTGACCGCCTGGGTGGTCGAGTTGCCGCACCAGGACCAGTAGTCGCTCGCGCGACCCAGGCATCTGGTGGAGTTGCTGCCCGAGCCATCTGTGTCATCCAGAAACGGCTTGAGAGGCATGGTGGGGTAGTTGGGGCAGGCGTCCAGCGTGATCTCGCACCGCGTGGGCGGAGCGATCTCGGTGCCGATCACGGCGTTCGCGAGGAACGCCCGCGCCTGCACCGACTGAAGGGTCGAGGCCCCACACCACTGCCGATACTCCTCGGCGCGCCGCAGGCAGCGATCGGGGTTGCTCCCCGCACCGTCAATGTCGTCGAGAAACGGGGTTCCGAGAGGCATCTCGGGGTGGATGGGACACGCGGTGAGGGTGATCTCGCACCGGTTCGGCGAGGTCACGGCGCGGCGCTGGGCGCCACGGTCGCCCGCTGCGCCAGGCTCGGAGTCGGCCCGGTGATCGCAGGCGCCGAGCGCGAGCATCCCGAGGGTAACGCAGGCGATGACGGCCAAGAATTGCACGATCCACCTCCACTTTGGAAGCCCACCATACCAGCTGCGGCAGCGGCAGTGTAGGTCCCGCCCTGATCCGGCAGGGGTGCCCGGAGGTCGGCGGCGCTGGCGCGCCGCCTTCCCGGGCGCCCCAGCGGCGAGGCCGCCGCCATGGGGCGGGCACACGGCCCCCCTCCCCAGGCGGGTAGCCGCGTGCCGCAGCGATCAGCGCCGGCCACGGTGAGCGGCGGCGGCGGCCGTTACGTCACGTTGCGGGTGGCGCCGCTCGACGGGGCCGCGTCGGCAGCCGAACGAATTTGCGTCATCCGCCTCTACCGTTGCTGCCGCCCGCGACCCCCGACCCCTGCCTGATCCGGACCGCGGCCTCGACGGCGGCGACGGCGCTGGAAGCAGCACGCGGCCCGCGCCGCCGTGGCCACCCCGTGGCCATGTCCGCGCCTTGACGCCGCCCGCGCCCGCAGCGTAGCTTCGTGCTCAGGAAGGAGCCCTTGTGATGCGAGCCCTCAAGGTCGCGCTGTGGGCGGGGATCGCGGTGGTGGGGGCGGTGGCCTACGCCGTCATCACGCGCATCTACCGCCCGAGCGAGCACATCAACGCGCTGTGGCTGGTCGTCGCCGCGGCCTGCACCTACCTCCTCGCGTACCGCTTCTACGGCGTCTTCATCGCGACGAAGATCTTCGCGCTCGACGACCGGCGGCGCACGCCCGCGATCCGCCTCGCCGACGGGCACGACTACGACGCGACGAACAAGTGGGTGCTCTTCGGCCACCACTTCGCCGCCATCGCCGGCGCGGGCCCGCTCATCGGCCCCGTGCTCGCGGCGCAGTTCGGCTACCTCCCGGGCGCCCTCTGGATCCTGGTCGGCGCGGTCTTCGGCGGCGCGGTGCACGACTTCGTGATCCTCGTCGCGTCGGTGCGGCGCAACGGCTGCTCGCTCGCCGAGATCGCCCGCGGCGAGGTCGGTCCGGTCGCGGGCTTCTGCGCCTCGCTCGCGATCCTCTTCATCATCGTCGTCGCGCTCGCCGGCCTCGGCCTCGCGGTCGTGAACGCGCTCGCGCACAGCCCGTGGGGCACCTTCACCATCGCGAGCACGATCCCGATCGCCCTCTTCATGGGCTTCTACCTCTACAAGATCCGCCCGGGCAAGGTGGCCGAGGCGACCGTGATCGGCGTCGCGCTCCTCATCGGCGCCGTCGTCGGCGGCCACGAGCTCGTGGGCTCGCGCTTCGAGCACTGGTTCGTGCTGTCGCGCAACAGCCTCGTCCTCATCATGGCGATCTACGGCTTCATCGCCTCGGTGCTGCCGGTCTGGATGCTCCTCTGCCCGCGCGACTACCTCAGCACCTACATGAAGATCGGCACGATATTGATGCTGGCCATCGGCATCATCGCGCTCGCGCCCGACCTCAAGATGCCGGCGCTCACCCGCTTCGTCGGCGGCGAGGGCCCGGTCATCCCGGGCAAGCTCTTCCCCTTCATGTTCATCACCATCGCGTGCGGCGCGATCTCGGGCTTCCACTCGCTCGTCGGCTCGGGCACGACGCCCAAGATGATCATGAAGGAGCGCCAGGCGCTCCCGATCGGCTTCGGCGCCATGCTGGTCGAGGGCTTCGTCTCGATGATGGCGCTCGTCGCCGCCGGCATCCTCATCCCCGGCGACTACTTCGCCATCAACTCGACGCTCGGCGCCGACGCCCTCACCGCCCTCGGCTTCGCCCCCGAGCGCATCGCCGATCTCTCGAAGATGGTCGGCACGAACGTCGCGAACCGGCCCGGCGGCGCGGTCTCGCTCGCCGTCGGCATGGCGTCAGTCTTCTCGGCGCTGCCCGGCATGAAGCACCTGATGGCCTACTGGTACAACTTCGCGCTCATGTTCGAGGCGCTCTTCATCCTCACGACCGTCGACGCCGGCACGCGCATCGCGCGCTTCCTCGTGCAGGAGATGGGCGGGACGATCTACCGGCCGCTCAAGCGCCACAACTGGTGGCCGGGCAACCTCGCCGCCAGCGCCGTGGTCGTCGGCGCCTGGGGCGCGCTGATCTACTCGGGCAGCATCGCCACGATCTGGCCCATGTTCGGCGTCGCGAACCAGCTCCTGTCGTGCCTCGCCTTCGCCATCGGCACGACCGTGCTCATCAAGATGGGCAAGGCCCGCTACGCCGTCATCACGGTCGTCCCCATGCTCTTCATGGCCGTGACGACGCTCACGGCGTCGTACCACCTCGTGCTGCGCTTCTGGGGGCTCGCCAGGACGGTGCCGGCCCAGGCGCTGACCTACCGCCTGCAGACCGGGCTCGTCATCGTCATGGCCTGCCTCGCCGTGATCATCCTCGTCGACTCCGCGGTGAAGTGGCACGGCCTGCTGACCGGGCGGCTGCCGCTGAGGACGACCGAGACGCCGCTCGCGGACGTCCTGGAGCAGGATGCGGCCTGAAAAGCAGCTATTGTCTCGCCTGCTTATGCGATAATCCGGCCGAGGGGGCCGGCGCCCTCGTCATTCCCTCTCGGCGGTCACTGAGCATCCATGCGGCTCGTACGCGACCCGGAGCTGCTCGCGCGCTTTCGCGCGGGTGACCGCGACGCCATGGCGATCGTGTTTGAGCACTATGCGGGCCCGCTCGCGCGCTACCTCGCGGCGGGGTTCGCGTTCGAGACCGCCGGCGCGCCGGCCCGGTTCGACGGCGTGCGCAGCCGCTTCGACCTGCACGACCTCGTGGCCGAGACGTTCCGGCGCGCGTTCGAGGAGCGGGCGCGCGGCGCCTTCGCCGCGAGCGGGCCGTTCGAGGGCTACCTGCGCGCGATCGCCCGCAACCTGGTGCTGGACCGGCTGCGCGGCGGCCGCCCCGAGGCGGGGGCGGGCGCGCTCGACGCTGCCGCCGAGCCCCGGCCCACGCCCGAGGAGGCGTGCCGGCTGGCGGAGCTGCGGCGGCTGGTCGAGGCGTTCCGCGGCGCCCTCGAGCCGCTCGAGCGGCGGCTGCTGGCGCTGCGCTACCAGGACGGGCTGTCACAGGAGGACGCGGCGGTGCGCCTGAAGACCACGCGGCGGTGGGTGCGGGACCGCGAGGCCGCGCTGCGGGCGCGCCTCGAGCGGCACCTGCGAGGATCCGGCTACGGGCCGGGGAGGCGCCCATGACCTGCGGCGACGCGCGCGCGCAGATCACGCGGCTGCTCGTCGGGCGCGAGCCGGCGGCCTTCGCGGCGCTGCGCGCGCACGTGCGGGGCTGCGCGTCCTGCCGGGCGGCGTACGACGACCTCGCGGGCGGCGAGGCGCTCCTCGGCGGTGACGCGGACGGGGGTCTCGGCGCGGCGGAGCGCGAGCTGCTGGCCGGCGTGGTCCTCGGCGCTGCCCCGGCGCCGCGGCGGCGCCTCCGGCCGCTGTGGGTGGCGGCCCCGCTCGTCGCCGCGGCGGCCGCGGTCGCGCTCGTCGTCGGCCTCCCGCGGCACCTGGCGGCGCCGCCACCCGCGGTCACGCCGCCCGCGGTCACGCCGCCCGCGCCCGCGCCGCCCCCGCCGGCCCTCACGCCCCGCGGCGTCGGGCCCCCC
>DASXVK010000572.1:0-30589 GCA_036504295.1 Polyangia bacterium
CGGCGGCAGCCGCAGCGTCCCCTGATCCACCAGCGTCTTGCCGTCGACCTTGAGGACGGCGCCCGGCAGGAAGAGCCCGACGGAGAACGGGCCGCGGTTGGCGCCCCCGGCCCAGGTGTTGTGGCCGAGGAAGAGCGTGACCATGCCGTCGGCCATGGTCGCGAGCGGCTGGATCCCCGTCGCCACGCGGACGTGCGGGTTGATGCCGATGCCGAGGGCGCCGGGCTCGTCACGGTGGGCGCGCGGCTCGCCCCAGCGGGCGAGGAAGCGGTCGTAGGTGACGCTGGACGGCGCGTTGGTGGTGACCACCTTGCCGGCCCGGAAGAAGACGATGAGCTGCGGGATCTCGCCGTCGAGCATCGGCGCCCGGTCGATGACCAGGACGCCCTCCGCCGTCCCCGGCACCGGCGTGAGGTACACCTCGCCGGCGGGCAGCGCGACCGCCGGCGCGGCGCCGCGGTGGCGCTGGTCCTCGGCCGCGACGAGCCCGTCGTTCACCCGCACCGCGCGGGCCGCGACCCGCATCGTGAGGTCGGTGCCGTTCGCGGCCGTGATCTGGAGCAGCCGGGCGCCGGCGAGGACGGCGCGGACGCCGTCGCCGGTCGCGTGCAGGCGTGCGGGATCGGCGCTCATTCCGTCACCGAAGAGCTTGCTCAGCTGTGCGCGTGTCACTCCGACGCGCTTCGCCGCCGCCGCCGTCGGGAAGATCCCGTTACCCACCACGATCCGGCGCACGCTGCGCTTCGCCGCGACGTCCTGGGAGGAGACCGGCGCGGCGCGGTCGACCGCCGACGCCCGCGCGGCGGGCATGGCGAGCAGGCCGGGGAGCGCGCCCCGGTCGATGACGATCTCGACCGTCGCCTGGTCCGCGAGCTGCTCCACGAGCGCGTCCGGCCCGACCGCGTACCGCGCCGGCACCTCGAGCGGGAGCCGGGGCGCCGGCCCCGGCCGGGTCGTCAGCGGCAGCGCCTGGGCGCCCAGGCGCCGCGCCTCCAGCACCAGCGCCTCGACGAGCGCGCGGTCGCGGACATCCCCCCGGATCACGACGAGGTCCCCCTGGCGTACGTCCGCGACTTGCTTGATGATCTGCGCGGCCATGCTCTTCGGCGCGGCGCCCGGCGACCCCGCCGGGGGCGCCGCGTGGGTCGCGACGGCGGGCCCCGCCACCAGCGCGAGGGCGAGGGCCGCGGCAAACAGACGACGCGGGCTCATGATGCACCTCCACTTCCCTCGGCCCCCGCGGGGGGAAGGGCGGCGCTCCGTGGGCCCTTGCGCTCATGACGCCGACCTTCACGCCATGAGGGTCTTCCGAGTACACGTATGCAGTCCCGCGGGTCGGCCCGCAAGCCCGGTGCTCCGTCACGCCGCCGCAGGCCCCCGGGCATCATGATATCCTGCCCCGGGGCCGCGGCACGGATGGTCGCGCGGCGCGGAGCGGGAGGCGAGCATGGGGGAGCCCATGATCAAGGGGGTGTCGTTCCGGGCGTTCCTCCGGTTCCTCGAGGAGCGCGAGCCGGCCTCGGTGCCGGCGACGCTCGCGCGCCTCGAGCCGGAGCTGGCGGGCGCGCTGCGGCAGGGGCTGGTGTTCACCGGCAACTGGTACCCGCTCCGGTGGTACCGCGCGCTGCACGCGGCCGCGCAGGGGGCCACCGGGTGCGGGCTCGAGCTGGCGCACGACAAGGGCTTCGCGGGCGTGACCGCGGATCTCTCGGGGATCTATCGGATGTTCCTCGCGGTCGTCTCCCCCGAGTTCGTCATCCGGCGGGCCGCGAAGCTCTTCAGCACCTACTACGACACCGGCGCCATGACGGTGCTCGCCTCGGAGCGGGGCCGGGCGCGGGCGCGCTGGTCGGAGTGCGCGGGGTTCGACCGGAACATCTGGACCGACGTCTTCGGCGGCTGCGAGGCGGCCCTCACCGCCGCGGGTGGCCGGCAGGTGCGGGTGCGCGTGGTCAGCGGCGGGGGCGACGCCGACGAGACGGCGGAGGTCCAGGCGACCTGGGTCTGAGCGACGGCGGCGCCGACGCGCGCCGCCGGGATCCCGCGCCGCGCCCGCTGCCGCCGCTGCGTCTCGGCAGGCGGCGCCTCATGTGCTAGAAGACAGCCTCCCATGCTGGTGCAGCTCGCCGACATCACGTTCGGGTACGCCGGAGAGAGCCTCTTCGAGGACCTCACGTGGCAGGTGAACCCCGGCGAGCACATCGGGCTCGTCGGGCCGAACGGCGCCGGCAAGTCCACGCTGCTGCGGCTGCTCGCCGGGGAGCTCGACCCGGAGCGCGGCCAGGTCGCCCGCACCCGCGGCGTCACCGTGGGCTACCTGCACCAGTCGCAGGAGTTCCGCGGCGACGGCACCATCCGCTCGGCGCTGATGGCGCCGTTCGCGGGCGTGCTGGCGCTGCGCGAGGAGCTGGCGGCGCTCACGACCCGCCTCGAGGGGGACCACGACCCGCAGCTGCTCGACCGCTACGGGCGGGTCGAGGAGGAGTACCGCCACAAGGACGGCTACACCCTCGACAACCGGGTGCGCGAGCTCTGCGGCGACGTCGGCTTCGAGGAGCGCGACCTCGACCGCCCCATCGCCACGCTCTCGGGCGGCGAGCGCAACCAGCTCGAGCTCGCGATCGTGCTCCTCGCCGCCCCGGACCTGCTGCTGCTCGACGAGCCGACCAACCACCTCGACGCCGTCGCGTGCGAGCGGCTCGAGCGCGTGCTCGCGAGCTACGCCGGGGCCTTCGTCCTCGTCTCCCACGACCGCTACCTGCTCGACCAGGTCGCGACCAAGATCGTCGAGGTCGACGGCGGCGGCGTCGAGGAGT
The DNA here is from genome assembly GCA_036504295.1 of Polyangia bacterium. GTDB lineage: Bacteria > Myxococcota_A > Polyangia > JACRCY01 > JACRCY01 > DASXVK01. The sequence goes on from DASXVK010000572.1 coordinate 2,817, forward strand.
ACCCGGCGGGGTGGCGCAACTACGTCGCCGAGCGCGACAAGCGCGAGGAGCTGCTGCTCAAGGCCTACGAACGGCAGCGCGAGGCGATCGCGCGCACCGAGGACTTCATCCGGCGCAACCTGGCCGGCCAGCAGACGAACCAGGCCAAGTCGCGCCGCAAGATGCTGGAGCGGGTCGAGCGGCTCGAGCTGCACAAGAGCGCGTGGCAGGCGGCGAGCCGGCTCGGCCTGCGCTTCGAGGTCGGCGCGCGCGCCAGCGGCAAGGAGGTGCTCGTCGCCGAGGAGCTCACCGCCGGCTACGACGCCGCCCGCCCCGTGTGCCGCGGCGTCGGCCTGACGATCTACCGCGGCGACCGGGTCGGCATCGTCGGCCGCAACGGCTGCGGCAAGACCACGCTCCTCAAGACGCTGCTCGGCAAGGTGCGCCCGCTCGGCGGCACCGTGCGCCGCGGCCACGAGCTGCGCCTCGCCTACTTCGACCAGAAGCTCGAGGACCTCGACGAGGAGCGCTCGCTGATCGACGAGATCCGCAGCGTGCGGGGCGACCTCTCGCCCGACGCCGTGCGCAACTACCTGGCCCGCTTCCGCTTCTTCGGCGACGACGTCTTCCGCGCGGTGAAGGGGCTCTCGGGCGGCGAGCGCAACCGGCTCGCCCTCGCGAAGATGATCCTGCGGCCGGCGAACGTCCTCGCGCTCGACGAGCCGACGAACCACCTCGACATCCCCGCGCGCGAGCGGCTCGAGGGCGCGCTCACGAGCTACGAGGGCACGCTCGTGGTGGTCTCCCACGACCGCTTCTTCCTCGACCAGGTGTGCACGCGGCTCATCGTGATGGAGGACGGCCTGGTGGAGACGGAGCCGGGCAACTACTCCGACGTCCGCGCCCGCCGTGACGCGCGCCAGAAGCTCGCCGCCGAGCGCGCGGCCGCCGCGGCCGCGGCGGCGCCCCGCCCCGCCGCGGACGGCTCGCGCGGGAAGCGCGCGGTGCGGGGAAGCGGAGGCTTCGACGGGCTTGGCCCGTCGAGGGGGGGCGGGCAGAGCCCCCCAAGAGAAGACAGGTCCGCGGCGGCGCAGGACTACGCCCGGCGCAAGGCCGAGCGCAACGAGCGCCAGGTGATGGAGCGCCGGTTCCAGGCGCTCGAGGACGAGATCGCGGCCCTCGAGGCGCGCCGGGCCCTGGTCCAGGCCGCCCTCGCCGGCGACCACGGCGGCGACTGGCAGAAGCTCCACGGCCTGGTCGAGGAGGAGCAGACGCTCGGCGAGACGCTGACCGCGAAGCTCGCCGAGTGGGAGGAGCTGGGGGCGCGGCTCGGGCTGTGAGCGGACGGCCCCGCGGGCTACGCGCGCCCGCCGTGGTCGTCGCCCGCCGGCGACGTTCCGGGGCCCTCGCTCTTCCACTGCAGGTTCTCGGCGACCCGGCCGAGCAGGCACAGGGCCCCCTCGAAGCCGAGGTAGGGGCGATCGTGGAAGGCATGACTGCGATAGGACGGGAACCCGAGCTCGACGGTGCGCTGGCGCCGGCCGCAGTCCCCGGCGCCGATGATGCAGTCGACCTCGGGCTCCGCGCGAAACATCGTGCTGACGCTGGGGGCCTCGTACACGGGGAACGGGAGGTCGGCCCAGGAGCCGAGCTCGTGGGCGTGATGCGGCGCGCCCATGGCGGCGGCGGCCACCATGCGCCCGCCGACGTCGGCGATCTGGCGGGCCACGGGCCGCACCATGACCGGGTCGCCGGCGAAGATGACGGTCGCGTGCAGGAAGATCTCCTCCACGGCCCACTCGAGTCGGGGGACCAGGCGCGCGAGCTCCTGCTCCGCGAAGGCGTCGGCCTCGGCCTCGCGGCCGACGGCCCGGCCGACCCTGCGGATCCAGTCCGCCGACTGGCGCAGCCCGAGCGGCAGGTCGCACTCGACCAGCGCGGCGGCGAGCCGTCCGGCCAGGGTCGCGGCCGCGTCGCGCGCGTACGGGAATGACAGGATCGTGCCGGCGCTCGCGGCGGCGCCCAGCCCCGCGATCGCGACGCCGCTCGGCCACACCGAGACCAGGTTCAGCCCGATGCCGGCCAGCATGCGCCGGAGCTCCGCGAGGTTCGCGACGTGGTCGCGCTCGCCGCGATCGAACATGTAGCCGACGATGGCGACGTCCTCCGGACGCCGCGTGGCCGCCGGCAGGGCGACGGCCTTGGCCAGGGCGAGGATCGTCTGGGCGTAGCCGTCGAGCCAGTCGCTCGACACCGAGCCCCCCGTGACCGGGAAGAACGGGACGCTCGGCGCCGGCGTCAGGCTGCCCCAGATCGCCTCGTACGGGGTGCCCGAGATCAGCGCCATCGGAAACCCGGCGGCCAGGATGGCGCCGCAGCCCGGCGCCCGCGAGATCCGCTGGAGCTGCTGCGCGAGCCCCGGCAGGTTGCCCGAGATGATGCGCTCGGTGCTGGTGTCGGTGATCTGAAAGCGATGGCCGCCCTCGGCGTCCCACAGGGTGGACGTCGAGTCGTGGTGGCCCTGGATGAATCCTGGTCGCCACAGCGCGCAGGCGGGCGCGTCGAGCACGAGGAACGCGTCGCGGACCGCGTTGACGGCGAGCACGACGCCCGTCGAGTAGGCGTAGTTGAACCGCAGCGTGGAGGTGAGGGGGCTCACGGCGCGGCTCGCAGGTGCCGCGCGTGCTCCCGGAAGAACGGCAGCTCGCACCGCTCCACCAGCCGGCGGATGGTCCGCACGGCGCCGGCGAAGCCCATCTCGAGATCCCGCAGGGAGAACCCGGTCAGCCCGTTGCGCGTGAGACGCCGATCGTTGCGCAGGTTCGAGTAGACGGTGGCGACCCGCCCGGCGCGCAGGAGCTCGACGAGCTCGGCCTTCACGGCGAACTGAAACCCGGCGTGGCGCGCCGGGTCGGGCAGGCGCTCGATCAGGCGCCGCAGCTCGACGGAGAGGGGCGCGCCCGCCGCCCGGAGCTCGAGGAAATCCAGGCCGAACCCCATCTCGGCCAGCAGCGCCGGGACCTGGGCGCCGCCGGACTGCGCCGGGTCGGACAGCCTGGCCGCATCGCCGGGCCCGAGCACGAAGCCGGCGCGGAACGCGCGGGCCCGCGCGGCGAGGGCGCTCCAGTCGGCGTCGAGCTGCTCCGCGCGCGCGGCCAGCAGGGCCTCCAGGCGGGCCGCCACCTCGTCGCCGAGCAGCGCGGTCAGCCCGCGCACCCACGTCGTGGTGCCCTCGCGGCCGTACGGCGCCCCCGCCGCGCAGGTGATCGGGCCGCGCTCGCGCAGGGTGTCGTAGACGTCCTCGTAGTAGCGATTCGGCATGATCGCCTGGGCGGCCGCGTTCCGGTAGCCGGCCAGATCCTCCAGGCGGAACTCCGGGATGATCGCCACGTTCAGCGCGGCCCCGGCGGCGGCGAGGAGGTCGATGAGCTCGGCGCGGCCGCGGCAGTCGCGAAAGCCCACCAGGTTGAAGCGGTGCGCGGGGGCCGGCGCGGCGCCCGGCGGCGCGGTCGCGAGGTCACGGGCGATCACCCGGGCCAGGCTCTCGTGGTGGCAGTTCTCAGGCGACATGTCGGCGAAGACGACCGGCCTGCCGGTCCGGTCCCTGAAACGAGCGATCGGCCCCTGGACGTCATCGCCGGTCATCATGGGGATGCAACCGTTGAGGAAGTGCAGGCTCCCGCACGACGGATCCTCGGCCAGGCACTCGAGGATCCGCTCGACCTTCTCGACGCCGGTGCCGCGAATGACGTCGTGGTCCTCCAGCATCGCCAGGTGCTCGGGGCCGCCGCCGGCGGGGTCCACCGAGTAGGGATCCCTGGTGAAGGCGAAGGGCGTCTGCGCGACTCCCCGCATGAGGAAGAGCGACGTCTGGCACTCGAGGTCGCCGTAGCGGACGGAGCGGGACGGGCCGACGATGGCGTAGTGCCCCAGGAAGGTCTCGGCCGGGCACCCCTCGATCACCGAGAAGCAGCAGAACTCCCGCCACTGGTCGGGGTGCGCCCAGCTCTCGCTCCGCGGTCCCGGGGAGCGCTCCACAGGCCGGCTCGCACCGGTCGACTCCGTCACGATCCCCGCGAGGCGCTCGAAGGGCGTGCCGTCGAGCCGCGGCGCCAGGCGCCTGAGGGCGACGTGGTACAGCCGGGGGAGGCGCATCCCGGCGTCGCGAAAACAGAACTTCAGCGTGCGGCCGTTGCAGGCCCAGGGCTCCCCGCCGGCCCGGGCCACGCCGATCCAGGCCTGCTCCCCGCGGTCGTTCGCGAGCTCGAACCAGAGCTGCGACGGCGGGGCGCCTGGGGGAGCGTCGGTCCCGACCGCGACGAGCCGGGCGCCGGCGGCGTCCGGAGCCTCGGCCAGGCGCAGGTGCGCCGCCAGGCGGGCGAGCGCCGCGGCCGAGGCCCGCGCCGTGTAGCGCGGCGGCTCCGCCGGCGGCGTGTGCGCCGTGCGGTTCACCCGCGGTGGCCCGCGTGCGACATCGGCGGCGCTGGTCGCGCGTCCCGGGCAGCTTCGGTGTCGTGGAGGAAGCGGTCGAGGACGGCGTCGTCGATCGGAGTCGGCAGCGGCAGCGCGGCCGCGTCGAGGCCGCGGAGCGTGTCCGCCAGCCGGGCGAGGGCGGCGGTCACGGGGGCATCGGGCGCGAACTGGGCGACCGTCTGGTTGACCCGTTCGGCGTGGCGCACGAGCGGATCGCCCTTGAGGTGCGCGAGGACGGTCGTCCCGAGGCGGGTCGCGAAACCGCGCAGCACCTCCGCCGCGCCCGGGACGTCGAGCCGGCAGTTGCCGATGAGCCCGGCGAGGGAGACCCCACTCTTGGCGTAGGTGCAGACCATGCGCGCGATGCTGTTGGCGGCGAACAGGGACATCGGCTCGTCCGAGACGACGATCGCCAGCTTCTGCACGAAGCCGTGGCGCAGCGGCGCGGCGAAGCCCCCGCAGACGATGTCCCCGAGCACGTCGAAGATCACGACGTCGTAGGCGTCGTCCCGGATCAGGTGGAGGCGCTCGAAGCGCTCCATGGTCAGGATGACCCCACGCCCGGCGCAGCCGACCCCGGGGAGAGGACCGCCGGTCTCGACGCAGTCGATCCCGTGAGGCGACCGGAGGACGGCCTGGCGCGGGTCCTGCGGCGCCACGATGTCGACCATGTTGATGCGGGCCCGCTCGCCCAGCAGCCTGAGCGTCGAGTCGTGCTTCGGATCGCAGCCGACGTGGAGGACCCGCAGGCCGCGCGCGGCGTACAGGTAGCTGAGGTTGGTCGAGATGGTCGACTTGCCGCCGCCACCTTTGCCGAACAGCGCGAGACGCTCCATCACCGGGTCCCTGGGGCCGTGCGGCTATTGATTAGCAGCTTTGCCGTCGAGGCGCCAGCCGGGCCGCGCAAGGTTGCGGCGGCTGCTCGGGCGGTGACCGCCTGCTTCACCAGCTCGTGCCTCATCCGCGCCGGCGACGATCACCCGACCAGGCTCACCGCCCCGCCAGCCCGAGGAGGTCGCGCGCCGCGTCGATCGCCAGGTCGTCCGACCCGGCGACGATCGCCATCACGTCGAGCTCGCTGATGCCGTGCTCGGCGGCCAGCGCGGCGCAGAGCTTCGACCAGATCGCCGGCCGGCCGCTCGCGATGGCGACGAGCAGGCGCTCGCGGACCCGCAGGCGGAGCTGCTCGCGGCGCATGGACGTGAGCTGTGCGTCCAGGTCGCGGAAGCGGGTGGCCAGCGTGCGCACCAGGACGCCCATCCAGGTGTCGACCGAGAAGCCGTCGTCGAAGGAACGCCGGCTCACGGTCATGACCGTGACGTCGTCGAGGGCGACGACGGTGGCCGAGCGCGGCTGGTCGGTCAGGATCGCGGTCTCACCGAACAGCTCGCCCGGGCCCATGCGCCGGAGCGGCACCTTGCGGCCGCCCTCGGTCTTGAAGGCCTCGCAGTGGCCGCGCGTGATGAGGTACGCCGCGTCGCCGGATTCGTGCTCCTTGACGATGGCAGCGCCAGGCGGGAAGCTCCGGGTGCCGAACGTGCCGCGTCCCAGGCAGCGCTCGAGGTCGTACTTGAACGCCTCCACCGTCTGGAAGCGCTGGTCCGGCGCGGCGGCCATGGCGCGCAGGGCCACCGCGCACAGGCCGCGCGGCAGCGGCCGGCCGGCGACCTGCTCGGGGGGTGGCACCACGCCCTCCCGGGCCATGAGCAGCTCGGCGACCGGGCCCTCGCCCACGTACGGGGGCCGCCCGGTGAGGACGAAGTAGACCAGGGCGCCGAGTTGGAAGACGTCGGTCCGCGGGTCGATGGCCTCCTTGCGGCCGCGCGCCTGCTCGGGCGCCATCCAGGCCGGCGTGCCCGCGATGTCCGAGTCGGCCTTCGCGAGGCTGTCGTCGCAGCGGACCCGTCGCGCCGGGTCGATGCCCAGGCGGGCGAGATGATCGTCGCCGAGCAGGCGCGCGATGCCCCAGTCCATCACGTACACCTGGCCGTGGGTGCCCACCATGATGTTCGGCGGCTTGAGGTCGCAGTGGACGACGCCCCGGCCATGCGCGAACGCGATCCCGTCGCACACCTTGAGCAGCACGTGCAGCACCTGCTCGAGCTTCGCGGGGTCGGCGACGACGTCGCCCTCCGCGACGATCTCCTCCAGGGTGCGCCCGTCGACGAGCTTCATGGTGAAGCAGGGGGCGGCCTCGGCGGTCAGCCCGAGGTCGTAGAGCGGCACGATGTGCGGGTGATCGAGCTGCCCGACGACCATCGCCTCGCGGAGGAAGCGCCGCTCGAGCTCCCGCTCGAGCGCCGGCGCCCGGCCGGTCGCGGGGTGGAGGACCTTCATGGCCACCCGCCGCCCGATGAGGAGGTCGTGCACCCGGCGGATCGACCCCATCCCGCCGCGCGCGACCTCGCCCTCGTCGGAGATCCGCGGCGCCGTCGTCGAAGGCGATCCCAGGGCGGGCGTCCGTGTCATGTCCCCCACGCCCAGCCATTCTCTGCCGGGGCGGGGTCGGTTGTCGACAAGAATGGTACGCGAGCACCGGGTACCCGCGCCGGCGCCCGCCCCGCTACGCCGGGACCTTGCGCGCCCGCGCCGCCGAGATGACGACCACGCCCCGCGGCCACACCTGGGTGACGTCGGTGAAGCCGCTGCACAGGAGCAGGCGCGCGTAGTCCTCGGCCCGCAGCGGCGTCAGGCGGGCGCCGCCGAGGCGCGCCCGCAGCCGCGTCGCGAGCCCGGCGTGCACCGAGCCCACGATCACGACCCGGCCGCCCGCCTTCAGGCCTCGCTCCCACTCGAGCAGCGCGTCCGTCGGCCCCGCGGGCAGCGCGCCCGCGTAGACGATCGCGTCGAGGCTGCCGGCCGGCACCGGCAGGGCGGCGGGCAGGGCGCGCACGACGGTGAAGCTGGGCGCCTGGCCCTTGAGCAGCCGCTGCCGCATCGAGGCGAGGCGGCCGACCTTGTGGCCGAGCGCGAGCACGAGGTGGCCGGCGCGCGCCAGCATCTGGCCGAGCGCCGGGGGGCCCATCACGGCGATGCGCGCAGGGGCCGCCCCGAGGGCGGCGCCGACCTCCGCCATGACGGCTCGCTGGCCAAGCACAGTCGCGCAGCCTACACGAGCCCTTCGAGCGGCGCAATCGCGCCGCCGTGCTATAACGCACAGCAGCATGAACGAGCAACGCTGGCAGACCCGCTACGCGGCCAAGGTGCTCTCCCGGGAGGCTGCCCTCGCCAAGATCCAGCGGGGCGCGCGCATCTTCATCGGCTCGGCGTGCGCCGAGCCGCAGTACCTCGTCGAGGGGCTCGCCCAGCGCGCCCAGACGATGACCGACTCCGAGATCCTGCACATCCTGACCCTCGGCGTGGCGCCCTACGCCGACGAGCGGCTCTCGCGGCACTTCCGCCACAACGCCTTCTTCATCGGCGACAACACCCGCAGCGCCGTCGCCGAGGGCCGGGCGGACTACACCCCGGTGTTCCTCTCCGAGCTGCCGAGCCTGTTCCGCAACCGCAAGGTGCGGCTCGACGTGGCGCTCGTGCAGGTGACCCCGCCCGACCGCCACGGCTACGTCAGCCTCGGGGTGAGCGTCGACGTCACCAAGGCCGCCCTCGAGTCCGCCCGCCTCGTCATCGCGGAGGTCAACCCGAACCTGCCGCGCACCCTCGGCGACTCCTTCATCCCCGTCGACCGCATCGACGTGCTCGTCGAGCACGACTCGCGCGTCATCGAGTACCACGACACCGCCCCGGACGAGGTGGCCCAGCGCATCGGCCGCAACGTCGCGCGGCTCGTCGACCACGGCGCCACCATCCAGATCGGCATCGGCCGCATCCCGGCCGCGATCGCCGGCGCCCTCGCCGGCAAGCGCGACCTCGGCGTCCACACGGAGGTCTTCTCCGACTGGCTGCTGGAGCTGCACCGCGTGGGCGCGGTGACCTGCCGGCGCAAGAGCCTGCACCGCGGCAAGGTCGTCGCCTCGTTCTGCATGGGCTCGCGCGACCTCTACGACTTCGTCGACAACAACCCGTTCGTCGCCCTGTACCCGAGCGAGTACACCAACGACCCCGACGTCATCGCGCAGAACGACAAGATGGTCGCCATCAACAGCGCGCTCGAGATCGACCTCACGGGCCAGGTGTGCTCCGACTCCATCGGCCACCGCTTCTACAGCGGCATCGGCGGCCAGGTCGACTTCATGCGCGGCGCGGGCCGCAGCCGCGGCGGCAAGCCCATCATCGCGCTCCCGTCGACCACGCGGGACGGCGCGCAGTCGACGATCGTGCCCGAGCTCTCCCTGGGCGCCGGCGTCGTCACCACCCGCGGCACCGTGCGCTACATCGTCACCGAGTGGGGCTGGATCGACCTGCACGGCAAGAGCATCCGCGAGCGCGCGATCGGCCTCATCAACATCGCGCACCCCAAGTTCCGCGACGAGCTGCTCGACGCGGCGAAGCGGCTGCACTACGTCTACCAGGACCAGCTGCTCCCGCCGCCCGGCGTCGAGTACCCCGACCAGTACGAGACCACCGAGCGGTTCGGCAGCGACGAGGTGCACTTCCGCCCGATCCGGCCGACCGACGAGCCGCTGATGAAGGACCTCTTCTACCGGCTCTCGGACGACACGGTGTACCGGCGCTACTTCAGCCAGATCCGCGTGATGCCGCACGAGCGGCTGCAGGAGGAGGCGAACGTCGACTACGAGGCGCGCATGACCATCGCCGGCCTCGTCACGCACGAGGGCGTCGACGAGATGATCGCGCTCGCACAGTGGGTGCGGGACGAGTCGACGGACTTCGCCGAGTGCAGCCTCGTGGTCCGCGACGACTGGCAGGGCCGCGGCGTCGGCAGCTCCCTCCTCGGCCGCCTGGTGCAGATCGCCCAGGAGAAGGGCATCAAGGGCATCACCGCCGTGGTCTGGCCCCAGAACCGCACGATGATGAGCCTGTTCTTCAAGCTGGGTTACGTCGTCAACAGCCGTCTCGAGGACGGGGCGTACCACCTGTGGTTCGAGATCTAGGAGCCTGCGGGGAAATGCAACACGGAGACGCGGAGGCACGGAGGATGATTCTGGATATTCAACATCTTGCTCCGCGTCCCCGTGCCTCCGTGTTGCAATTCCCGGCCGCATGCTAGACGACCCGCCCGCGGTCGAGCTCCCCATCGACGGCACGCTCGACCTGCACACGTTCGCGCCGCGCGAGGTCGGCGCGCTCGTCCCCGACTACCTCGCCGAGTGCCGGGCCCGGGGGATCCTCGCCGTGCGCATCGTCCACGGCAAGGGCACCGGCGCGCTGCGGCGCCGCGTGCACGCGCTCCTCGCGCGCCTGCCCGAGGTGGCCTCGTACCGCCTGGCCGACGAGAGCGCCGGCGGCTGGGGCGCGACCCTGGTCGAGCTGCGCCCGCCGGGCTGACCGGCTACGGCCGCGGCCCGCCGAGGAAGGGCTCGCGCACCAGCGCCGGGGAGCCCTCGAGCGCACGATCCATCGTTCCCTCCCTGCGCGCGGCATCATCGCACCGGCGCGCGACGGGATCCAGCTCGCGCCGGCACTTGCCTTCCGCGACGCGTTTTGGCAGGCTCGCACCACCCCCCCGGAGACCCGACACCGTGACGGTGACCATGAGCAAAGAGCCCGAGAGCCTGACGGAGAGCCTCATCCTCGTCTGCAATCCCCGCGCCGGCGGCCGCTGGCGGCAGCTCGCGGGCATCCTCGACTCCGCCGAGGCGCAGCACGTGCGCCGCATCGTGACGGACTCGATCGACGACATCGGTCCCGCGCTCGCGAACCTGGGCCGCCGGACCAAGCTCGTCATCATCTACGGCGGCGACGGCACCATCCAGCAGATCCTCACGGACGTGTACCGCACCGTCGGCCACGACGACCACACGGCGCCGCCCATCGCGCTCGTCGGCGGCGGCACGATGAACCTCACGGCGCGCTGGTGCGGCTGGAAGGAGTCGCCGGAGGAGAACTTCCGCACCATCGCGCACGACGTGCGCACCGACAAGCTCGCGACCCGCGAGGTGCCGCTCCTGCGCATCCAGCAGGGCGACCGGGTCGAGTACGGCTTCCTCTTCGCCGTCGGCTCGCCGATCCGCATCCTCAACGAGTACGAGCACGGCAAGAAGGGCAAGCTCGCGGCGGTCCAGTTCTTCGCCCGGGCCATCGCCACGGTGTGGAGCAAGCAGCCGCTCATAGAGTCCAACATGGAGCCGATGGCCGCCCAGATCATCGTCGACGGCGAGCCGCTGCCCTACACCAACTGGGTGATGGCCGCCGTCGCCATCACCGGGTCGCTGCAGATCGGCATGCACCCCTTCGTCGGCGAGCGGGTGAGCGAGACGTTCTACATGCTCTCGTACGCCGTCGACCCGCGCGAGGTCGCGGTGCTGCTGCCGTTCCTCGCGCGCGGCATGCTGCCCATCGACCCGAAGTCGCTGCTGCAGCCGGTCTCGTCGGTGACGCACATCGGCTTGTCGTACTTCGGCAAGGGCTCGCTGCCGCTCCCGCTCGACCCGCGCTACATCAACCACCCGGCCCGCACCTTCGAGATCCGCTGCCAGGAGAAGGTCTTCACCATCGACGGCGAGATCTTCGAGTCGACCGGCGAGCCGATCAAGATCACCGTCGGCCCCACGCTGCGCCTCGCCATCAAGGCCTGATCAACCGCCGCAGCCGCGTGAGGCCGTCGGCGAAGCTCGGCTCGCCGCTCGGCAGCGGCGGCGTCTCGAGCACCGCCGGCACCGTGGCGAAGCGCGGGTCGTTGACGAAGCGCCGGAAGCTGCCGGTCCCGAGGAGGCCGTGGCCGATGGGGGCGTGCCGGTCGAGGTGGGACCCGAGCTCGCGCCGCGAGTCGTTGAGGTGGAACGCCTCGAGATGGGCGAGCCCCGCCTCGCGGTCGAAGGCGGCGAAGCAGGCCGCGTAGCCCGCCGCGGTCGTGAGGTCATGGCCGGCGGCGAAGGCGTGCTGGGTGTCGAAGCAGAACCCGATGCGCGAGCGGAAGTCGCACGCCCGCCGGATGGCCGCGAGCTGGGCGAAGCGGGCGCCGAGGTGCGTGCCCGCGCCGGCCGTGTTCTCGAGGAGCACGCGGACGCGGGGCTCCGCGGCGGCGCGGTAGGCGCGGTCGAGGGCCGCCGCGACCCGGTCCACCCCGAACGCCTCGCCGGCCGCGAGCGGCGTGCCCGGGTGAGTCACCAGCGCGCGGATGCCGAGCCGCGCGCACCGCCCGAGCTCGTCGGCGAAGGCGGCGATCGACTTCTCCCACAGCGCCGGGTCGGGCGACGCGAGGTTGATGAGGTACGAGTCGTGAGCGAGCACCACGCGGATGCGGTGGGCCCGGCAGGCGGCCTTGAACGCCGCGACCTCGGCGCCGCCGAGCGCCCGCGCCGCCCACTGCCGGCCGGACTTGGTGAAGATCTGGAGCGCGTCGCAGCCGTGGGACCGCCCCCGCTCGGCCGCGAGGTGCAGCCCGCCGGCGGTGCTCACGTTGGCGCCGAGGATCATGGCGGGGGTTTGTACGCGACCGGCGCAGCCGCGGCAACCCATCGCCCCTGGCGCCCCGCTCGTTCCGAACTAATACAGCCTTGATGGCTGACCGCGCGCGGGGCGACGATCCCCTCTGGTACAAGGACGCGATCATCTACGAGGTCAGGGTCCGGGCCTTCTACGACCAGGACGGCGACGGCATCGGGGACCTCCGCGGTCTGACGGAGAAGCTCGGGTACCTGCAGGACCTCGGCGTGAGCGCGCTGTGGCTGCTGCCCTTCTATCCCTCGCCGCTGCGCGACGACGGCTACGACATCTCCGACTACCTCGACATCCACGCCGACGTGGGCACCCTCGCGGACTTCAAGGTCTTCATGCGGGCCGCCCACGAGCGCGGCCTGAAGGTGATCACCGAGCTCGTGCTCAACCACACCTCGGACCAGCACGCCCTCTTCGAGCGCGCGCGGCGGGCGCCCCCGGGCAGCACCGCCCGCAACTACTTCGTCTGGAGCGACACGCCCGACCGCTACCCCGAGGCGCGCATCATCTTCAAGGACTTCGAGCACTCCAACTGGGCCTGGGACCCGGTCGCCAAGGCCTACTACTGGCACCGGTTCTACGCGCACCAGCCCGACCTCAACTTCGACAACCCGACGGTGCGGCACTTCCTGCGGCGGGTGGTCGACTTCTGGCTCGAGCTCGGGGTCGACGGGCTGCGCCTCGACGCGGTCCCGTACCTCTTCGAGCGGGAGGGGACCAACTGCGAGAACCTCGAGGAGACCCACGGGTTCCTCCGGGAGCTACGGCGCCACGTCGACCACCGGTTCCAGAGCCGGATGCTCCTCTCCGAGGCGAACCAGTGGCCCGAGGACGCCGCCGCCTACTTCGGCGACGGGGACGAGAGCCACATGGCGTTCCACTTCCCCATCATGCCGCGCCTCTTCATGGCGCTGCAGATGGAGGACCGCTTCCCCATCATCGAGATCGTCTCGCAGACGCCGGCCATCCCCGAGTCCTGCCAGTGGGCGGTGTTCCTGCGCAACCACGACGAGCTCACGCTCGAGATGGTCACCGACGAGGAGCGGGACTACATGTACCGCGTCTACGCCGAGGATCCGCAGGCCCGCATCAACCTCGGCATCCGCCGCCGGCTGGCGCCGCTCATGCGCAACGACCGGCGCCGCATCGAGCTGATGAACGCGATGCTCTTCGCCCTCCCGGGGACGCCGGTCATCTACTACGGCGACGAGATCGGGATGGGCGACAACATCTACCTCGGCGACCGCAACGGCGTGCGCACGCCCATGCAGTGGAGCGCCGACCGCAACGCCGGCTTCTCCCGGGCGAACCCGCAGCGCCTCTACCTGCCGGTCATCGTCGATCCGGAGTACCACTTCCAGACCGTGAACGTGGAGACGCAGCAGGCGAACCCCTCGTCGCTGCTGCGCTGGATGCAGCGGCTGATCACGCTGCGCAAGCAGTACCAGGCCTTCGGCCGGGGCACGATCGAGTTCCTCTACCCCGACAACCCCCAGGTGCTCACCTTCGTGCGCCGCCACGGGACGGAGGCGATCCTCGTGGTCGCCAACCTCTCGCGCTCGGCGCAGTACGTGGAGCTGGACCTGCACGAGTTCGCCGGCATGACGCCGCTCGAGCTCTTCGGCCGGACCCAGTTCCCGCCCATCGGGGAGCTGCCCTACCTCGTGACGATGGGGCCGCACGGGTTCTTCTGGTTCGCGCTCGAGCCCGCGCCGGCGGCGGCGGGGGCGACGCCCTCGGCCCCGCTGCCCGTGCTCGCGGTCAAGCGCCGGCCCGAGGAGGTGCTGCGGCCACAGGACCGCGCGGCGCTCAAGCAGGTGCTCCCGGCCCACCTGCGGGCCACGCGCTGGTACGCGCCCGAGGCCCACCGGATCAAGGCCGCGGAGGTGGTGGAGCTCTACCCCCTGCCGGGGGCGCCGGGGTCGCTCTCGCTGGGCCTCGCCCACGTGGAGTTCACCGACGGCACGATCGAGCTCTGCGTCATGCCGCTCGCGCTCGCGAGCGGCGACGCGGCCGCGCACCTGCGGCACGGCGCGCCGCGCGCGCTCATCGCGGGGATCCCGGGCCCGGGCGGCGCCGAGACCGTCCTCTACGACGCGCTGTGGTCCCCGGCGCTGCCGGTGGCGCTGCTCGAGTCGATGGGGCGCCGCCGCCGGCTGCAGGGCGCCCACGGCGAGCTCACCTTCACGCCGCTGCGGGCCCACCGCCAGGTGCGCGTCGCCGACGGCGAGGTGCTCGCGCCGGCGATCGACCGCGAACAGCCGACCAGCACCGTCGCCACCTACGGCAACCGGGTGACGCTGCGCCTCTTCCGCCGCCTCGAGCCGGGCCTCAACCCGGATCTCGAGATCAGCCGCTTCCTCACCGAGCGGACGAGCTTCGCCCACACGCCGCCGGTCATCGGGGCCGTCGAGTACCGCCGCGGGCGCGGCGAGCCGATGACCGTCGCGCTCCTGCGCGCGTACGTGCCGAACGAGGGCGACGCGTGGCACTACACGCTCGGCGAGGTGCAGGCCTACTACGAGCGCGCGCTGAACCGCACGACCGAGGCGCCGCCGCCGAGCGGGGGGCTGGCCGCGCTCCGCGGCGACGAGCCGCCGCCGCTCGCGCGCGAGCTCATCGGCGACTACCTCGAGAAGGCGGCCCTCATCGGGCGGCGCACGGCCGAGCTGCACCTGGCGCTCTGCTCGGCGCCGTCCGACCCGGCCTTCTGTCCGGAGCCGTTCTCGACGCTGTACCGGCGGTCCCTGTACCAGTCGATGCGGAACCGCGTGCGCCAGACGTTCCAGCTCCTCAAGCGCCGCCGGCGCGGCATGAGCGACGGCGTGCGCGCCGAGGCCGAGCGGGTCCTCGCGCTCGAGGAGCGCGCGCTCGCGTCGTGCCGCACGTTCCTCGACGCGAAGGTCGCGGCCAAGCGCATCCGCTGCCAGGGCCGCTTCCGCCTCACGCAGCTCCTCTACACCGGCAGCGACTTCATCATCGCGGACTTCGAGGGCGACCCGACCCGCTCGCTGAGCGAGCGGCGGCACAAGCGCTCGGCGATGCGCGACATCGCGAGCATGGTGCGCTCGTTCCAGTACGCGGCGTTCGCGCCCCTCGTCGGGCCGTCGGCGGGCGGGCCGGTGACGCCGGCGGAGCTGGAGCGCCGCGAGCCCTGGGGCCTGATGTGGCAGGAGTGGACCGCCGCGGCGTTCGTCCGGTCCTACCTCACGCTCGCCCAGGACGGCGGCTTCCTGCCCACCGACCGCAACCAGCTCCGGGCTCAGCTCGAGACCTTCCTGCTCGAGGAGGCGGTGTTCGCGCTCGCGTACGAGCTGAATCACCGGCCGGACTGGGTGCGGATCCCGCTGTACCTGCTCGACTACCTGCTGCGGGAGTGAACCCGGGATTACGCCGACGCCGTGGGCCGCACGGCCTTCATCTCGCCCGAAGCGTGCACCGGCCGCATGCGGCCGTCGCAGGCCGGGCAGCGCGGGCGCGCCGCGGCCCCGTCGGGGAGCACGAGCTCGCTCACCTCGAGCTCGCAGGCGAGGCAGGCCCAGGCGACGTAGCAGGAGACGAGCCGGCAGCGGCCGTCGAGGTCGGCGGCGCGCCGCAGGGCCGCCGCGAGCGGCGCCGGCACGTGGCTCAGGCGCAGCACGACCCCGGGCGGCAGCGCCCGCAGGAAGCGGAGCCACGCCGCGAGGCCGGCGGTGGTCACGGCCACCACGCCGTCGAGGTCCACGCGCCGGACGTCGAGGGCGGCGGCGGCGAGGCCGGAGAGGTCCTGCGTGCCGTCGAGGTTGCCGTAGAGGCGCATGGTGGCCGCGGCGCCCTCGCCCGCGATCTCCCAGAACGCGAGATCGCGCAGCGCCCGCAACGACGCCTCGCCCTCGTCGACGAAGCGGAGCCCGATGCGGGCGCCCTGGGCCGCGGGGACGACCCAGACGACCTCGCCGCAGACGCCCACGCGCCGCCCGTCGGGACGATGGAACACCACCGTGAGCACGGTGCCGCGCGGGACCGGCCGCTCGGCCCGGAGGCCGGCGCCGTCGGCCGAGAGATCGACGGTCGTCGCCGGCACCGTCGCGCCCAGCGGCGAGCAGAGCAGCGCCGGGAGCCGCACCGGCACGCGCGCGCCGAGGCGGGCGGGCCCGGCGAGCGACGCCGGCAGCAGCGCCGCCAGCGCGTCCTCGAGCTCGTCGTCGGCGACGACGTGGTCGAAGGCCGCGGCGTCGCGGGGCGCGGTCGCGCCGAAGGGGACGGCGCGCAGCAGCAATCCGCCCGGGGCGGTGGCGCGCACCGCGTCCGCGAGCTCCCGCTCGCGCGCCGGCGCGAGCTTGCCGCCGACGATGACCACGTCGGGCCGGCTCTGCGCGACGTAGCGCGGCAGCGCCACGCCGTCGGGCGCCGCGGTGACGCGCACGCACGCGCGCCCGAGATAGCCGCCCTGGAGCCGGCCGAGCAGCTCGGCCTGCGTCGTCACGATGTGGAGCGTCGCGTCAGCCACGTGGCCTCGTCCCCTTCGAGAGCGGCCCGATAATAGTGCCGCCGGATCGCCGTGGCGACTTCTTTTCGCCCGTCCAGCGGCCAGTCGCCGGACCTGCCGCGCGGCCGCCGGGAGCATCCAATCGCAGCTGGAGAAGCATTGCCGGGAGGTGGGAGATGGCGAAGAAGATCATCGCGGTGACGGGCGCCACGGGCGCTCAGGGTGGAGCGCTGGTGCGCGCGATCCTCGCGGATCCCGCGGGCGGGTACACGGTGCGCGCGGTGACGCGCCACCCGAACGGCGACCAGGGCCGCGCGCTCGCGACGCAGGGGGCCGAGGTCGTGGGCGCGGACCTCGACCACCGCGCCAGCCTGGAGACCGCGTTCCGCGGCGCCTACGGCGTGTACTGCGTGACGAACTTCTGGGAGCACATGTCCGTCGAGCGCGAGATCGCGCAGGCGCGCAACATGGCCACCGCGGCCAAGGCCGCGGGCGTCGAGCACGCGATCTGGTCGACGCTCGAGGACACCCGGCTCAAGGTGCCGCTCCAGGACGACCGCATGCCGACGCTGCACGGCAAGTACAAGGTGCCGCACTTCGACGGCAAGGGCGAGGCGAACCGCGCCTTCACCGACATCGGCGTGCCGACGACCCTGTTCCACACGTCGTTCTACTGGGACAATTTCATCTCCTTCGGCATGGGCCCGAAGCGGCAGCCCGACGGCCGGCTGGTCCTGGCGCTCCCGCTGGGGGACAAGCGGCTCGCGGGCATCGCCGCCGAGGACATCGGCAAGTGCGCCTACGGCGTGTTCAAGCGCGGCGCCGAGCTGCGCAGCACGTCCATCGGCATCGCCGGCGACCACCTCACCGGGGCGCAGATGGCGACGGCGTTCTCGCGCGCGCTCGAGCGCGAGGTCGTCTACCAGTACGTCCCGCCCGAGGTGTACCGCACCCTCGGGTTCCCCGGCGCCGACGACCTCGGCAACATGTTCCAGTACTACCGCGACTTCGACGAGGAGTTCTGCGGGTCGCGCGACCTGGCCTTCTCCCGGTCCCTGAACCCGGAGCTGCAGACGTTCGCGACCTGGCTCGGCCGCAACCGGTCGCGGATCCCGGTCGGGTGACCCGCTACACGTCGAAGTACAGCGCCACCTCGTAGGGGTGCGGCCGCATGCGCACGCCGTAGTACTCCTCGCGCTTGACCTTGATCCACTCCTGGATCTGGCCCGCGTCGAAGACGTCGCCGGCGAGGAGGAACTCGTGGTCGCGCTCGAGCGCGTCGAGGGACTCGCGCAGCGACGTCGGCAGCGGCTTGATCGCCGTGCGCTGCTCGGCGGTCCACGTGAAGATGTTCTGGTCGATCGGGCCGTAGCCGAGGGCGGTCGGGTCGAGGCCGCGCTTGATGCCGTCGAGGCCGGCGAGGAGCTGCACGGCGAGCGCGAGGTAGATGTTGCAGGTCGCGTCCGGCGGCCGGAACTCCATGCGCGCCGTGTCGGGCTGGTCGGCGTACTTGGGCACGCGCACCGCCGCGCTGCGGTTGCCGAGGCTGAAGAACGAGTTGATCGGCGCCTCGAAGCCGGGCACGAGGCGGCAGTAGGAGTTCGTCGAGGGGTTCGTGAAGGCGAGCACCGAGGGGCCGTGGTGCAGCAGGCCCGCGATGTACGACAGCGCGAGCTTGCTCATCTTGCCGTAGCCGTCGGCGTCGTAGAACGCGTTCGCCCCGCCCTGGTAGAGCACCTGGTGGAAGTGCATGCCGCTGCCGGCCTCGCCGTAGAGCGGCTTCGGCATGAAGGTCGCCGTCTGGTTGCGGCGGTGGGCGACC
Organism: Polyangia bacterium; assembly: GCA_036504295.1. Taxonomy (GTDB): domain Bacteria; phylum Myxococcota_A; class Polyangia; order JACRCY01; family JACRCY01; genus DASXVK01. The sequence goes on from DASXVK010000572.1 coordinate 21,080, forward strand.
ATCTTCGTCACGTACTTGACGATCTGCGTCGCGTCCGCGGCCTTCATGAAGCTCATCATCGGGGTCTCGATCTCGCACTGCCCCGGGCCGCCGACCTCGTGGTGGTGGTACTTGACCCCGACGCCCAGCTCCTCGAGCAGGAGGCACATCTCGGCCCGCAGGTTGTAGAGCTGGTCCTTCGGCGGGATGACGTGGTAGCCGCCGTGCAGCGGGATGAGGTGGCCGTGGCCCTGGCGGGCGCTCTGCCAGTCGGCCTCGCGGCTCTCGACGCGGTACGAGGCGCTGTTGACGTCGTTCTCGAAGGCGACGTTCTCGAAGACGTAGAACTCGTACTCGGGCCCCCAGCGGCTCTCGTCGGCGACGCCGACCTCCTTCAGGTACTCCTCGGCGCGGCGGGCCATGTTGCGCGGGTCGCGGGTGAAGGGGAGCTTCGTGTCGGCCTCGAACGCGGAGCAGATGAACGAGAGCGTCGGCGCGTCCCAGAAGGGATCGCGGAACGCCGTCGCCAGGTCGGGCAGCAGGATCATGTCGCCGGCCTTGATCGGCTTGAGCCCGACCGACGACGCGTCGAAGCCGACGCCGTCGCGCATCAGGTGCTCGTTGAACTGGCTGGCGGGGATCGTGACGTGGTGCCAGCGGCCGTTGAGGTCGCTGAACTTGAAGTCGATCATCTGGAACTTGTGTTCCTGGACGTACGCCTGCGCCTGCGGGAAGTGGGTGAACATCGCGCCTCCTGATGCGAGCTACCTGCGCGCATCCTAACATGCGCGCGACGGCGCGACGCAAGGCGGCGCGGGGGCAGCGGAGGCGGGGACGGCGGCTACGGCGCGGGCGGGCGGCCGGTGGCGACGGCCTGGCGGATCATGCGGTAGGCGCCGTCGACGAGGCCGAGGAGGCCGCTCGCCTTGGTCGCGAGGTCCGAGTGGTCGAGCGCGCGGGCGGCGCCGAGGATGGCCTGGAACATGTGGTGGCTGTAGGGCTGCCAGAACGGGCTCCAGCTCATCGTCGGCACCACCTCCTCGTTGACGTGGTAGCCGAAGCAGAGGTCCCGCAGGCCCTCGTCCGAGTGGACGCGGCCGGTGCCGCTCGCCTTGCAGCCCTGCCACGGCGTCTCGGGGCAGGCGTGGGTCACGAGCGCCTCGTTCGTCATGACGGTGCCGGCCTCGAGCCGCTCGGCGACCTTGCGCATCTGCTCCGGGTCGCGGCCGTAGACGCTGGCGGTGAGGCCGTAGGGGCTGTTGTTGGCCCGCTCGATCGCCTCCTCGACGCTGTGGTACTTCATGATCGGCAGCGTCGGGCCGAAGGTCTCCTCGCGCACGCACTCGGTCTCGTCGGTGACGTCGACGAGGACGGTGGGCGGGTAGAACTGGCCGGGGCCCGCGAGGCGCTGACCGCCGGTGAGCGCCCTGGCGCCGTGGGCGATGGCGTCCTTGACCTGGTTGATGACGATGTCGAGCTGGCCCGGGTCGGTCATCGGGCCCATGTCGGTGCCATCCTCGAGCGGATCGCCGACCTTCAGCGTACGCACCTTGTCGACCACGCGGGCGACGACCTCGTCGTAGAGGCTCTCGTGCACGTAGGCGCGCTCGATCGAGGCGCACACCTGGCCGGCGTTCGCGAAGGCGCCCCAGACGAGCGAGCCGGCGACGACGTCGAGGTCGGCGTCGGGCAGGACGATCGCGGGGGTCTTGCCGCCGAGCTCCATCGACGACGGGATCAGCCGGCGGCCGCAGGTCTCGGCGACCTTCACGCCGACCGCGGTGGAGCCCGTGAAGTTGACGTAGTCGACGCCCATCTCGATCATCTCCGCGCCGACGCGGCCCGGGCACGGCAGGACCTGGAAGAGGTCCTGGTCGAGGCCCGCCTCGTCGAAGAGCTCGCGGCCCTTGAGGGCGATGAGGGGCGTGAGGCTCGCGGGCTTGAGCACGACGGCGTTGCCGGCGAGCAGGCCCATCACGACCTCACCGAAGGGGATCGAGAACGGGAAGTTCCAGGGCGCGATGACGAGCAGGAGGCCACGCGGGCGGTAGTGGATGTAGCTGCGGCGGTGCTTGAGCAGGTGCAGGCTGATGCGCCGCGGGGCGAGGATGTCCTGGACCCGGTCGCAGAAGTAGGTCGCGAGGTCGACGATGGGGAAGACCTCCATCTCGAGCGACTCCTGCAGGACCTTGCCGTTCTCGCGGCTGATGGCCTCGCTCATCTCCTGCGCGCGGTCGAGCAGGATGTCGCGGAAGCGGCGGATGACCCGGATGCGCTCGTCGAGGCCGATGGCCTCCCAGTGCTTCTGGGCCGCCCGCGCGCGCGTGATGGCCGCGCGCGCCTCCTCGGCCGAGCAGGATCTCACCTCGCCGAGCTTCTCGCCGTTCGCGGGGTTGAAGACCTCGATGACGCCCTGCCGCTTGCTGTCCGCCATGTGACCTCCGTTCAGTCTGGCGCGCCCACCCACCCGCTCGATCGGCGCGCATCCTAGCATGCGCGCTCCGGCGCCGCGGCGCCCGGCCACCAGCCAGGTTGTCGGTCAGGGCGCGAGCTGATACAACTGACCGGCGGGCTCCACCGCGCGAGGTGATGCATGAGCGGCGCAGCGACGTCCCGGTATCTCGAGGTCGATCTGTCCAGCGGGGCCGTCGCCAGGAAGGAGCTCGACCGGCGGGACGTGGAGCTCTACGTCGGCGGGCGCGGGCTCGGCGCCCGCCTGCTGTACGACCAGACCCGGCCGGGGCTCGACCCGTACGACCCGGGGATGGCGCTGATCTTCAGCGCCGGGCCGCTCACCGGCACCAGCGCGCCGCAGTCGAACCGGTTCGTGGTCACGACCAAGTCGCCGCTCACCGGCCTCATCGCCGACAGCCACTGCGGCGGCAGCTTCGCCACCAAGCTGCGCAAGGCCGGCTACGACGCGGTCCTCATCCGCGGCCGGGCCGAGCAGCCGGTCTACCTCGAGATCACCGACGAGAAGGTCGAGATCAAGGACGCGGCCCACCTGTGGGGGAAGACCACCGCCGAGACGCAGGCCGCGCTGCCCAAGCGGTACGGCAAGGCGGTCATCGGCCCCGCGGGCGAGCACCTCGTGCGCTACGCCGCCATCGTCTCGCAGACCCGCCTGGCGGGCCGCACCGGCGTGGGCGCGGTCATGGGGTCGAAGAACCTGAAGGCGGTCATCGCCGACGGGCAGCAGGAGATCCCGGTCGCCGACCGCGACGCGTTCAAGAAGCTCCAGAAGGAGATCACCGAGTTCCTGCAGCAGCACCCGATGACGGGCCGCATCCTGCCCGAGCTCGGCACCGCGAACATCGTGATGCCCGCCGCCGGCCGCAACATCATGCCGGTCCGCAACTTCCAGACCGGGCACGACCTCCGGATCGTCGACCTCGCCGGCGAGAAGATGCGCGACGAGCTGCTCCTCAAGCACGACGGCTGCATCTCGTGCCCCATCCACTGCGGCCGCCACGTGAAGGTCGACGGCGGCGAGGGCAAGGGCCCCGAGTTCGAGACGATCGGCCTGCTGGGCTCGAACCTCGGCATCTTCGACCTCCCGGCCGTCATCCAGCTCGGGATCATGGCCGACGAGCTCGGGATGGACAGCATCTCGCTCGGGAGCTCCCTGGCCTTCGCCACCGAGCTGACCGAGCGCGGCATGCTCGCGAGCGACCTCGCGTGGGGCAACGTCGCGGCCTACCGCGCGGCCATCGAGGACATCGCGTACCGCCGCGGCCTCGGCGACGACCTGGCCGACGGGACGAAGCGCATGGCGGAGCGGCACGGCGGCAAGGACTTCGCCATCAACGTCAAGGGGCTGGAGCTGCCGGCCTACGACCCGCGCGGGTGCGTCGGCCAGGGGCTCGAGTACGCCACCACCAGCCGCGGCGGCTGCCACATCCGCGGGTCCACCATGTTCCTCGAGGCGACCGGCCCGGTCTCGGTCGACCCGGTCTCGCCCAAGGCCAAGCCGGAGCTGGTGATCCTGCAGCAGAACACGAACGCGTCGATCTCGGCGCTGTCGATGTGCTACTTCGCGGCCTACGCGATGATCCCCGCGGCCATCTTCAACCTCGACCCGAACTCGCTGGTCTACCGGGTCCTCATGAAGGTGATGCTGAACGCCGGCCCGGCGGTCCAGCTCGTGCTCAAGCTCAAGAACCCGGCGCAGCTCCTCTGGTTCGAGAAGTTCCTGTCGGTCGTCACCGGCCGCACGATCAGCATGGGCGACCTCAACGAGATCGGCGAGCGCATCATGAACCTCGAGCGGCTCTACAACCTGCGCGAGGGGCTCAAGCCCGAGGTCGACGACACGTTGCCGCCGCGGATGCTCAACGAGCCGACGTCGCGGTACAACCGCGGCGTGCCCCTCGGCGAGATGCTGCCGCGCTACTACGGCATCCGCGGCTGGGACCGGGGCGGCGTCCCGACCGAGAAGACCATCGCGCGCCTGCAGATCAGGAGGTAGCCATGCCCGTGCTCGTGCCGCACACGAAGCTGGCCGCGCTGCTCGGCGAGAAGACCATGCAGTCGAGCGCCACGACGGTGCAGGAGCTACTGCGCGAGGCCGAGCGCCGCGTCCCGCCCGCCGAGTGGGCCCAGGCGATGCGCTGCATCATCCTCGTGAATGGCCGCAGCGTCCACCTGGTGGACGGGCTGCGCACGGCCCTCCAGCCCGACGACCAGGTGTGGATGGTCTTCCCCGCCAGCGGCGGCTGATCACCCCGCGTCCCGTCCTGACGATGCCCGCCCCGGCGCTGGCGACGCTGCACGACACGACCCGCGGCTGGGTGGCGCGCCGCCTGGCGGCGCTGAGCGGCGCGCTGCTGCTGCCGTGCCCGGTGCGCGACGGCTTCCTCTTCGCCGCCAGCCCGGAGTTCTACCGCCTCTGCACGGAGTCGGTGCTGACGCTCCAGACCGCCGCGCGGCGCGTCATCGACCACCTCGGGCTCGACTGCGACGCCGTCGTCGTCGCGTTCCGCTCCGACCTGCCGGGCGCGGGGCGCATCGAGCGCGACGGCGGCCGCTACTTCATCGAGATCGCGACCGCGTTCCGCCACGACGGCCGGGCCCTCGGGGCGATCCTCGCGCACGAGTGCTGCCACATCCTCGTCGCCGAGCGCGGCGTGCGCCGGCTCGAGACGGTCGAGGACGAGGTGCACGTCGACCTGACGGCCATGCTCGCCGGCCTCGGCGCGCTCACGCTCAACGGCATCGCCGACACCACCGAGACCCGCGGCGAGGTCACGATCGAGCGCCACCGGTCGTTCGGCTACCTGCGCGCGCCGCTGCTGCGGGCGGCGTACGCCGAGGTGTCGGCCCGCCTCGGCCTCGGCTGGCGCCGCGCCCTGGAGCCGCTCGCCGAGGGCGAGTGGCAGGTGCTCGGCCACCACCTGCGCGCGGCGACGCGGCTCGGGCTGCGGCGGCTCGTGCGCCGGCCGGCCGACCTCGCCTACGGCGTGCCCGAGAGCCACGTCGTCGTCGCGTGCGGCGGCGCGGCGTGCCTGCAGCGGCTGCGGCTGCCGGTCGGCAAGCGCGGCACCGCCCGCTGCCCCGCGTGCGGGCACGCGCGCCGCTTCGACGGCCGCGCGTGCCGGGTCACGCCGCGCGTCGCGGTGCGCGCGCTCGCGCCCGAGCCGCCGCCCCGCTTCCCGCGCCTCTTCCGCGCCCGGGCGTGGTGGGCGGTGCAGCCCGCCCGCCTCAAGGCCGCGCTGCTGGTGGTGCTCCTCGCGATCGCGACGCCGCTCCTGCTCATGGCCCACGACCACCTGCGCCGCGGCGTCGTCGGCGCCGCGTGCGCGCGGCACGGCGACTGCCGCTCCGGCTACTGCATGCGCGGCCCGGCCCGCATCGACTACTGCACCCAGCCCTGCGCCACCGACGCCGAGTGCCCGCCCGGCCTCACCTGCGGCGACGCCCAGCGCACCTACGCCTGGCGCAGCCTGCTGCTGCCGCCGAGCCCGCGCGACGTCGTGCGAATGTGCCTCCGCCGGTAGCGGAAGGAATTGAACAGGGAGACGGGGAGTCGGGGAGTTGGATTGGGGTTGGTTGCGGCAACGCGCGGCCCCGTGCCCGAGCGCAGCTCTCGCGCGTAAACGCGACCCAAACCAAGATCCGTCTCCCCGCCTCCCCGTCTCCCTGTGATCCTGAATCCGCCGAGCGCCTACGCCTCGACCTCCGCCGCCACCGCCCGGATCGCCGCCGCGATCTCGTCCGGCACCTCCTCCTGCAGGAAGTGCCCCGCCGCGGTGCGCGTGACGCGCGCCCGCGGGAGCAGCCGTTCGAGGCGGGCGCGCGCGCGGCCGAGGATCGGATCGCGGTCGCCCCAGACGAGCGCGCTCGGTCCGGTGAAGCCGCGCACCAGCTCCTCGCAGCGGACGAGGTCGGGCACCGACGGGTGAGTCGTCGAGTCGGGCACCATGCGGGCGAGGGCGAGGGGCGCGGCGTTGTCGGGCCAGCGCAGCGGGAACCGGTACGCGCGCGCGACGTCGCCCCGGATGGAGCCGGGGTCGCCCTGCACCCGGTGCAGCCAGCCCAGCGGGAACCCGAGGCCGCGGAAGAGCAGGTCGCTCGCGAGCGGTAGCCGCGCGACCCGGTGGAAGAGCGAGCCGCGCAGCCCGGGCCGCGGCGCGGCGACGCCGGTGTTGAGGAGCACGAGGCCGGCGAGGAGGCCGGGCCGGTCGGCGAGCGCCCGCAGGCCGATCGGGCCGCCCCAGTCCTGGCCGACGAAGACGAGGCGCTCGAGCGCGAGCGCGTCCAGCAGCGCGCCGAGCCAGCGGGCGTGCGCGAGGAGGCTGTGGGCCGCGAGGTCGCGCGGCTTGTCCGACAGACCGAGCCCGACGAGATCCGGCATCACGAGCCGCAGCGGCGCGCCGGTGAGCGCGGCCGCCACCTTGCGCCAGAGGAAGCCCCAGGTGGGGTTGCCGTGCAGGAGGAGCACCGGCAGCCCGCGGCCCTGCTCCATCACGTGCATGCGCGCGCCGCCCACGTCGAGGCGGTAGCGCCGCGTCCCCGGGGGCAGCAGCCGCGCGACGAAGCCGGGCAGCGGCGGGGCGGGCAGCGTCTCCATGATCACTCGATGCCGTAGCGGGCGAGCTTGTCGTAGAGCGTGCGCAGACCGATGCCGAGCATCTCGGCGGCCTTGCGCTTGTTGCCGCCGGCGGCGGCGAGGGCGCGGCGGATGGCGTCGCGCTCGAGCTCGGCCATGGTGGCGACCGCGGGCGCGGCGCCGGCGTCGCCGGCGCCCTGCTGCAGGTGCTCGGCGCGGAGCGCGATGCCGTCGGCGAGGATGGCGGCGCGCTCGAGCGTGTTCGCGAGCTGCCGGACGTTGCCCGGCCAGGCGGCCCGCTCGAGGGCCTGGACGGCGCCGTCGTCGAGCTCGAGGTGCGGCCGGCCGAGGTCGGCGGCGATGCGGGCGAGGAGCGCCCGGGCGAGCGGCGCGACGTCCTCGCGCCGCTCGCGCAGCGGCGGCAGCCGCACCGGGAAGACCGCGAGGCGGTGGTAGAGGTCCTCGCGGAACTCGCCGGCGCGCATGCGCTCCTCGAGGTCGCGGTTGGTGGCCGCGATCCAGCGCGCGTTGCAGAGCACCTCCTGGTTGCCGCCGACGCGCTCGAAGCGCCGCTCCTGCAGCACCCGCAGCAGCTTCACCTGGAGCGCCGGCTTGAGCTCGCCGACCTCGTCGAGGAAGAAGGTGCCGCCGTCGGCGAGCTCGATGCGCCCGCGGCGGCGCCCGACGGCGCCGGTGAAGGCGCCCTTCTCGTGGCCGAAGAGCTCGCTCTCGAGCAGCGACTCCGACAGCGCGGCGCAGTTGACCGCGACGAAGGGGCCGGCGGCGCGCGCGCTCCAATCGTGCACCGCGCGGGCGGCGACCTCCTTGCCGGTGCCGCTCTCGCCCTGGAGCAGCACCGTGGCGTCGGTCGCGGCCACGCGCTTGAGGGCGCGGACGACGGGCTCCATGGCCGGCGCCCCGTAGGTGAGGCTGGGGCCGCGGCCCTCGCCGGCCGCCTCGCTCCTCGCGCGGAAGCGGTGGCGCTCGAGGGCGCGCTCGACCAGGAGCCGGATCTCGGCGGGGCTGCCCAGCGGCTTGCGCAGGTAGTCGAACGCGCCGAGCTTCATGGCCTGCACCGCCGACTCGATCGAGCCGTGGGCGGTCAGGACGATGACCTCGGTCTCGGGGAAGTCGCCGCGCAGGCGCCCGAGCAGCTCCATGCCGTCCATGCCCGGCATGCGCAGATCGGTGATGACGACGTGGTAGGACCGGCCCTGCACCGCGCGCAGCGCCGCCTCGCCGCCGGCGGCTTCGTCCACCTCGTGACCCTCGGTCTTGAGGGCCGCGCGCAGGAAGCTGCGGATGCCCGCCTCGTCGTCGACTACCAGGATGCTGGCCATGGCGTCTCCCTCAGGGGGGCTCTGCCCGCCCCCCCTCGCCGGGCAAAGCCCCCGGAGGCGAGCCGGGGGCGAGCCTCGTCGTAGATCGAGCCTCCCCGCCACCACGCGCCGCGCCGCGCGAAAACAACCGCGCCGCGACGGGGCCGTGGCCTGTGACCCATCGTTCCGATGGCCTCACCCGGGGATCACGATCGTGAAGAGCGCGCCGCCGCCGGACGCCGCGGTGGCCTCGATGCGGCCGCCGTGCAGCAGCACGATGCGCCGCGCGACGGCGAGCCCGAGCCCGGTGCCCTGGATGCGCGTCGTGTGGAACGGCTCGAAGACGCGGTCGCGCTCGGCCGCCGGGATGCCCGGGCCGCGGTCGCGCACCATGAGCACGAGCGCCCCGTCGGCGCCGGCGGCGGTGGCGGTCACCGGGGCGCCGGGCGGCGAGGCGGCGAGCGCGTTGCGCAGCAGGTTGATGAGGACCTGGCGCATGTGCGTCGCGTCGAGCGCGAAGGTGGGCGGCGCCGCGGCGACGTCGAGCTCGATGCGGGCCGGATCGACCTCCTCGGCCGCCTCGCGCAACAGCGCCGCGGGCGCGACCGGCTCCCGGTGCAGCGCGCCCGAGCGCGCGAAGTCGAGGAGGTCGTTCGTGAGCTCCTCGAGCCGCACGAGGTGCGTGACGGTCTGATCCGCCCACTCGCGCCACTCGTGCTCCGCCGGGACCTGCTCGGCGAGGAGCTGGGCGTGGCCCTTGGCGGCCGCGAGCGGGTTGCGGATCTGGTGCGCGAGGACCGCGGACATCTCGCCGAGCCCGGCGAGGTGCTGCTGCCGGGCCGCGGCGGCGGCGGCCTCGTCGGCGCGGGCCGACGCGCGGAAGAGCACGAACGCCGCGGTGACGAGGACGAGGGCGGCGAGGAGGCCGACGCCGAGGTTGAGGCGTCCCTCGCGCACGAGCCGCGCGGCGAGGACCGGCTCGAACTCGAGCACCAGCGCGGGATGCGGCGCGCCGGGGCCGAAGGGCGGCGGCGGCGTGCCCGGCCCGAACGGGGGCGGGGGCGCCTTGCCGAACGGCGGCGCCTCGCCGAACGGCGGCGCCTTGCCGAACGGCGGCGCCTTGCCGAACGGCGGCGCCGCCCCGGGCGGCGGCGGGGGGGGCGG
>DASXVK010000573.1:0-2415 GCA_036504295.1 Polyangia bacterium
GCCGTCGTCCTGCCGCAGCGAGGACTGACGACATTCGTCGTCCTGCTACTCATCGGCAAGTGCTTGCTGGTTCTCCCCTGGGCCACGTGGGTCTTCGTAGCCTTCAAGCGCCAGCACGACCGGCAGGTCCTCGAAGCCCCTTCGCCCGAGCACGCCTCCGCGGCGGCACCTCGTCGCTAGGTCAACGCTTGGCCATGTGCGCGGCCCGGTCCGCGCGAGCGCGTGGCCCGCCACTATTCGTGCCGCCGGACGCGGCGCTCCGCTTGTCCCCCCGCCCCCCATCTCGTACATTCCCCGCCGTGCCCCTCCCCGTCCTCGTGCTCAACCTCGACGGCCGCGACTTCCTCGAGCCGTGCTTCGCCTCGTTGCGCGCGGCGGCGGGGGTGGAGCCGTGGCTCATCGACAACGGCTCGCGCGACGGCTCGGTGGAGCTGGTCCGCGCGCGCTTCCCCGAGGTCCGCGTCGTGGCGCTGGGCGCGAACCTCGGCTTCGCCGGCGCGTACGACCGGGTGCTCCGCGACGACGCGCTGCTCGGGGGGCGGCCGCTCGTGGCGCTGCTCAACAACGACGTGCGCGTCGCGCCAGGCTTCGCCCCGCCGCTCGTCGCGGCGATGGCGGCGGACGACGTGGCGCTGTGCGGCAGCCGGCTGCTGTCGGCGGACGGGCGGCTCGTCGACCACGCCGGCGGCAAGCTGGCGCTGATCGGCGGCGGCGTCGACGTCGCGAAGTACGCGACCGCGCCGGAGGACGCCGGCGCCGCGCTCGCGCCGCACCCGACCGCGTTCGCCTGCGGCGGGGCGCTGGTCGTGCGGCGGGCGGCGTACCTGGCGCTCGGCGGCTTCGATCCCGGCTACGTCATCTACCACGAGGACGTGGACCTCGGGTGGCGGGCGTGGCTCATGGGGTGGCGGGTGCTGCACGTGCCGGCGTCGGTCGTGTACCACGAGGGCGGGGCGCTGATGGGGCGGCCGGACTCGCCGCGGCGGCTGTTCCTGTCGCAGCGCAACCGGCTGCGTAACCTGGTGCGGCTGGCCGGGGGGCGGCGGCTCGCGGCGGGGCTCGCGGTGAGCGCGGCGTTCGATCTCGTGCGCGCGGCGGGGTTCGCCCGGCGCGCGGACCGGGCGCGGCTCGCGGCGCTGCTCGCGGCGGACCTCGCCGTGTGCCGCGAGCTGCCGGCGCTCTGGCGGGCCCGGGCGCAGGTGCAGCGCGCGCGCGTGCGCGATGACGCGGAGCTCGCCCGGGCGGGGCTCTTCTCGCCCCTGCGCGACAGCGTGCGCGCCTACCTCGACCAGCGCCGGGCGGCGGCACCAGCGTCCGCGCGTCCCTCGGCGGGGGCGGCGGCATGACCACGCCGCGCCTCGCCGTCGTCATCCCCGCGCGCAACGAGGCGGCGCACATCGGCGCGTGCCTCCGCTCGGTCGCGGCGCAGGGCTGGCCCGCCGCGCGGGTCGAGGTCATCGTCATCGACGACGGCTCGACCGACGACACCGGGGCGCTCGCGCGGGCCGCGGGCGCGACGGTCCTGCGCACCGGCGGGGTCGGACCCTCGCGCGGCCGCAACCTCGGCGTGGCCGCGACCCGGGCCGAGCTGTGCTTCTTCACCGACGCCGACTGCGAGCTCGCGCCGGGCTGTCTGACGACGCTCGCCGCGGACCTCGCCGCGGCCGGTCCGGCCGTGGCCAGCGTCGGCGGGCGGCAGGCCGCGCCCGCCGACGACCCGCCGTACGCGCAGCGGGTGCAGCGCTTCCTCGCGGCGGTCGGCTTCGTCTCCGAGTACGCGCGCGGCGGCGGAGCGGCGCGGCCGGCGCGGCACAACCCCTCGTGCGCCGCGCTCGTGCGGCGCGCCGCGCTCGCGCACGTGGGCGGGTTCCGCGAGGACCTGTGGCCGTGCGAGGACCTCGACCTCGACCTGCGCCTGGCGCGGGCGGGCTTCGGCCTGCGCTTCGTGCCCGCCGCCCTCGTCTACCACCACCGGCCGGCGACCCCCGCGGCGTTCCGGCGCATGATGCGGGGGTACGGGCGCGGCCACGCGGCGCTCGTGAAGCTGCACGGCCCGACGCGGCTGCTCCACGCGCTGCCGTTCGTGACGGTCGCGAGCAGCGGCCTCGCGCCCGGCGCGGCGCTCGCGTCCGCGCCGGCCTGGCTGCGGCTGCGCGGCGCGCCCGCGGATGAGATCCCGGCCCTCACGGCCATGCTCGCCGCGACGCTGTGGCAGTGGCACCTGGGGTTCGCCGAGGGGCTGCTCGGGCGCTCCGCGATCGCGCCGCCGGCGTAACAATCCAGCGCCCGTCGGGCCGGATCCCGGCCTGAAACGCGTCGGATCACCGCGAAAAGCGCGTTTCGCGCCATCCAAGTCTTGCACGGGCGAGTCCGCTCATTACATACCCGCTGCATGCGCGCCGTGCGCGCGGCCGT
>DASXVK010000574.1:0-7485 GCA_036504295.1 Polyangia bacterium
CCGGGGGGGAGGTGCCCGTCCCCCCGCGGGGGGCAACGCCCGACGAGCCTCCCCCCACCGCGCGCCGCGCCGCGCGGAAAGCAGGAGGCCGCGGCGTGAGCGCACCTGTCGTCTCCCTCCGCCGCCTCGCCACGCCGCTCGTGTCGAGCCCGTTCGACGAGCCGGCGGTGCCGCCCGAGCTCGAGGCGACCCTCGCCGCCGTCTGCGACGACGCGGTCGACACGGCCGCGCTCGTCCGCGGCCGGACCGTGTACGTCAAGCCGAACCTGAACTTCGTGGCCGGCGCGTCGAGCCCCTTCGCGCCCACCGACCCGCGCGTGATCGTGGCGCTCTGCGCGGTGCTGCGGCGGCACGGGGCGGCGCGGATCGTCCTGGGCGAGAAGCCGGGGCAGGGGCGCGGCTCCGCGGCGGCCTACGCGCTGCTGCGCCGCTTCGCGCTGCCGCAGAGCGTCGCTTGCCTCGACCTGGACGCGGAGCCGCGCGTCACCGTGGCCTCGCGCACGCGCCTGGTCGCGCCGGCGCTGGCGCTGCCGCGGCCGTACCTCGAGGCCGACGTCGTCATCGATCTCGCGAAGCTCAAGACGCACACGCTCACCGCCGTCTCGCTCGGCATGAAGAACCTCTTCGGGCTGCTGCGCGACGAGGAGAAGATGCGGCACCACAACGAGGACATCCACCCCAAGCTCGTGGACCTCCTCTCGGTGCGGCGGCCCGACCTCACGATCCTCGACGGCCTCGTCGGGCTCGAGGGGCAGGGGCCGCTCTTCGGCACGGGGAAGCCGCTCGGACTGCTCATCGCGAGCGCCGACTGCGTCGCCGCCGACGCCGCCGCCGCGCACGTGATGGGCTTCGAGGCCGCCGAGATCCCGCACCTGCGGCTGGCGGCGGAGCACGGCCTCGGCGAGCTGCGCCAGGGCGTGATGATCTTCCCCGCGCTGCGGCCCGCGGCGGTGCGGGCGCCGTTCACGCGCGGCGACCTCTGGGCGAACCCGGTGCCCACGGTCGAGGTCGTGTGGGGCCAGGGCGTGCCGCTCGGCTACGCCAACGGCGTCTCCCACTCGCTCGAGCGCCTCGCCGTCGAGGGGCGCCGGCCGGCGCCGACCCGGGTGTACGTCGGGCGGTGCGAGGCGCGGCCCGCCGGGCCGGCGGTCATCGTCTTCGGCGACGTGACCGCCCGGTCGCTCGCGGTGGACGGCGCGCGGGTGATCCCCGGACATCCGCCGCGGGCGTTCGAGCTCTATCGCGTGCTCGCGGACGACGGCGCCGCCGCGGCGCCATGGAAGGAGCTGCCATGACGATCCCTGGCCTGGACGAGCAGACGCGGGCGCTCGTGCTCGCGAACCTCCGCCGGCTCGGCGGCGACGAGCTCGCGCCCGCCGCGACCCTGCGCTGGGACGCCGCGGACGCCCCGCCGGTGGAGCTGCTCCGGCGCCTGCTCGGCCCCGCGATCGGGCTGCACCTCGTCTTCCTGCCCCCGGAGCACGGCGGGCTCGGCGCCGGCGCGCGCGACGTGGCCCTCGTCGCCGAGGAGCTGGCGCGGTACGATCTCGGCGTCGCCACCGCGTTCCTCGGGCTCGCCATCAGCGCGAACCCGATGCGCGCCGGCGGCACCCCCGCGCAGCGCGAGCGCTGGCTCGGCGCCATGGCCGCGCGCGGCCTGCTCGCCGCGCTCGCCGTCACCGAGCCCGAGGGCGGCAGCAACGTCGCCGCGCTCGCCACCACGGCCACGCCGGTCGTCGCCGACGGCCAGCCCCCGGCCTACCGCCTCGACGGCACCAAGCAGTTCGTGTCGAACGGGGGCCTCGCCGACCTCTACCTCGTCCTCGCGCAGGCCCCCGGCGGGCCGAGCTTCTTCATCGTGGAGGCGGGGACGCCGGGTCTGAAGGTCCAGCCGCGTGAGGCCAAGCACGGCCTGCGCTCCTCGGCCACGGCCCCGATCGTCCTCGAGGACGCGGTCGTGCCGGCCGACCAGCTCCTCGGCGGGGTCGAGGGTCAGGGGCTGGCGCAGGCGAACGCCGTCTTCGCCCACTCGCGGCTCATGGTGGCGGCCTTCGGGCTCGGCGCCGGCGAGGCCGCGCTCGGGCGCGCGGTGGCCTACTCCCAGGACCGCCAGCAGGGGGGCAAGCCGCTCTGCCGCCTCAAGGGCTTCACCCACAAGCTCCTCATCCCGCACGTGGTCCGGCTGGAGGCCGCGCGCGGCTACGTCGCGGAGCTGGCCCAGCGCCTCGACGCGGGCGAGACCGACCTCGACGTCGAGGGGGCCGCGGCCAAGCTCTTCGCGACCGAGGCCGGCAGCGCCGCCGCGGACGCCGCCGTGCAGGCGCACGGCGGGTACGGCTACCTGCGCGACTTCGTCGTCGAGAAGATCCGGCGCGACGTGCGCGTCACCACCATCTACGAGGGCACGAGCGAGCTGCAACAGGCCGGGCTGTACCTCGCCCGCTTCCGCACCATGCTGCGCACCAAGGGCGGCTTCTACCGGGAGGCCGCCGCGCGGGTGCGGCCGCTCGGGCCCGCGGTCGCGGCCGACCTCGTCGCCGACACCGCGGAGGCGCTCGGCCACGCGGTCTGGACGCTGCACCAGGCCAAGATCAGCCGCGAGCAGCACGTGATGTTCGAGCTCGCCGATCGCATCGCCGAGGTCGAGCACGCGCTCGCGTTCTGCCGCCACGCGGCGAACGCGGCGGCGCCGCTGCAGGCGGCCTGCCGGCTCTTCGCGGCGGAGGCGGCGCGGGCGGTGGCGGTCTCGGCGGTGCGGGTCATGGCCGCCTCCCGCGCCGGCGAGCCGGAGCTCACGGCCCTCGCACACGCGCTCAAGACGGACGCGCTGCTCGCCACCCGCTACGGGTCGGACGAGGACAAGGAGCAGGTGCTCGGCTGGGTGCTGGCCGCCGGCTGGCCTGGCTAGCACAGCTACTGTCGCTCCGCGTCGTTGACGAATTGAACAACAGTCGGCGAAACTCCTCAGCTTTCCTCATCATCACCCTGTTCAAGCTCTGTTCGTCGGCTCACATGGAATGATCCGTAAGGATCTCGGCCCGTTAGAGCCGCCAGCTCGCACTTGAGCCTGCGCGCTGTTCAATTGTTGCAGCGACCGGTCAGACCCGCCAACCACACAAGGTAAGTCATAACCAGTAGTTGCGCAATTACTGGCGCTGGCACGGGCATTGCTCTGTCCGGAGTCAGACGGCCCTGGAAGGGGGTTGTGCGATGAACCGAAAGAATGGCCTCCCGCCCCGTGACCCGCGCCTGTTCCTCCATCCCGAGGAGGAGAAGCGCACCCACCGTCGTGTGCTGCTGCGCGCTGGTACCGCGCTCGCGGTCGGCGCCGGGTTGCTGGTCGCGCCGGCGGCAGCGCAGGCCGGTACGCTGACCCAGGGCAAGGACGCGGTTTCGGCCCCCGGGCAGGCGGGCGCGCCCGCGCGGGCGGCGCCGACGGGCGCGGCGCCGATGCGCATCGCGCAGCACTGCTCGCACGGGTCGCACGGGTCGCACGGGTCGCACGGCTCCCACGGGTCGCACGGGTCGCACGGGTCGCACGGCTCCCACGGGTCGTGGTGAGGAGGACAGCCATGCGCTCTTACCTCAGCAGCGTCATCGTTGCCCTCGCGCTCCTCGCGGGCGCTCAGCCGGCCTCGGCCACGACCGGCACCTGCTACGACACGGCGTGGTCGCAGTGCTCGTACTACGACTCGTGCTTGGGTTGGCGGTACTACGACTGCTACCCGCAGGTCTTCACGAACCCGCACGCGTGCCCGGAGACGCCCACGCCCGAGCTCGAGAAGGTGTACCTCTCGTACAACGGGTCGACGGGCGACTATGGGTACGAGTGGTGCACGAGCAAGGCCGGGTACAACGCCGCGGCCGAGGTCAGCGTGTACCGCGGGGCGTACAACAACGCCATCGGCACGCCGTGGGGCGCTCACCCGATCTACCAGTGCACGCGGAGCGTCTACTTCAACGGGTACTGGAAGACCGACGACTACGCGAGCACGAGCCCGTACTGCCAGGGAGGCACCTACACCGGGCAGGCCATGGGCTACCTGCTCGACGGCCCGTCCGACCCGGGCGGCAACTACATGCTGTACCTGTGCTACATCCCGACCCAGGTCCAGGCGGGCGGCGGCACCTGGTGGGAGTTCCGCGTCTCGACCTCCTGCCCCGGCGGCTACGTCTACGAGTACCTCGGCTACGCGCGCCAGAACGCGGCCGTGAGCGAGGGCACGGTGGCCGGGAACACCTGCGACGCCGCGCACTGCTACGGCGAGTGCGGCGCGGACTGCGACGGCGTCTTCGGCAAGCACTACGTCACGGACGCCTGCTACGCCCACGACAAGTGCGTGTGCGAGAACGGCGGGAACATCTGGGCGATCCAGTGCATGGGCGACTTCGTCCTCGCGGCCATCTCGTACGTGTGGGCCGCCGCGACGGAGCTGATCGAGTCCATCATCGGCGCCATCTGGAACGGCATCAAGCACGTCCTCCACGCCCTCTGCTTCTGGTGCTAGCGCACTCCTGCCGCCCCGCGTCTTTTGAGCCCCTCCCGCCACGGTGCTAGGCTCCCGAAGATGCGCCGACAGACCAGCCGGGCCCGCTCCCTCGTCATCGCCGCGCTGGTCGCCGTCGTCGTCGCCCTCGTCGCGTTGCAGCTCGGCCAGCTCCGCTGCGGCGCGCCCCGCGTGGTCGTCCAGCTGGACGCCGGGGCGCCGGCGCCGCCGCCGACCAAGGCCCTGGCCGCGCCCGGATCGATGCCGGCGCCGACCGCGGGGCCGGTCGCCGCGCTGCTCGAGTCGCTGCGCCTGACCGGCCACGTCGTGGACGGCACGGGCGCGCGCGTGCCGGGCGCGGGCGTGCTCCTCAGCGGCCCCGTCGTCCGCGAGGCGAAGGCGAACGGCAACGGGGAGTTCGTCTTCGACGGGCTGCACCCCAACTCCTACGAGGTCGAGGCCTGGGCGGGCGATGCCGCGGGCGGGCCGCTCCGGGTCCACCTCACGCGGGCGACGCCGCCCGTCGCCATCCGGCTCTTCACCGCCGCCCGGCTCGAGGTGACCGTCGTCGCCGCCGGCGGCGGGCCGATCGCCGACGCCAACGTGGAGCTGCGCGCGGCGGGCATGCAGCGCAACCTGACGATCGTGCGCCGCGGGAAGACCGACGCGCAGGGCAAGCTCGTGCTCCGGGGCGTCATCCCCGGCGGCTACGACATCGCCGCGTGGGCGACCGGGTACCGCCACCGGGGTGCGAGCCTCGAGCCGCCCGCCGGCCTGAAGTGGGAGATCAAGCTCGAGCTCACGCCCGGCGCGCCGGTGAGCGGCCGCGTCGTCGACGAGAAGGGGCTGCCGGTCGTGGGCGCCGACGTGATCGCGTCGCCGGCGATGCCCGCGCGCGGTACCATCCCGCGCCGCCCGCCGACCTGGCCGTTCAACCCGAAGACCGATGCCAACGGCTACTTCACGTACGAGGCGCTGAGCGCCGGGCAGTACCAGTTCCTCGCGAACCACCCCGAGTTCGACCTCGGCTGGTCGTCGATCTACGACGTCGACGGGGTGTCGCCGAAGTCGGGCATCATCATCCCGCTGAGGCGCGGCCGCACGATCAGCGGCTGGGTCGTGAACGCGGCGGGAGAGCCGATGCCGTTCGCGACCGTCCGGACCAGCACCGGTTACGGCGGGGCGCTCATGGCCGCCGTCGTCGAGGGCACCTGCGACGCCGGGGGCCGGTTCAGGCTCGGGGGCCTCTCGTACGGGGTGGTCCACGTCCTCGCCGCCCACGACGGGATCTTGAGCGAGCCGCTGCAGGTCGACCTCACGGACCGGGACCGCGCGGACCTCGTCCTGCCGCTGACGATGGACGGCGCGGTCGCCGGCGTCGTGCTCAACCCGGACCGGACGCCCGTCGCCGGTGCGATCGTGATGTGCGTCTCGGCCACGCGGGCGGCGGTCGGCCTGCGCCCGGTGTTGCCCGAGACGACGGACGTGCAGGGGCGCTTCGCCTGCCGTGGGCTGCCGCCGGGCGGGGTCCACGTCAGCGCGACGCGGCCGGGCGCCAACTACAACATCCACCCCGGCCTGCGCGCCGACGCCAAGAACGCCAAGGTCGGCGACGAGAACCTCGAGATCGTCATCCCCGACGACGGCTCACTCAGCGGCCGCGTCAGGCTCGCGGGCGGGGGACCGGCGAAGGAGTACACGCTCAGCCTCGTGAACGGGCTCAAGCCCCATCTCTTCCGGACGGAGGACGGCGCCTTCACGCTCGACGAGCTCGCCGCCATGACCTACGAGATGAAGATCGTCGCCCCGAAGCACAAGACGAAGAAGCTCATGGTGGTCGTGCGGCAGAAGCTGAAGAACGACCTCGGCGAGATCGTGCTCGAGGAGGGTGCCGATCCCCCCGAGGCGCAGCGGCCGCCCCCGCTCTTCCCGGCCGGCGGCAAGGCGCTGCCGATCGGGCAGCCGGCCTCGGCGCCGACGGGGCCGGGCGGGCCCACGGGCGATGCCCGCGGCCGGCGACCCGGTGGCGCCCCCGGTGAGCAGCCCGGTGGACCCGCCGGCGGTCCCCCTGCCGCCGAGGGCAGCCGCTAACCGGCCCAGTCAGCCCCCTAAGCGCCCGCCGCCTTCTTACCCTCGACCAGCCGCACGATGCGCTCGATCGTGCCCATGTGCTCCGCGTCGGCCTCGTGCGCCTCGATGCGGACGCCGAAGTGCGACTCGATGAACTCGACCAGCATGATCGCGCCCAGGGAATCGAGGATGCCCGCGGCCATGAGCGGGGTCTGCGGCGTGAGTCGCCCGCCGGCGTCGCCGCCCAGGAACTCCTGCACGAGGAAATCGGTGGTCGCCTTCTCGATCGGATTCATCATGTCTCCCGGTAACCCAGACCCCCGACATCATTGCACGACCGGGGCCGGGAGGCGAGCGCCACGACGACGCGGCGCACGTGCTATCCTGAGGCTCCGAGACGCGAGGCGGCACGGCCAGCGTGGGGGCGAGGGGGGTGGGCGGCGTGGCGTGGCGGGGCGGCATCGCGGCGGCCGTCGGCCTGGTGGGCGTGCTCGCCGCGGGCGGCCCGGGGTGCTCGCGCCCGCGGGCGCCGGAGGCCCGCCCGCGCGTCGCGGACGCGGCGGCCGCGGCGGCGCCCGCGTCGGCGCCGGCGGCCACGATGCCCGCGAGCGTGGCCGCGACGCCCGCGGGCGCGGCGCGACGCACCGCGCTCCTCGAGGAGGCGGGGCGGGCCGAGCTCATCGTCGGCGGGCCGTTCATCGACCTGGGGACCGCCGACCAGCACAAGTACACGCGCGGCGGCTGGCTCACCGGCTGGGGGCGCGACTCGACCGGGGCCGACGGCGTCACGGCGCTCGGCGTCACCGAGGCGGCGCCGCGGCTCACGCTGCTCCTCGACCGGGAGCGGCCGCGCAGCGTGGCGGTGCGGGCCCGCTCCGCGGTCCCGGGGCAGACCGTGCGGCTGGTGCTCGACGGCGTCGAGCTCGGC
>DASXVK010000575.1:0-13470 GCA_036504295.1 Polyangia bacterium
CCGCGTCTCCGTGTTGCATTTCCCCGCACGTTCCTAGCTCAGGGACCCCTTCAGTGTGAGAAGACGGGCGCGGGGCCGAGGATGAGGCGGTAGCCCTCGCTCGCCAGCACCGGGCTCGCGGGCGGGGCCGGCGCGACCGACAGCGACAGGCGGTAGTCCGGCGTGGCGAGGCCGACCGCGCCGCCGGCGGCCTGCCAGGCCGCGGGGACGGTGCAGCCCGGGCACGACGCATCGGCGGGCGCCGCGTCCCCGGGGGTCGCGTCGGCCGCGGGACCGTCCGTCGCCGCCGGTGCGTCCGCCGCGAGGACGTCGGGCGGCGGCGCGTCCCCGGGCGTCGCGTCCGCCGGGCCGCCGTCCCGGGCGCCGCCGGTCGCGGTGCCGCCGCAGCCGCCGCCGGCGAGCAGCAGCAGGGCCAGCGCGAGGCTCAGGCGCGCGGTCATGGCGGTCACCGCCGCGCCGTGCGGCGGCGGCGCGCCACCACCAGCCCGCCCGCGAGGAGGCCGCCGAGGCCGAGGCCGCCCAGGCCGAGCCCGGCGCCGCCCGACACCAGCGGCTTCACCTGGCGCTCCATGGTCGTCATCCGCGTCCTCAGGTCGTCGAGCTCGGCCCGCAGCGCCGCGTTGTCGGTCGCCAGCTTCTGGTTCAGCCCCTGCACCGCGGCGAGCGCGACGCCGTCGGCGTCGACGGCCGCGATGTGGCGGTCGCTGTCGCCCAGGCCGAAGGCGCGGTGGAAGTCCTGCGCCACCGGCCCCATGTGCCGCGCCCCCGACGCCTCGCTGCGATAGCGCCAGGTGGTGATCGGCAGCGCGGCGACGCGCTCGAGCACGTCGCGCGAGCTCACCGGCGCGTGGTCCGACTTGAGGTCACGGTCGCTGCGCGCGGACCAGGACCCGGAGCCGGCCGCCAGGTACGCGCCGGTCGTGAGCCCCGGGCTCGTATAGAGGTAGACGCCCCCGCTCGCGCGCGCGACGAACCGGTTGTCGTCGTCGCACGCCACGTCGGCGTCGGTGGCGTCGCCCCAGACGAAGCAGCCCTGGCGGTTGGCCCTGGCGCGGCTCCCGGCGGCGAGGCTGCGGTCGCCCTGGGCGAGGTTGCTCACGCCGCCCGCGACCGTCGCGCCGGCGCCGCTGGCGGTGTTGCCGCGCCCGCCGCCGACGGTCGCGTGGTGGCCCGCCGCCGCGTTGCCGACGCCGCCGGCGACGACGGCGCTCGGCCCGCTGGCGGTGTTGTTCGCGCCGCCGCCGACCGTGCTCTGCAGCCCGCGCGCGGCGTTGCCGAGGCCACCGCCGACGGTGGCGAAGCCCGCGTTGAGCGCGTCCGCGTCATCGTTGCCGGCGAGGTTGCCCGCGCCGCCGGCGACGGTGGCGCTCACGTCCGTGGCGGTGTTCGGGAGGTGCGTGGCGCCGCTGCGGTAGCCGCCGCCGCCGATCACCGCGCCGGTCGCGCCGCGGGTGACCGCGTTCTCGTGGAAGCCGCCGATGAGGTTCGGCGTGCGCTGGTACTCCTGCGCGCGGTCGAGGTTCGACTCGATCCGGAACGACTCGGTGACCGCGCCGCCGCTGATCTCGCCGAGGACGAAGCCGCCGCCGGTGTACGCGCCGCGCTGGTTCAGGAGCGCGGTCTGGCCGGTCACGCCGTCGCGGTTCCACTGCAGGTGCGCGCCCTCGCCGAGCGCCGTGACGTCCGCGGCGCTCCCCTGGGCCTGGACGAAGCCCGAGAAGCGGGCGCCGCCGGTCTGGACGTCGAGGGCCGCGGCGGGGGTGGTGGTGCCGACGCCGAGGTTGCCGGTGCCGTCCTCGAACACCGCCGCGGCGCCGAGACCGCTCGGCGCGAACCGGGCCAGGAACCCGGTCGAGCCGGGGAGGCCGGTGATCTTCGACCAGGAGAGGCTCGTGATCTTCGCGTCCGTCACGGCGCCGTCGGCGAGCATGGCGGTGACCACGCCGAGCGCGGCGATCGTCAGGGTGACGTCCCCGCTGAGGCCGCCGCCGCTCAGGCCGGCGCCCGCGGTGACGCTGCTGATGCTGCCGAGCCCGCCGCTGGCGACCGAGGCGCAGTCCCAGGTCCCCGCGCCCGTCGAGCGCAGCACGTTGCCGTCCGGGCAGCTCATGAGGCCGAGCTCCGGCTGCGGCCCGGCGGAGCTCGCCACCGTGAGGCCGCCGCTCGGACGCGTGAGGACGTCGGTGACGCGGCCGACGGGGCCGCACGCGAGCTGGCCGGCGCCGTCGATGGCCCGCACCCGCTGGTCCGCCGGGCACGTCTGCGCGCCGACCACCGTGCCGGCGGGCAGGTCCGCGGCCTGGTGCACGTGCGGGCCGCAGTACTCGGCGTAGGCGGCGTAGGCCACGCTGCCGAGCGAGACGCGGGGCATCGGGCTGTTGCTCTCGACCTTGATCTCGAGCCAGACGGCGCCGTGGTCGCGGAAGGCGGCGAGGTTGAGCGGCGTCACGTGGCCGAGGTAGACCAGGAAGACGCCGGCCTGCGTCGTCACGGACTGCGTCTCGGTCCAGACCTGGGTGCCGCCGGTCTGGGCGTCGAAGACCGCGAACTGCACGCTGACCGGGCCGGTCACCGGGGCGCCGCTCGCGTCGGTGAGCAGGCCTTGCAGGGGCATGAACGTCGGCGCCGCGGCCCGGGCGCGGGGCGCGGCGGAGCAGAGGAGGAGGACGACGAGCAGCTCGAGCGCGATTCGCATGTGGCGACCCCTCCGCATCAGTTCGCTGCCGCGAGCGTGGGCGTCGCGGTGACCTGGAAGTCGGCGGCGTTGTTGTTGGTGTCGGTCCCGTTCGGGATCCGGCTGAGGGACCCGGTGCCGGGGTTCGGGGCCGGCGCGGTCTCGGTGTAGCCGTTGGCGGTGATGAGGCTCAGGTACGCGACCGAGTCGACGACCACGTTGCTGCCGTTGCGCAGGGCCACGCCCCCGCCGGAGGAGGAGAGGAACGCGCCGTTGAGGAACAGGGCCACGATCTTGCCGGTGAAGTCGTACTGGGTGCCGCCGAACGCGATGACGCCGTGCGCCGGGATCGAGGAGGGGGTCGCGATCGTGAGCGGGTACTCGATGTTGTCGGCGGTGCGGGCGGTGAGATACCAGCTGCTGAAGTCGACGACGTAGTTGCACGGGTTGTAGATCTCGACGAACTGGAACTGCAGGTTCGACGTCGGGAACACCTCGTTGATCACGAGGCTGCAGGGCGGCGCCGAGAGGTCGGGGGGCATGGACAGGTCGGGCGGCACCGACAGGTCCCGCGGCATGGTCAGGTCCGGCATCGTCAGGTCCGGCGGCGACACCAGATCCGGCGGCGGCACCGCCAGGTCCGCCGGTGGCACGCTCAGGTCCGGCGGCCCCGCGTCGATGGCGCCGCCATCGC
Organism: Polyangia bacterium; assembly: GCA_036504295.1. Lineage (GTDB taxonomy): Bacteria > Myxococcota_A > Polyangia > JACRCY01 > JACRCY01 > DASXVK01. Next base: position 3,369 of record DASXVK010000575.1, read on the forward strand.
TGCACCACGCCGTCGGGGTCCCGGTGCACGTGCCCCCCGCGCACTGGTCATCCACCGTGCACGGGTTGCCGTCGTCGCACGGGCCGGCGGCGGGGGCGTGGACGCACCCGGCGACCGGGTCGCAGGTGTCGGTCGTGCAGGCGTTGCCGTCGTCGCAGGCGCCGGCGCGGCCGCAGTTCGGCACGGCGACCTGCTGCGGCGCGGCGCCGAGCGGCCAGCACCAGAGCCGGTCGTCGTCGCGGATGGCGCAGAGCTTGCTGCCGAGCGCGATGGACTTCCACAGGAGCGTCGTCGGGAGCTTCGCCGGCGTCAGGACGGTGTCGGGGCCCACGGCGCCCCAGCACCAGAGCGAGCCGTCGAGCTTGCGGGCGCACGTGGTGCGGGCGCCGCTCGCACCGTTGTCGACGACGACCTGGGCCCAGTCGGTGGCGCTGCCCACCGGCGCGGGCGCGTCGCGCTCGCTCGTGTCGCCCAGGCCGAGCTGGCCGTCCTCGTTCGACCCCCAGCACCAGAGCGAGTGATCCGTCTTGAGCGCGCAGCGGTGGCCGCGGCCGCCCGCCGCCACGCTGGCCCAGTCGGCGTCGGTGCCGACCTGCGTCGCGGTGAGGCTCGCCGGCAGCGGCGCGCCGGGCGGCGCGTAGGGCGACGCCACCGCCCACAGCGTGCCGCCGGTCTTCAGCGCGAAGGCGAGCGTCTCGGCGGTGGCCTCGGGGGCGGTGACGCTGGCCCAGGTGCCCGCCGGAGCGACCGGGACCGGCGCGTCGTCGAAGCGGACCCGCAGCGCGGCGTCGCGGCCCCAGCACCCGAGGCTGCCGTCGGTCTTGACGGCGCACGCGCCGCCGAGCCCGACCGCGATCGACTGCCAGTCGGTGCCGCCGATCCGGGCGGGCGTCGCCGCCGGGCCGCCGCGCCAGCACCACAGCATGTTCGCGGCCGAGCGCGCGCAGAGGTCCTCGAGGCCGGCCGACACGACGGTCCAGGTGCTCGTGAAGCCGACGGGGCGGAGCTGCGCCCACGGCCCCTCGCACCGGAACCCGCGCGCGTCGAGGCCGCTGATCGCGCAGGCGCCCTCGCCGCCGAAGAGGGCGGCGGCCGCGAAGCTCACGGCGTTCGGGTCGAGCGGCGCGGGGTCGGTGGCGTCGGGGTCGCCGTCCCCGTCGTCGTCCGGGTCGCTGGCGTTCGGGATGCCATCCTTGTCGGTGTCGATGACCTTCGTGAGGTCCGGCACCGTGAGGTTCAGCGCGTTGCGCGCGATCCACTGGTGCAGGTTGCTCATGCACACCTGCGGATCGACCGTGCGCTCCGCCTTCTCGACGATCGCCACGAGGCCGGGCGCCAGCGTGCCGCTCGGTGCGAGGCTGGCCGCGATCGCGTTGAGCAGCTCCTGCAGGTTCGCGTCGGAGCCCGCCGCGGCGTGCCCGAGGATGCAGCTCAGGGCCAGGAGGTACTGCGCGTCCGGCGTGTCGCCGCCGAGGATGTCCATCGACGTGCCGAGGCCGACGGTGCCGGGGGTCGGGTGGCGGACGCCGAGCGCCGCGCGCAGGCTCGTCTCGGCGGCGTTGACCGCGCTTCCGAGGTCCATCCCGCCCAGCATGAGCTGCTTCGCCCGCAGCTGCGCCATGTGGGTGATCACGTTGACGTGCGCCCGCTGCTGGCTGCCCGCGACCGGCAGGAAGAGCGCGCGCAGCGTGATCGGCCCCTGCGAGGGGGCGCCGGTGATCTCGTTGAAGTAGTAGCCCTCGCTCACGATCTCGCCGTAGTTGAGCGTGCCGGCGAGGCTGAGGTTGAACTCGCCGGCGTCGTTCGCCGTCATGGTCGAGTAGGCGGTGCCGAGCGAGCGCCCCTGCGCGTCGAGCCCGGCGACGGTGATCGCCGCGCCCTTCAGGAACGGGCCCTTCTGCGCCCGCCCGCGCAGCGTCACCGCGCCGTGACCGTCGCCGACCTCGAGGGGCTGGTCCGCCTCGCAGGCGCCGAGCGCCAGCGTGAGCGCCGCGATCCACAGTCCAAACCGGGCCTTCGTCATGCAGCTCCCTCACTCGCCAGCAGATTTGTCGACTGCCGCCGTCCCACTCTGATCACCCACACGCGCCGGCCGCCCCGAGCGGCCACCCCAGCGCCCAACCAGAGTACCAGCCCGGGTCGCCAGCGGCAACGCGCGCCCGGCGGCCGTCACCCAGATGAGGCGCGGCCGCGGCGCCGGCGGGCCAGCGCGAACGCGAGCAGGCAGGCCGGCAGCGTCAGCCCGGTCACGACGGCGCCGGCGAGGAACGAGCGGGGCCGGTACCAGGCGGTCACCTCGTGGCGGCCCGGCGGCAGGCCGCCGAGATCCACGGCGAGGCGGCCGCCCAGGCTCACGGCCCGGCCGGGCCGCGCGCGCCAGTGCTCGTTCCAGTTGGCGTTGAGCAGCAGCGTCGTGCCGCGGCCGAGGTCGAGCGCCGCGCGCCAGCGGTTCGGCGAGAACGACGCCGCGCGCACCTGGCCCGCGCCCGCGTCGAGCAGGCGCACCTGCGGGACGTCGCCCACCTCGAGCCCCTGCGCCCGCTGCAGCGGCGCGGCCTCGTCGCACTCGAGCGATCCCTGCCCCGCGAAGAGGGTCTCGCGCATCGTCTGCCAGTGGCCCCGGGTGTGGTAGAAGCGCGCCGGCCGGGGCGGGCTCGGCAGCGTCACCGTGAAGACGCCCCGGAACGCGCGCGCCGTCGCCCAGGCGCCGTCCGCCGCGGCGAGCGTCACGGCGGCGGCCGCGAGGCCGACCGTGACCGCCCGGCGCACGCCGCGGCCGCGCAGCCAGGCGAGCGCGGCGTCCAGGGCGAAGCCGGCGAGCAGCGCGAGCGGCAGCGCCACCAGCACCAGGTGGCGCGACGGCACGCGCAGGTCGCGCAGGACCGGCAGCCGCTGCAGCAGCGACCAGGGCGCGAGCGTGGCGAAGTTGCCCATCGCGAGGAGCGCCGCCGCGGCGGCGAGCAGCCACAGCCCGCGCACGACGCGCCGCCGCCCGGGGTCGCGCGCGAGCGCCGCCAGCGGCAGCGCCGCCGCCGCGAGGATCGCGACGAGGGCGGGCAGCCGCGCCGCGTACTCGTGGCCCCAGTACTTGCGGCCCGCGAGCGGCGCGAGCTCGCGCGTCGCGACCAGGTCCGCCAGCACCTGCCACGCCGTGGACCGATCGGGCGCCCGCACGAAGGCCGGCCGCGGGTGGTCGCGCACGAACTCGAGGGCCGGCAGGAGCCGGACCGCGCCGGCGGCGAGGGCCACGGCGCCGAGGACGAGCAGGTGAACGAAGGGCCGCGCGCTGCGGCGCTCGATGGCGCGCAGGGCCGCCCACCCGACCAGCAGCTCGACCGCCATCGGCGGGGTGAAGGTCCCCCCGAGGAGCGCGATCCACGCCGCGACGAGGCCCGCCGGGACGAGCCACCGCCAGGCGCGCGGCTCGGCGCCGAGGGAGCGGTCGAAGCAGAGGAGCAGGGTGGGGAAGAGCGTGACGCCGAGGAAGGAGAGATGACCGGTGGCGAAGCGCACGGCGAGGTAGCCCGACAGGCCGAACCCGACGCCGGCGACCAGCGCCGCCGGCGGCGCCAGGCCCAGGTGCACGCCCAGGCGGCGCGTGCCGTCGATCGCGGCGAAGAGGTACAGCGCGAGCGCGAGCTTGAGGCCGAGCGCCGTGCCGAAGAGCAGCACCAGCACGAACGTCGGCGCGCCGTCGAGGGATTGCGGGTTCGCGAGCCCCACCTCGCCGCCGCACGAGTACGGGTTCCACAGCGGCGCCTGGTGGTACCAGACCACCGTGCGCCGGGCCGCCTCGGTCATCGCGTCGAAGTAGCGCCAGTCGTACCGGGCGGAGTAGCGGCCGGCCGCCCCCCACGCGGGGAGCAGCGCGATCACCGCGAGCGCCGCCGCGACCACGACGGGCCAGCCGGTGGCCAGCCGCCCCGGCGCACGGGTCGCGACGGGGTCGAGGGCGCGGGGCGCGGGCATGGGCCGAGATTGTAGCCGAGCCCGCGAGCGGCGCCTGCACGGCGCGAGCGTCTATCCGCCCCGGGCGACTGGCAGCGTGAACGCGAAGGTGCTCCCTTCGCCGACCGTGCTCTCGACCCAGATGCGCCCGCCGTGCGCCTCGACCAGCCGGCGGGCAATGTACAGCCCGAGGCCCAGGCCCTGCGCCTGGGCCGTGGCGCGCCCGCGGTAGACGCGATCGAAGAGGTGGGGCCGATCCTGCTCCGGGATGCCGGCGCCGCGATCCGTGATGGACACCCGCACCTCATCGCCCGCGGCCGCGGCGCGCACGACGACCTCGCTGCCGGGGGGCGCGTCGCCCAGGGCGTTCGCGATCAGGGCGCCGAGGACGCGCTCGAGTTGCGCGGGATCGACGTGCACAGGCGGCAGGTCCGCGGGGAGCTCGAGGCGCACGCGGCGGGTGTCCACCACGCCCGCGGCGCGCTGCAGGTAGCCCGCGAGGAGCGCGGCGAGCGCGGTCGGCTGGCGCTCCAGCCTGAGCCGGGCGGACGCGACCCGCGCCGACTCGGCGAGCTCCTCCATCATCGCGGCGATGCGCTCGGCGTTCTTGACGATGGTGGCGAGCCCGCGGGCGCGGCGCTCGTCGTGCCCGCCCTCGAGCTTCGCCAGCACCTGCGCCTGCAGCAGCACGCCCGTGAGCGGCGCCCGCAGGTCGTGGGTGGCCATGCGCACGAAATCCTCGAGCTCGCCGTCGCGCGCGGTCTCGGCCGTGATGTCGCGGAAGGTGGCGACGGCGAGGATCTGCTCGCCCGCGTCGTCCTGGACCGGGCCGCCCGAGTAGCTGAAGACCCGGGTCGCGCCGGTCCGGCGCAGGTGGACCCGGGCCGGCACGTTCGCGAAGCGCTCCCCCCGGAGCGCCCGGCTGACCGGCCAGTCGTCGAGCGGGATCGGCGCCCCATCGAGCCGTGTGAGCTCGAAGTCGGCGGCGAGCTCCGCGATGCGCCGCTCACCGACGGACTCGAGCCCGATCGCGCGGAGCACGGGGGGGTTCGCGTTGACGATGACGCCCGCGCGGTCGACGACGATGACGCCCTCGGTCAGGCTGGTGAACACCGCCTCGAGCTGCCGCAGGCTGCTCGCGGCGTGCGCGGCCAGCACCTGGACCTGCTCGCGCAACCTCCGGCGCTCGCTCACGTCGACGTCGATGACGACGGCGCCGGTGACGCGCCCGGTGCGGTCGCGGGTCGGCGCGGCGCTCACGCTGATGGTGGCACAGCTCCCGTCGCCGCGCCGGATCGCGATCTCCTCGTCGCGGACGACCTCGCCGCTCCGGATCGCCCGGGTGAGCGGCCACTCCTCGGGGGCGTACGGCCGCCCGTCGGGGTGACAGCCGTGCAGCTCCCGGTACTCGTCGATCCGGCTGCTCAGGCGCACCGGGCGCCGGAAGATCTCGGCCGCCCGCTGGCTGCTCATCGAGACCTTGCCCGTGGGCGCCTCGGCGATGATCACGCCGGCGGGCATCTGGTCGATGATGGACTGGAGCCGCGCCCGATCCTCGTCCACCTCGTGCGCCAGCCGCGTGCTCGCCTGCTCGGCGTAGAGGCGCGGCGTCACGTCGCGCAGCACGATCCCGGCATAGGCGACCGCGCCGCCCACGTCGTAGAGCGGCTGGTCCGTGACCTCCAGGCAGCGGCGGCCGCGACCGAAGAGCTCGACCCAGCGCTCGCTCCGGACCGTCTGCCCGGCGAAGCAGGTCTCGAGCCCCGGCCGGACATCCTCGAAGACGTCCTGGCCCAGGACCTGGGCGAGCGTGCGCCCGATCAGCTCCGGCGGGAGGCGCGCCGCGAGCCGGCAGAACGCCGCGTTGGCGCTGCGCACGACGAACTCGTGGTCGACGACCGCGACGGCGTCCGGCGAGCTGTCGACGAGCTGCGCGTGCACGCGCAGCGGGTCCGAGAGGTCGCTCGGGTTGGGGGCCGGCCCCGGCTCACGGCGCTCGAGCGCGGCGATGCGCGCCTTGAGCGCGGCGAGCTGGCTCTCGGCCGCCTCGGCGCGCATGCGGTCGGTGAGCTCGCGCAGCCGCACCGTCGTGAGCCCGTGCTCGTCGGCGGGCGGGAGCTCGTACTCGAAGTCGCGCGCGCCGGGCAGGCGAACCTGGCCGCGCTGCGGCAGCACCATGGCGCCGCGCAGGGCGCGCGTCAGCTCGAGGACGAAGCGCGGCGGCAGCCCGAGCTGGGCCGCGGTCCGGCCCAGGGCGGCCGCCTCGTCGATGCCGAGCGCCCCCGCGGCGCTCGGCGTCAGGAAGACGCACTCGCCGGCGCGGTCGAAGGTGAGCGCCGGGTTCGCGACGGCGGGCAAGACCCGATCAGAGGTGCGGCGCCCGAGGGCGGGCCTGCGCCGATCCAGGGTGGTCTGCACGGATGCGCATCCGAGGCATCGGCCTCGAAAAGATACATAATGCGCTGCCGCGCGCGCGCGAGTCCCATGCGCGCGAGCCGGTGAGTCTGCGACGCCCTCGGGCTGGCGCGCGACCCTGGAGGGCCTCCTCGCCATCGGGGAGGGCTTCGCCGGCCGCGTCGCCGCGACCCGCGCGCCGCTCGAGGTCCGCTCCGCGGCGACCGAGCCGCTCGTGCGCAGCCGGATCATCCGGGAGGCGGGCGTGCGGGCGCTCTACGGCGTGCCCCTCATCGCGCAGGACAGCCTCCTCGGCGTCCTCACCATGGGCTCGGTCTCGGTGTACGAGTTCTCCGCTGGCGACAAGGCGCGGGTCGCGGCCCTCGCGGACCGGGCCGCGGCGGCGATCCTGCAGCACCAGCTGCGCGCGGCCGCCGAGAGGTGGGCGCAGCGCCTCGCGGCGATCCAGGAGCTCACCGCCGCGCTCAACGCACAATCCGAGCAGGTCGCCGTCGTGGAGACGATCTTGGCGAAGGGCTTGCCGCTGCTCGGCGCGACGGCGGGGATGGTGCTGGTCCCGGACGGCCCCGCGCTGAGCCTCCGGCGGAGCCGCGGCTACGAGCCCGATGACCTGGGCGCGTGGCGGCGCGGGCCGCTCGACGCCGACTCCCCGCTGTTGCGCTCCCCGCAGCTCGGTGCCGCGCAGGCGAAGGCCGTGGTCATCGACGAGGCCCGGGCCGGCCAGCCGGACCGGGAGCTGCGCCTCGACGGGGCGGGCGAGAGCCGCGGGGAGTGGGACCCGGACCGCCTCGCGCAGCTCCTCGCGAACCTCGTCCGCAGCGCGCTCAGCTACAGCGCCCCGGGCACCCCGGTGCGCGTGGGCTGGCGCGGCGCGGCGGACACGGTCGTCCTCGAGGTGGAGAACCGCGGCCCGCCGATCCCACCGGCGCTGCTGCCGCGGCTCTACGAGCCGTTCCGGCGCGGCGCCGCAGCCGGCGCCCGGGCGCCGCGCGGGCTGGGGCTCGGGCTCTTCATCAGCCGCGAGATCGTGCGCGCCCACGGCGGCACGATCGGGGCGCGCTCGACGGCGGACGCGACGGTGTTCACGGTGACGCTGCCCCGGCGCGTCCCCATCGCGGCGCCAGCGGGCGCTGGGCGCTGACCCCGCAGGTCACGCCTTCCGGCAGAGGAAGACGATGCTCTGCGACAGGCGGCCGGGGTCGTCGTCGAAGGCGTGGCGCACGTACGCGGCCGGGGCGCAGTCCAGGCGCGGGTCGCAGACGTCGACGGAGAAGCCGGCCTCGCGCAGCCGCTCCGCGAGATCCAGGCCGTAGACGCGGACGTGATCTCCCTGACCGAATCGCGCCTCGCGCTCCACGGAGCTGGTGACGCTCGGGTCCTCGTCGGTCCGCGCGTGACGGTTGATGGGCACCTGCAGGAGGAGGCGCCCGCCCGCGCGCAGCAGGCGATGGAGCTCGCGCATCGCCGCGCGGTCCTCCGGGATGTGCTCGAGCACATGCGAGCCGAGGGCCAGGTCGAACTGGCCGCCGGCGCAGTCGGCGGCCGTGAGATCCATCACTCGCATCGCCCGCCCCGGCAGTAGATCGACGCTCAGGTAGTCCTCCACGGCGACGATGTCGCGCAGCTTCCGCTCGAGGATCCACTCCGGCGAGACGTGCAGCACGCGCTCACCCGGCCGCGGCAGCAGGCCGCGCCGCGTGAGCGTGTACCAGAGGTACCGGTGGCGCGCCGCGGCGCGGCACACGGGGCAGATCCGCTGCCCGTGCGCCGGGTGGCCGTAGAAGGACCAGCGGCGCAGGCGCGAGTCGCAGACGGGACACTCGAAGCGCACCCCGTGGTACGCGATGCGGTTGAGCTGACCGACGAGGATCTTCACCCCGCGGACCCCGTGGACGCCGATGATCGACTCCGCCCGGCGGGCGGCGTCGTTGATCCAGGTGCCGGTGCCGTGCCTCATGATCGACTGTCGTGTGATGCCGCGCGCCTGGTGAGTTTCTCGACGGAGAGGCGGCTTCGTTCCGAACTCGCCGGCATCGGACAGAGGCCCCGCATGGCGCTCATCGGCATCATCAGCGACGTTCACGGCAACCTCGAGGCGCTGCGGGCCGTCCTCGCGCTGCTCGAGCGGCGCGACGCCTCGCGCGTCGTCTGCCTCGGGGACCTCGTGGGCTACAACGCCGACTCGGACGAGTGCATCCGCCTCGTTCGCGAGCGCGGCATCGAGGGCATCGCCGGCAACCACGACCTCATCAGCATCGGCCGGCTGGGGGTCGAGCGCTGCGCCGACAAGGCCGCGTTCGCGCTGCGCCGCACGCGGACCGTGCTGACGGAGCCGAGCGCCGCCTATCTGGCGGGGCTGCCGCTGCACCGCCGGTACCCGGAGGGCTTCGTCCTCACGCACGGCAGCGTGGACGACCCGCAGCGTTACCTGCGCACGCCGGCGGCGATCCGCGCCAACGCCGCGGCGCTCGGCCGCACGTTCCCCGGGGTGCGCGTGTGCTTCTTCGGGCACACGCACGAGCCCCGCCTGTACGAAATCGACCGTGACACGGTCCGTGAGCGGCGGAGCGACGGCGGCCCCGTGCGGCTCACGCCCGGCCTGGTCGCCATGATCAACCCGGGCTCGGTCGACGCCTCACGCAAGCGTGTCCACAAGCTGGCCGAGTGCGCCACCTACGACGCCGAGGCGGCGCTGGTCACGTTCCATCGCGTGCCCTATGACCACCGCACGACCGAGGACAAGGCCCGGCGCGGCGGGTTCCGCATCGACGCCCTGAGCGAATGGCTGTCCTCGGCGCGGCGCCGGGTGGATTTCGTCCGCCGTCGCCTCGGCCCGGGATAGCGGCCGCGTTTCCGCGGTATTTCGTCAGCGGCAGATCGCGCGGCTGATCCGCTGCGCGCGATGAAATCCCGACGGACAACCCCTCGCGTGGATGAATCTCGCCGCGGGCGCGAGTTGCGCGACACCGACGGGGCGTCGACGGCAACGAACGAGCGCTGCCGGCCGCGTGGCGCGGCGTCGCGCATGGCGCGCTGCGCCGCGCGTGTCGGCCGCGCGGCCGACTGCAGCAGGAGTCGAGGAGCATGCGACGTGCGATGGTGATCCCTCATTTCATCGGAGGGCGTCCGGCGGCGGTGGTGCTTGGTGGCCTCAACCTGGTCCGCGCCCTCGGGCTCGCCGGGGTGCCGGTCGTCGTGGCGACCGCCGACGCGGACAGCCTGGCGCTGGCCTCGCGCTACGCGGTGGGCAGGATCGCCCTGCCGGCCGATCCTGCCGCCGAGGCGACCGCGGCGGCGCTGCTCGCGGCCGGCGCTCAGCTTCACGCGGCGGCAGGTCGGCGGGTGCCGCTCTTCTACGGCGGCGACGACGCGCTGAGGCTCCTCTACGACTTCGGCACCGCGCTGGCCGCGCACTTCGAGTTCCGGACGAGCGCGCCCGCCCTGGGCCGCGCGCTGCTCGACAAGGACGCGGCCGGCGACGTCCTCCGTGCGTGCGGCGTCACCGTGCCGCTCACCGTCCGCTGGGACGGCGGCGGCCCCGGCACCGTCGCCGGCTCGACCGGCCCGCTCCTGGTCAAGCCCAGGACCAAGACCGACTGGCATCGGTCGCCCGTGTTCCTGGATCTGTTCCGCGGGGCGGGCAAGGCGCGCGTCTTCTGGAGCGGGGCCGCGCTGCTCGCCCACGCCACCGCGGTCGCTTTGCGCGACCAGCTCGTCGTGCAGGAGTACATCCCGGGCG
>DASXVK010000576.1:0-5109 GCA_036504295.1 Polyangia bacterium
GCGCGCTCGCTCGTTGAGCATGGGCGCGAGGGCGGCGAACTTGTCCGCGATCCTGGCTTCGAGGTCCGTGTCTCGCCTCACAGCAACGTTAGATCACCTTCGCCCAGAGCTGGCAACACAATTCAGCTTGGGCTCCTAAGCCGCCTTACTGGTGGGGACCCCAGAGTTCCCCACCAGGCATCATGCCACAAGTCAGGTCTGGGCCCGCCCTGCATCCAGACCTCCTGACATACCCCCCGCGCGAAATGCCCGGTTTCAGGCCGGTGCGGCGGCCGCGGCCGGTCGCAGCCGGGGCCCCGGGAAGGGAAGACCGACGGTGGGCGGCGGGTGGACGGCGAAGCGCAGCGTGAGGGACGAGCCCGGGAAGACCACGGCGCACTCGGTGAGCTCGTCGCACAGCGCCTGAACCGCCAGGGTGCGGTGGGGGACGCTGAGAGGCTGGAGGGTGACGACGAGCTCCGTCCCGACGACGCGGAGGTCGGCGGGCGCCAGGAGGAGTTCGTGGAGCAATGTGCGCCCCTCCTGGTCGGCGCGGGCGTAGTGGGGGCGGAGCATGATCATCAAGTCGCTCTCGGCCTGGTAGGCGACCATGCGGACGAGGTTGGACAGGTGCTTCCGCTCGGCCGCGAGCTTGATCACCGCGTCGTCGCTGACGTCGCGCACCTCGACGCGCTTCGGGAGCGCGCGGCGGGTGGCGACCAACTCGGCGACGCGAGCGCGGGCGGCACGCAGCGGCTTGCCGATGCGACCGTGGGCGATCTTGAAGCCGCGCATCGTCGGGCGGCGGCCCTCGGGGTTGTCCACCGCGGCCGCGCCGTAGGCCTGCTCCAGCCGGGTGACCTCGGCGCGAGCGATGCGGATGTCCTGGTCGAGGACGCGCCGCGCGGGGTTGGGCACGGTGCGGGTGGGGTCGTCGTCGTCGATCTGGTAGTCGATGAGGGCATCGAGGAGGAACTCCTCGCGCATGTACTTGAAATAGTTCTCCTGCCGCCAGCGCTCGAACATGCGGTAGGCGACCTCGACGTCGCGCAGGTCCCAGCGACTGGTGATGACCTGGGTCTGGTGCCCGTCGGCGCCCAGGCGCGTGACCTGGCGCAGGCGCAGTTTGCCGTTGAGGAAGCGCACCGGCTGGTCGTGCAGCTGGTACGCGACGCTCGCGTCGTCGAACTGCGCTTCGCGTAGCACGAACCGCTTGGCGCTGATGCGACGGCTCTTGCCCTTGCGGTAGGTGAGGAGGTCGAAGCCGTCGGTGAGCAACTGCCGGAATAGCTTGGGGCTCCAGCCGCCCCGGTCGAAGACGATGGTCACGCGGCGGTCACCGACGAGGCGGCGGACCTCCGCGAGCACCTCGGGCAGCATCTTCGTCATCCCGGCGTTGGCCTCGGCGGTCATCACGAACAACGGGTCGCCGGTCTGGTCGTTGACCCAGTAGTCGGTGGTCGCGGGCATCGCGAGACGCATGCGCGCGACGTGGGCCTTGGGGATGTCGCGCCGGCCGTGGTAGACGCGCACGTGGCCGTCGACGTAGAGGAAGCCCATGAGGCGACCGCGCTGCGCGACGCGCCACTGGGCCAGCTCCTCGCCGAGGCGCGTGGCCTGCCGGCAGGCGGCGAGCTGCGTGAGCTTGCGCCGGAGGGTCTTGACCTCGGGGGCGCGATCCAGCCCCAGCACGTGGCCCAGCGTCGCGGGGTCACGCTCCTTGAGCCCCTCGGGGCGCTTGATGCGCCACAGCGCCATGAAGAGCAGGATCACCAGCGTCGTGCGCAAGCCGTAGAAGGCGGGGCCGATGTCGCCGTAGAGCTTGTGCGCGAGCCGGAAGATGCCGCTCGCGCAGAGCGCCGGCAGCGCGCACAGCACGCCCGCGCCCGGCACGGCGGTGGCCGAGGCGAACATGGGGGCCGCATCGTCGATCGGCGACGACAACCACCCGCTGCTCGCCCTCGATGTGCACGGCGCAGCGTGCATTGACGACGATGACGTCGGAGCGGCCACCGGGCGGCAGCGGGAACGTGAGCTGGTCGCTCATCCCGCCTCTCTACCGCACCGCGAACCGGACAGGATTGGGTCCGCACCTGCGCCACGAAAGCTCGACGGAAACCGGGCTCGCGGCGCCGCGGAACCGGACAGGTATTCATCCGAGCACCGGCCGGGCGCGGCCGAGACGAATCAGCCGGTTACGACCCCAATGTCAGGAGGTCTGGAATCCGCTTTGATTCCGGAGCGGGCAATACGGACTGTCGACCGCGCGTTCCGGACGCTCACGCCGCGCCTGGTCCGTTTTCTGCTACGCTTGCGGCATGGACACGCCCGACCTCAAGGAGCTGGCCGATCGAGCGCGCGTGAAGGGCGTATTCCTCTGCACTCGCAAGAGCTTGGCGGTCGGCCGCAACGGCAAGCCGTACCTCAACGTCACGCTGGCGAACCCGACCGGCAGCGTCGAAGGGCGCGTCTGGGACCAGGCCGACGCCGTCGCCCAGCGCTTCCACGACTTCGAGCTCGTCCGGGTGGACGGGACGATGACGCTGTACCAGGGTCGGTTGCAGCTCCATGTGTCCGAGCTTGCGCGGGTGGAGGATCCCGAGCTCACCATCAGCCAGTTCCTGCCCACCGGCCCCGTGCCGGCCAAGTTGATGTGGGCGGACCTCGTCGCGCTCGTCGGCACCGTGGGCAGCGTGCCGCTCCGGGCGCTGCTCGAGGCGATCCTCGCGGATCCCGTCATCGCCCAGCAGCTCATGGCCTGTCCCGCCGCGAAGTCGATCCACCACGCCTACATGGGCGGGCTGCTCGACCACACGCTCTCGGTCGCGCGGCTGACCGACATGATCGCCGCTCACTACGCGCGGCCCCAGCTCCTCGACCGCGACCTCGCGGTGACCGGCGCGATCCTGCACGACCTCGGCAAGACGCAGGAGCTGTCGTCCGAGCAGGGCTTCAACTACACCGACGCCGGGCGGCTGGTCGGCCACATCGTGCTCGGGGTGCAGATGATCGACGCGAAGATCGCCGCGATCCCGGACTTCCCGGCCGCGCTCGCCCTGCAGCTGCGGCACATCCTCCTCGCCCACCACGGCGAGCTCGAGCACGGCTCACCGAAGCGCCCGAAGATGATGGAGGCGTTCGTCGTGCACTACGCCGACCTGCTCGACTGCCAGGCCGGCTACCTCCGGGATCTCTTCAGCCGCGAGTCGAACGAGCGCTGGACGAGCTACCAGAAGCTCTACGACCGCTACTTCTTCAACCGCCAGCGCGGTCAGTAGGGAGGCGTTCGCGACCCCCCTGGTGCGCCGCGAAGTGAGCCGCGGCGGCCGCCGGCCGTCATAGATCCGCGGCCGGGGCCTTCCGCTCCGGCTCGCGCTCGCGCAGCAGCGCCTCGTGCGCGGCCGACGTGTTCTCCACCGAGAGCCGCGGCCTCATAGCACGGCCGGCACCCGCGCCGCGGGGCTACGAGCCCTGCACGAAGCCCTGTCTTCCTACGCCCCGCCAGGGGTGATGTACGCGAGGAACTGCTTCAGCCACTGAAGCTGGTTCTGGGCGATGTCCTCGAAGCGGATGCCCGCGGCCCACTCGCCCTCGTCGCTCTCCGCGCACCACGCGACCTTGCCGCGGACCTTGAGCGGCGCGGACCGCTCGTCCTCGACCTCGTCGACCACCAGGAAGAGGTTGAGGCTCAGGGCGGTCGCCTCGGGGAGCGGCCGGTCGAGGTTCAAGCCCACGCCGCCCTCGCTGATGTCGCGCGTCGTGGCGGTGAAGATCTCCTCGCCGAGGGTGATCTCGGCGGAGAGCTTCACGTCGATGCGCGCGTGCTGCCGGCGCTGGATGCCGGCGGCGGCCGGCCCGCGGGGCGGCGGTGCGCCGCGCTTCGCGGTCGGCGGCAGGGGCGGGGTGCCGCGGAGCTTCTCGTCGGTCATGCGAACTTGTCTCCTTCTTCGTCGGCGTCCTCGAGGACCGGCGCGCCGGTGACGTCGATCTCGCCTTTGAGGTACCGCAGGAACAACTCCAGGTACTGGGCGGTCTGGACGTTCACGTTGACGAACGCGCAGCCGACCTGGTAGCCGTCGCGCAGCCGCGTGCACCACATCACGCGGGCGTGCAGCGGCAGCGCCTCGCTCACGGCGTTCGCGCTGAGCTTGAGCGCCGCCTCGATGACGATCACGGTCCCGACCGGGATCGTCCCCGGCATCGTGAAGCACATGCCGGTGCGCGACAGGTCCCGGGTGCGCGCCCGGTAGACGGTGCCCTCGGCCTGCACGCGGGCGTCGATCTCGGCCGTGTATCGTGGGCTCTGTCGCCGCTCGTCAGTCACGTCTCGCCGTCCTCCCGCGCCCGCCGTCGCTCAGGCGCCCTCCGGTGAGGGCATCGAGCACGGCCCCGAGCTCCCGGATGCGCAAGGCCCGGCGCAGCGCCCCGCCGAGGTCGTCGGCGGCGTCGAGCAGCTCCTCCACCTGGAGGCGCCGTCGCTCGAAGTAGAGGCGGATGACCTGGGCCTGGATCTCATGGCGCATCTTCGCGAGCTGCCGCGCCTCACGTCCAGCGCGGAGCTCGTCCACGTCGAAGATCAACCGATCCAGCCGCCAGGTCAAGCCTACCTCGTACACGAGGTCGTCGCCGGTGCGGATCGCCGTCTGATCGTACTCCTTGAGCGCGGCCAGCGACGTGTCGCGGCCGACGCCCCGCTCGAGGCGCAGCCGCAGCGTCGGCAGGCTCGCCGCCTTGCCGGCGCGCCGCAGCCACGAGGCGGCGAGCTCGGGGTGGACCCGGGCGGCGCGGGCGGCCGCGCGGCAGAGCTCGTCCACGCTCGGCTCGTCGTCGAACCGGGCGAGGAGGCGGGCGATCGTGGCCGCGGCCGCGCGCCGCGGGGCGGGCTCGAGCGGCGGCTCGACCTCCGCCTCGGGCGCCGCCGCCGCGGCCGGCGCCGCCGCCGCGGGCGCCGCCAGCAGGGCGAGCGCGAGCAGGGCCAGGCCGAGGACGGCGAGGACGAGGAGGCCGGCGCGGCTCATGGCGCGACCTCCCCCGTGAGGGCGCGCAGCTCCGCCTCGGCGGCTCGCAGCCGCAGCTCGTCGCCGGCCTCCTCGAGCCGGCTGCGGGAGCGGCCGGCCGCCGCGCCCCGCA
>DASXVK010000577.1:0-2910 GCA_036504295.1 Polyangia bacterium
GGCCGCGAGCGTGATTGAGGACCGAGGCGCGCCGCGATGACCGTGACCGCGCGCTTCGACCGCGCGCTGCTCGCGCGCGGGCCGCGCGGGGGCGGGCGCGTGCTCGCGGTGTACGCGCACGCGACCCTCATCGCGGCGGACGACGGCGCGCTCGTCACGCTCGTGCCGGCCGACCGGCCGCTGGTGCCGTTCGGGGTCGCGGTGGACGTGGCGGCGCTGGCGCCGCGGGCGGGGCAGGACGTGGTGCTGGCCGCGCGCGAGGTCACGCTCGGCGGCGCGGCGGTGCGGCTCGCGGGCGACGGTGTCGCGCTCGAGATGCCGGCGGCCCCCGCCGGGGCGGCCCCGGGCCTCGTCGCGGCGCAGCTCGCCGGGCTCGCGCTGCCGCCGCGGACGCAGGCGCTCGTCGACGGCGGCGCCGCCGACCTCGTCGCGGCGCAGGCGCACGGCGCGCTCGCGACCCTCGTGTTGGCGCTCGCGGCGCCGGCGCCGGCCGCCGCGGCGCTCGCGCGCGGGGTGGCCGGGCTGTGCGGGCTCGGGCCCGGCGCGACCCCGACCGGCGACGATCTGCTCGTCGGCGTCGCGGCCGCGCTCGCGCGGCTGGGCGATCCGGCCCGCGTGGCCGCCTACGCCGCGGCCCTGCGCGCGGCGCCGCCGGACGCGACGACGCCGGTCGCGCACGCGATGCTGCACCACGCGGCGGCCGGCGCCTTCCTGGAACCGCTGCGCGACGTCGCGGCGGCGCTCGGCGATCCGGGCGCCGATCTCGCCGGCGCGGCCGCCCGCCTCGCGGCCGTCGGCGCGCAGTCCGGCGCGGACCTCCTCGCGGGGGTCGTCGCGGCGGCGCGCGCGCTCACCCGCGCCTGAACCGGGGCCACCCGGCCCAAGATTGGCGCTCGTGGCCGTGCCCGTGGCCGTGCCCCTGCCCGGCAGTTTCCACCGTGCGGCGCGGACGGCGGAGCGACCGGCAGTGTTCGCACCCGGCTCGCTCCCCCCGCTGCCCAAACGGCGCGCGCCGGAGTACACTCGCGGCGGGCCCCGCCCGGCGGGGCTTCACCCGAGGAGGATCGCGTGATCGAGCGCGTCATCGTCCGCACAGGCACCTATCACGACTCGGCGTTCCTCATGCGGGTCGCCCGCGAGCTGGCGCGGCGGCCCGGCATCGGCGAGGCGACCGTGCTCATGGGCACGCCGATGAACCGCGAGCTGCTCGCGGGCGCCGGCTTCGCCGCGGCGGCGCTCGCGCCGGCGACGCCGATGGACATGATCGTCGCGCTGCGCGCCACCGCCGAGGCGCTCGCCACCGCCGAGGCCGAGCTCGACGTGCTGCTCGAGGGCGAGAGCGCCCCGCCGGCGGCAGGCGCCGCGCCGCGCGACCGCAGCCTGCCCGAGGCGCTCGCCGCGCACCCGCAGGTGACGCTGGTGTCGGTCGCCGTGCCCGGCCCCTACGCCGCGTTCACCGCCCAGCGCGCCCTCGACGCCGGCCGCCACATCTTCCTCTTCTCGAACAACGTGCCGCTCGCCGAGGAGCTCGCGCTCAAGCGCCGGGCCGTGGGCGAGGGCCTGCTCGTCATGGGCCCCGACTGTGGCACCGCGATCATCGCCGGCGTCGGCCTCGGCTTCGCCAACCGCGTGCCGCGCGGCCCCGTCGGCCTCGTCGGCGCCTCCGGCACCGGCATCCAGGAGGTGTCCTGCCAGCTCGCGCACCTCGGCTGCGGCGTGTCGCAGGCGATCGGCACGGGCAGCCGCGACCTCACGGCCGACGTCAACGGGCTCATGACCGAGCTCGGCGCCCGCGTCCTGGCCGACGATCCCGCGACCACCGTGATCGCGCTCATCGCCAAGCACCCGGCGGAGGCGGTCGCGCGCCGCATGCACGAGGTGCTGCGCGGCCTCGGCAAGCCGGTCGTCGTGCGCTACCTCGGCAAGCCCGCGCCGCCGTCGGAGGGGCCGGTGCGCTACGCCGTCGATCTCGACGACGCGGCCCGGCAGGCCGCGGCCCTCGCCCGCGGCGCGGCGCCGCCCGCGCCGGGCGCGGCGCCGGGCATCGCGATGCGCGCCGCCGCGATCCTCGGCGGCCGCGCGCGCCTCGGCGGCCGGCTGTGCGGCCTCTTCGGCGGCGGCTCGCTCGCGGCCGAGGCCGCGCTCATCCTCGCCGGCCGCGGCGTGCGCACGACGGAGCCCGACCGGCCCCTCGCCACCCGCGGCCCGCTCGAGGGCGAGGGCCACCTCATCGTCGACACCGGCGAGGACTTCTACACGGTGGGCAAGCCGCACCCGATGGTCGACCAGACGGTGCGCTGCGCGCTGCTCACGAAGACCGCGGCCGATCCCGCCGTCGACCTCGTCCTGCTCGACCTCGTGCTCGGGGACGGCTCGCACCAGAACCCCGCGCCCGAGCTCGCCGCGGCGCTCGCCGCCGGCCGGGCCGCCCGCGGCGCCGCGCCGCTCGTCGTCCTCGCCTCGGTCACCGGCACCGACGCGGACCCGCAGAACGCGGCCCGCCAGTGCGCCCTGCTGGCCGAGGCCGGCGTCGAGGTCACCCGCTCCGCGACGGAGGCCGCCCACCTCGCGGCCGCGCTCCTCGCCGGCGCGAAGGGAGGTGCCCAGTGAGCTCCGCCGCCATGAACACGGACCGCGCCCGCGCCCTGTGCCAGGGGCCGCTCGGCGTCTGCCACCTCGGCCTCGCGAACATGATGGACGGCGTGCGCGCCGCCGGGGCCCTGCTGCACGAGGTCGAGTTCCTGCCGCCCGCCGGCGGCGAGCCCGCGCGCGTCGCGCAGCTCGGCGCGCTGCTCGCCCCGCCGCTCGGCCCGGCCATCGACGCGGCCAACACCGAGGCGCTCGCCCGCATCTGCGCGAGCCAGCCCCAGCTCGTCGGCGTCGGCGTCGCCCGCGACGTCATCCCGGGCA
>DASXVK010000578.1:0-11818 GCA_036504295.1 Polyangia bacterium
GACGCCGCCGCCGAGGCGGCCGCGGCGCAAGACGGCGGGGACGAGGCGGGCGCCCGCGACGCCGCGGGCGCGCGCGACGCCGCGGTCCCCCGCGCCTCGCTCGAGGCGCCGGCCGTCATCGACCTGCCGTTCGTGACGGCGGGACAGGGCGGGAGCCAGGTCACGGTCCTCCTGCGCAACGGCGGCGATGCCGACGCGGTCGGCCCCGGCGGCGGGGACCTCGTCTTCACCCTGGCCGGGCCGTCCACCCTCGCGGTCACGTCCGCGCCCGCGTCCGTGCCGCCCGGCGGCAGCGCCGGCCTGAGCCTGAGCTACGCCGGCGCGGAGCAGGGCGAGATTGCGCGCGCCACGCTCACCATCGCGAGCGCCGCGGGCGTGCAGACGGTGCCGGTCTTCGCCGTCGCCGGCGACCCGGGGCTCGGCCCCGCCGCGTGGGAGGCGGTCACCGGCCCGGGCGGGGTCACCTGCGGCGCGGGCCTGACCGTGGCTTTGCCCGCGGCCCCCTTCCCCGACGACGGCGCGCCGTGGACCGACGACCACGTGCGGATCTTCGTGCCCGAGGGCTACCGCGATCTCGACGCGCAGGACCTGGTCGTGCACTTCCACGGCTTCGGCGGGATCCTCGCCGACACCCTCGCCGCCCACCGCTACCAGGAGCACCTGTACGCGAGCGGCGCGAACGCGATCCTCATCGTCCCGCAGGGCCCGTACAACGCCTCGTCGGGCAACTTCGGCAAGCTGATGACCGCGGGCGGTCTCGCCGCGCTCGTCGACGAGGTGCTGATGGTGCTCTACCGCGACGGCCGGCTCACGCGCCCCGCGGTGGGCGAGGTGGTGCTGACGTCCCACTCCGGCGGGTACCAGGCGGTGGCGACGAACCTCGGCATCCCGCAGCCCTTCACCATCGCGCAGGTCGGGCTCTTCGACTCGCTCTACGGCTACGCCAGCGTGTACCGCGACTTCGTCACCGGCGGCGGGCGGCTGCGGTCCAACTACACCAGCGGCGGCGGCACGCTCGACGACAACCAGGCGCTCGCCGCCGAGCTCCAGGGGCTCGGCGTCGCCGTCGCGACCGAGGCGACGCAGGCCGCGCTGCGCGACGCGCCGGCGGTGATCTCGTTCGCCGACACGACGCACGGCGGCTCGACCCGCCTGATGGGCGCCTACGGCGAGCAGCTCCGCTTCGGGCTGCGCCACCACCGGCGCGGGCCGCGGATCGAGCTGCGCCAGGCGCTCCTGCGCGGCGGCACCGCCGCCGTGGCCTGGCTCGCGCCGCGCGACGAGGAGCTCGAGGGCTTCCAGGTCGAGCGGTCGTCCGATGGCGTCGTCTGGACCGCGGCGGCGACCGCGCCCGCGAGCGCGAGCGGCGCGAGCTTCCCGTGCGCGGCCGGCGCCCGGATCCGCGTGGTCCCGCTCCTCGCGGGGCTGCCGGCCGAGGACGCGCAGCCGTCGGACACCTACCGCATGGACCCCGACGGCACGGTCCTGGTCGTCGACGGCTTCGACCGGATCCTCGACGGCTCCTTCGGCGGCCTCGCGCACGACTTCGCGGCGGTCGTCGGCGAGGCGGCCGGCGGCGTCGCGACGGTCCACCACCGCGCGGTGACCGACGACGGCTTCGACCTCACGCCCTACCGCGCCGTGCTGTGGCTCGCGGGCGACCAGTCCACCGACGATCGCACCTTCACCCCCGCGGCGCAGACCGCGGTGCGCGCCGCGGTGGCCGCGGGCGGCGGCCTCGTGGTCGCCGGCAGCGAGGTCGCCTACGATCTCGACACCGGCGGCCACGGCCTCGCGTTCCTCACCGAGGTGCTCGGCGCCCGGCTCGCCGCCGACGACGCCGGCGCGTACACCGTCGCCGGGGCCGGGCCCCTCGCCGCCCTCGGCACCTTCACCTACGGCGGCGCGACGGCGCCCTACGTCGAGGACTACCCCGACGCGCTCGCCGCGCAGACCGGGGCGCAGGTGCTGCTCCGGTACAGCACCGGCACCGCCGCCGCGGTGGGCGTGCCGCACCAGGCGGCGCTGGTCGGCTTCCCCCTCGAGGTCGTCGACGACCCCGCCCGGCTCGGCGCGTTCGTGACGGCGCTGCTCGCCTTCGTCGGGCCGTAGCCGGGCCTGAAACGTACTCTGGCGCTATGCTAGCGGGATGCGCTGGCTCACCGGTCTCATCGCCCTCTTCGCGCTCGCTGCCTGCGGCTCCGGCGGGGACGTCGTCTCGCTCAAGATCGAGAACGACTGGATCCGCATCGACGTGACCCCCGCCGACGGGGCGTTCAACCTCAACGACAAGCGGACCTTCGCGTCGCTCAAGCGCGTCCACCTCGCCGCCGACGTGGTCACGAGCGCGGGCGAGCGCCTCGACACGACGCTGGGCCGCACCATGAGCTGCCGGGTCGACGAGGACCCCGCGCGCGTCCTCGTCACCTGCGACGGCACGACCGGCGCCGGCTTCGCCGCCCAGCTGAGCCTCGCCGTGCCGAAGGACCGGGCGGGCCTGGTCCGGCTCGGCGCGAGCTTCACGAACGCCACCGCGGCGCCGATCACCGTGCGGCGCTTCTACTCCTTCCGCACCGCCGCGAGCGAGGGCGGCTCCGTGCTCCTGGGCAACGACGCGAAGACCGTGCGCGTGTTGCAGAACGGCTCCGACGAGATCCTCGACTTCTACGTCGCCGCCTACCCCGGCGACACGCCCCTGACCGACCGCGACCAGATCGGCATCGCCGGCGTCTCCACCTACTCGAACGGCAGCGCCATCGCCCACGACCTCACCGCGGGCGCCTCGCTCCTCGTCGGCGTCCTCGACCTCGACTGGGCCGTGCCGCAGATCGCGTTCGCCGGCAGCCCCCAGGCGAAGCCGATCGGCATGGCGACGCCGATGACGGAGCTGTGGGCCGAGGCGCGCTTCGGCGGCGACGTGCCGGTGGCGCCGGGCGCCCAGGTGTCGCTCGGCACCACGCTCCTGGTGCTCGGCGCCGCGACCCCCTTCGACGCCCTCGAGACCTACGCGGACGAGGTGGCGGCCGCGCGCGGCGTGACGCTGCCGCCGGCGCCGCTGTCCGGGTGGGACTCGTGGTACGTCGGCAGCGCGACCACCGACCTGTCCGAGGCGGGCATCGCCACCTCCGCTGCGGGATTGGCCGACCGTTTCGGGCCGTACGGCCTCGCGAGCATGGAGCTCGACGAGGGGTGGCAGGACGAGTGGGGCGACTGGAACGCGCGCGCGACCTTCCCGTCGGGCATGGCGGCGACCGCGGCCGCGATCAAGGCGCAGGGGCTCACGCCCGAGCTCTGGATCGCGCCGGTCGCGGCGAAGGAGTCCTCGCAGCTCTACCGCGACCACCCCGACTGGTTCGTCGCGAAGGACGACTACGGCCGCTTCCTCGTGCCCGCGGACACCCACGGCCTCGACCTCGGGCGCCCCGAGACGCTCGCGCTGGTGCAGGAGCTCGGCGCCCGCGTGCAGGGCTGGGGCTACGACGCGGTGAAGATGGACTTCGTCTACTACGCGCTCCTCGGCCAGTACGCGCCCGCCGTCGGCCGCACCCGGACGTCGCTCTACCGCGAGATCGTGGGCGCCTTCCGCGACGCGCTCGGTCCCGGCGTCTACCTCACGAACATCTCGCAGGCCTACCTCAACTACGGCCTCGCCCACGGCTTCCGCCTCGGCCTCGACGACTGGCCGTGCTGGGAGGGCGGCGACTGCACGGGCGACCACCCGAACAACGGCGGCATCCAGGCGCAGGGCATCAAGCCGCAGGTGCGCATGGCCGCGCGCCGCTACTGGATGAACGGCCGCATCTTCTGGAACCACCAGGACCAGATCTTCTTCCGCGACCTCACCCTCGACGAGGCGCGGGCGTGGGTCTCGGTGGCCGGCCTCTCGGGCGGCATGGTCTCGCTCGGCGAGGATCCGGCCGCGCTCACCGACGAGCAGGTCGACGCGTACCGGCGCATCCTGCCGCTCACCGGCAGCACCGCCCGGCCGCTCGACCTCTTCACGCGCGAGTTCCCGGAGCAGTGGGCCGTGAGCACCGGCCCCGGCACCGCGGTGGTCGGCCTGTTCAACTGGGGGCGCAACGTCGACCTCTCGCGTAACCCGTCGGTCGAGCGGGCCGACGGCGAGCCGGTCACGCACGACGTCGACCTCGCGGCGCTCGGGCTCGACGCGACGGCGAGCTACCTCGCCTACGAGCTGTGGACCGACACCCTCCTCGGGCCGGTCTCAGGCAGCCTCACGCTCGAGGTGCCGCCGCACGCCGGCCGCGTCGTGCGCCTCGTGCCGCGCACGACCAACCCCACCTACGTCGGCACCAACCGCCACATCCTCATGGGCCCGGGCTTCGTCACGAACCCCGGCTACACCGTCGCGACCGGCACGTTCGCGGCGGAGGTGCTCACCACCCCCGGCTTCGCCCACGTCATCGTGCTCGCCGTGCCCGCGGGCGCGACCGCGACCGCCGCGACCCTCGACGGCACGCCCGTGACGATGACGCCGGCGAGCGGCGCCGTGCGCGTCTCCTTCACCGGCGCCGACGCCGCGAGTCACGTGCTGAGCGTGGCGTTCGCGCAGTAGGGCGGCGGCTCGGGGACAGCATGGCGGCTATCGCCGGCCGCGCGGCTTGGCCTGGTTCTCGCGAGGCTCGCAGACCCGTGCGAGCCATCCTACGCCGCCCCGACCGCCGGTTGAAGCACTTGCGACGGCAAGGCGGGAGCGTATTCTCCTAGCATGGCAACCATCGCGGTCGATGATGAGCTCCTCGCGTTGCTGCCCGGCGCGCATCCCGGCCCGGCGGAGCAGATCCGCGAGCTGGCGGTCCTGGAGCTGTACCGCCGGCGCATCGTGTCCAGCGGCAAGGCCGCTGAGCTCCTCGCGATGGAGCGCGGCGAGTTCATCCGATACGCGAGCCGGCTCGGAATCCCGTACCTCGACCTCGATGAGCTGGAGCTCGCGCGCGAGCTGAGAGGCGCCGAGACCCTACGATGAGCGCCGGGCCCGTGGTCTCCCGACTCGAGTCCGCTCATCGCGCTGCAACGGATCGGAAGACTCGACATCCTCGAGCGCGTGGTGGGCCCGATCATCATCCCCCCGGCGGTCGCCCGCGAGGTCTTCGGCGATGAGGCCCCGCCAGCGTGGGTGCAGATCGTCGCGCCCCGTGGGGCCGCGCCGGAGGTCGGCAGCGTGACGCTCGGTGCCGGCGAGCGAGAGGCGATCGCGCTGGCGATCGAGGTCGGTTGCCGGCGCCTGCTCCTCGACGATCTCCCGGCGCGCCGACTGGCCGCGCGCAAGGCGCTGCCCGTCAGTGGCAGCGTGGCCGTGCTGCTGGCGGCGAAGAGCGCCGGGGTCATCGAGAGGGTCGCGCCGCTCATCGACGCCCTGCAGGTCGCGGGCTTTCATCTATCGGCGGAGGTGCGAGCGGCGGCGTTGCACGCGTGCGGGGAAGGCGAGGGCGGCTAACGTGTTTACCGCCGCGCGATCATCAGATCGCTCGGCCCCGGCAGCTTCACGCGCCGCACGTCCGTGAACCCCGCGCCCGTGAGCCACGCGGTGTACTCGTCCTCGCTGTAGGTGCCGCCGGCCTGGGTGCCGACGAGCATGTTGACGGCGAAGAGGGCGCCGGCGCGCGGGGAGGTGCGGTCGGCGTCGAGGACGTGGTCCTGGATCACGACGCGGCCGCCGGGCTGGAGCGCCGCGTGCACGCGGCGGAGCAGGTCCTGGTTCTGCGCCGGGTCGAGCATGTGGCAGATGGCCGAGATCAGGACGAGGTCGTGCCCGCCGCCGAGGTCGTCCTGGCGCAGGTCACCGTCGCGAGTGGTGACGCGATCGGCGAGGCCGGCCGCGGCGATGTGCCCGCGGGCGATGGGGGTGACGGTGGGCAGGTCGAAGATCTCCGCCCGCAGGCTCGGGCTCGCCTGGGCGAAGGCGATGGCGTAGGCGCCCGAGCCGCCGCCGACGTCGAGCAGGCGCAACGCGCCGCCCGGGCCCACGGCGCGGACGACGAGCGGCGCGCGCAGCGCGGCGTTCCGGTGCATCGCGGCGATGAACGGCACGGTCCAGGACGCGTCGCGCTCCGTCATCTCCTGGTAGCTGACGCTCGTGCCGGCGCGCACGCAGGCGGTGAGCGTCGACCAGCGGTCCCACAGGCTCAGGTTGTGCTTGAGCGCGGTGGTCGCGTCGTCGGGGGCGCCGGCGACGAGGAAGCGCGCGGCGACGGGCGCCGGGCGGTACGACCCGTCCTGCTTCACGAGCAGCTCGAGGGCGGCGAGCGCGTCGAGGAGCACGGCCGTGGCGCGCGGCTCGGTGGCGCGGGCCGCGGCGACCGCGGCCGCGGTGGCGCCGTCCTGCACCGCGGTGAAGACGTCGAGCTCGATGCCCGTGAGCACGATCCGGCTCTCCATGAAGCCCCGGATCATCGCCTGCAGCTCGTCGGGGACGACCCCGGCGGCGTCCTTCGCCTTCATCATGCCGAGGTACGCGTTGCGGTTGCCCGTGACCTCCTGACGCAGCGCGTTCTCGTCGCGGTTGACGAGGCGCTCGAGCGGCCGCCCCTGCTGGAAGTGCTCGCGCACGAGCTCCGGCACGTCGGCGGCCGTCACGCCCGAGTACCAGATCCCGTCGGGGTAGACGACCAGGTTCGGCCCGCGCTCGCACAGGCCGAGCGAGCCGCAGGCGGTCACCTGGACGGTATCGACCAGCCCCTGCTTTCCGAGCTCGCGCCGGAGCGCGTCGATGGTCTTCAGCGCGCCCCGGGCGGCGCAGCAGGGCAGGCCGTCGGGCTTCTTCTGTTCGCAGGCGTAGACGTGATAGCGGAACGGCTCCATCGCCCTACCTCCCTGTCACACACACGGTTGGATCCGTCGGTTGCTGCGGGGCTTCAGCGGCGCGCGTCGCGCTGATCGAGGAAACGCTTCTTCGGGTGCGCGCGGACGTAGTCGACCATCGTCGGCAACAGCGACAGGAGGTCCGGGCACTTGACCCCGGTGCGCTCGAGCAGCCGGCGCTGGTTCGTGGTGTCGTAGTACACCTCGTGGTTGCTGTACGCGATGACCTCCTTCGGGATCTTGAGCAGCCGCTGGAGCGGCTTGAGCTGCAGCGACGCCTCGAGCAGCGCGGGCGGCGCGTCGAGGACCGGCTTGCGGAAGCCCATCGTCTCGAGGATGCCGCCGAGGACCTCGCGGCCCGTGTGGGGGTAGGGGTCGGCGACGTGGATCGTCTGCCCGAGGGCCTCGTCGTTGACCCACAGCTCGGCCATGGCGTCGACGACGAAGTCCACCGGCACGAGGTTCAGGTTCGCGTTGCTCTGGCCGATGTTGACCAGCGGCACCCAGGTCGGCAGGTGGAGCAGCTTCGAGATGATGAAGTAGGGGCCGTCGTACTTGTCGGTCTCGCCGGTCTTCGAGTCGCCGACCACGACCGCCGGCCGCACGATGCACACCGGCAGGTGGTCCATGCGCCGGCGGACCTCCATCTCGGCCCAGCACTTCGTCGACTCGTAGTTGTTCTTGAAGATCTGACCCTCGTCCAGCTCACGCTCGAGGATGAGGCCCGTACGATCGCCGCTGACGTAGCAGGTCGACACGTAGTCGAGGCGCCTCAGGTGCTCGCAGTCCTCGCAGAAGTCGAGCACGTTGGCGGTACCGATGACGTTCACGCGGTACGCGATCTGGAGCGGGACCGCCAGGTCGTAGATGGCCGCGAGGTGGAAGACGTGGGTGACGTCCATCACGAGCCCGTCATAGACGTCCCGCGCGATGCCGAGCAGCGGGCGCGAGATGTCGCCGGCGACCAGCCGCACGCGGGGCGCGAGGCCCGCGTGCTTCGCGGCGAGCTCGGCGACGGCGCTCTCGGCCACGCTGCGCAGGCGCTCTTCGATGAGGAACGTGAAGCTCGCCGCGGGATCCTTGCGCAGCAGACGGTCCACCAGCCGCTTGGCGATGAACCCCGGGAAGCCCGTGATGAAAACCTTGCTCGCCATAGATCCTCCTCACCGTGACCGGGTCGCTGCGCAGCGGCGCCAGGCGCGACCGACCTCGCTGCTTGTAACACCGCCAGCGCGGCGCGTCAAAGTCGGCGTGCCGCCGGGTTTCGGCACCCCGCTCGTCGTGCTATGGTGGACGCGGAACACCGCACAAGGAGACCGTCATGCGCAGGACCATCACCGTGGGTGTGGGCGCGTTGCTGCTCGTCGGCCTGCTAGGGGCGTGCGGCGCGAGCGCGCCGCCACGCAGCCGGTCCGCCGGCGAGGACGACGACGACAGCACGGCGGGCGGCAAGTCCGGTGGCATGCTGCGGGTGGTCTGGGCGGAGGAGGCGAAGTTCCGCGAGTGCTACGACGAGGCGCGCCGGGCGAAGCCCGATCTCATCATGCGCGTCAGCCTGATCATGAGCGTCACCGGCGAGGGCCGGGTGGACCGGGTGAGCCTGACCGCGGCGCAGGATCTCGACGCGAAGCTCAAGGAGTGCGTCACCGGCGTCGCCCAGGCGATCCGCTTCCCCGGCACCGGCAAGGCGTTCACGCTGCGGCCGGCGGTGGTGTTCCGCCCGTAGTGACGGGCGGAGGCGCGGCGGGCGGCGGGGCGGACGGCGGCGGCGGACCGGCGGCCGGCGGCGCGCCGGCGGAGGGCGGCTCGGCCGGGGTGTCGCGGCGGGCGAGCCGCAGCGTCAGGATCGCGAGCGCGAGCACCGCCACGCCGAGCACGGCCCAGAGCGCCAGCTGCGCGGGGCCGCCGCCCTGGCTGAGGCGCGCGCGCACCGTGTAGGCCGGGTTCGGCTCGAGCCGGCCCGGGCGCGCCTCGCCCGCGGCGACGGCGAGCACGACGTCGCGCACGCGGCTGATCTCGTAGCGCGGCGGCGCGTCGTCGGGGTCGCCGAGGAGCAGCTCGTAGGTCCCCGCCGGCGCGGCCAGGTACAGCTCGGCCGCCGCGGCCCGGCCGCGCACCGAGCGCAGCGGCAGCGGCGCGTCGTCACCGTCGGCGATCTCGAGGGTGAGGGTGCTCACGCGCTGCGGCGCGAACGCGACGACCACGGCGCGCGCGTCCTCGGCCCGGCGCACCAGGCGGCCGGCGGCGACGTGCGTCTCGGCGCCGTCGGCCGAGGTGGTGAGGAGGCGGTAGGAGCGGTCGAAGAACGGCGCGTCCGTCGCGAGCACGATCTGGTCGAGGCGCAGCGGCGCCACCGGCAGCGTGAGCTTGAAACGCGAGACGCCGGGCGCGCGCGCGGGCGGGGCGACGCCGAGGTCGACCCACTCCCAGGCCGCCTCGGCCTCGAGCAGGTAGGGCCACTGCCGGCGCTCGGCGTCGACCACGCGCACGTCGGCCAGATCGGCCCGGATCACCGCGAGGTCGGCGGGCGCGAGCCGCAGCTTCACGAGACCCTCGGGCGAGCGGGCGACGGTGATGCTGCGGTGGTGGCGGTAGCGGCGCGGGTCGACCGCGGCGCCCGGCCGCATGGCGAACGCGAGCGCCGGGGCCGCGTCGAAGAGCGGGTTCGCGCGGGCGGGGCCGAGCCGGGCCGCGCCGAGCTGGGTGGGGTCGTAGAGGCGCAGCGCGGCGCGGGCGCGCTCGCCGGTGGCGCCCTGCGCCGCGAGGCCGGCGAGATCGTACACCGGCCGGTACGCGCGCCCGCCGCCGAACCGCAGCACGCCGGCGGGCCCGCCGCCGGCCGCGGGCGCGAGCGCGAAGACGAGCGCCGGCCGCACCACGACCGCGGCGAAGGCGAGGTCGCGCAGCGGCGGGCTGTCGCCATCGGTGATCGCGACCCGCAGACGGTCGCCGCGGGCGCCGCGCAGGGGGAGCTCCAGCTCCGCGATCATGACGCCGCGGGTGCCCACGCGGAAGAGGGCCGCCTCGCCGAGGGGCTCGGCGCCGGCGTTCGGGCCCTCGTCGCGCACCAGGGCGCGCCGGTCGAACGCCTCGGTGGCCGTCGTCAGCCGCAGCACGGTGGGCACGAGGCCCCGCGGCCGCGCGAGGTCGACGATGGTGCGGCCGCCGGCCTGCTGCGACGCGAGGACCGCGAGCGGGACCACGGCGCGGCGGTCGCCCTCGAACGCGCGCGCGCTCTCGAAGGCGAACGCGGGCCGGAGCGGGTTGATGTCCTCGGCGGCGAGCGTCACCGTGAGGCGCGTGCTCGGCGTCACCGGGGGCAGCGTGAGCCGCGTCTTCTCGCGGCCCGACGCGGGCAGACGGAAGATGGTCGCGCCGGTGAGGAGCTCGGCGTGCAGCGGGACCGACACTCGCACCGTGCGCACGAACTCGGGCCGCGCGGTGGTGACGACGAGGTCCCAGACCCCGCCCTCGGGGGCCACGGCCGGCACCGCGAGCTCGAACGCCTCGGTCGTGATCGGCGGCGCGTCGCCGTGCGGCGTCTGGCTCCGCCGCGCCTCGAGGATGGCGGCGGGGTACCGCTGCCGCACGCCGGCGGGCGCCGCCGGGGCGCCGCTGTCGACGAGGAATGGCACCTCGGCCCCGGTCGGGTCGAAGATGCGCAGGTCGGCGAGGTCGGGGCGGCAGGCCGCGAGCACCTCGGCGGGCAGGTCGAGGCGGCACAGCCCGGCCTCTGCGACCGTGACGTCCGCCTCGCGCGGGAAGAGGCGCGGCAGGTCGGCCGCGCCGGCGTAGGCGAGCGACGCGAGCAGCGCCGCGGC
The DNA here is from genome assembly GCA_036504295.1 of Polyangia bacterium. GTDB lineage: Bacteria > Myxococcota_A > Polyangia > JACRCY01 > JACRCY01 > DASXVK01. The sequence continues at coordinate 10,644 of DASXVK010000578.1, forward strand.
GAGGGTCGAGACGAGCGCGCGCCGCATCTATGGCTCCTTCCCCGGGACCTTGCGGAAGACGAAGCGCTGGTACGCCAGCGACACCAGGATGAGCGACAGGGCCAGCCCGACGAGCGACACCACGCGGTGCAGGTCCTTGAGGTGGCCCAGGTCGTAGAGGAAGACCTTGCCGATCGTGACGAGGAGGAGCGCCAGGCTGATCCAGCGCAGCCCGGTGCGGCCGCGGATGACGCCGAGCGCGAGCAGGACCAGGGCGTAGAGCGCCCACGCGATGGAGGTCGTGAGATCGCGGGCGGGCTGACGCTCGAACGTGATGGTGAGGGTCGGGCCGACGGAGAACCAGTCGATGATGGCGAGGTTGACCCAGGCGAAGACCACGACGGCGGCGGCGAGGCCGCACACGGCGGCGCTCACCGCGCGGCCCTGGCCGTACAGGAACTGCTCCCACGGGCGGGCCAGCGCGACCTCCGCGGGCCGGAGCAGGGCCGCCGCGCCGGCGAGCGCGGCGGCGGGCACGGCGTAGGTGTAGAGGAGCCAGTTGAGGACGGGGACGGCGGCGTGCGCGTGGTACTCGAGGACGGCGGCGTTCGCCGTGAGGCGGATCGTGACGGCGCCGAGGAGCGCGAGGCCGACCCACTTGAGGCCGGGGTGGTCCAGGCGGCGCCACAGCGCGATGACGCCCACGCCCTCGAGCGCCCAGCCGATGGTGATCCACTCCTTGTCGAGCTGCAGCGGGATGGCGACGCTGACGAAGCCGAGGGCCACCGCGGCGAGCCAGACGAGGGCGGTGCGCCGGGCGGCTTCGGTGGGCGCGAGCGCGCGGCGCGAGGCGGCGAGGGCGCCCAGGGCGAGCGCGCCCAGCAGCACCGGCAGCAGGCCGATGGCGCCGTCGCCGAAGGCCGCGATCCAGAGCCGCCGCGTGGGGAGGAACCAGAGCGGGCCGGCGAGCGCAGCGGCGACGAACGCGCCGCGCGCGGTGCGCAGGGCCGCCATCGCGAGCAGCGGCCAGACGGTGAACCCGACCACGGCGACGCCCTGCACGCCGAGGGCGACGAGCGCGAGCCGCGGCGTCGCCGGGAGGTCCGGGCGCGCGAACGTCCACACGAGGTGCACGAGCGCGGTGACCGCCACCGCGCCGCCGTACCACGGCGCCGAGCGCAGGCGCGTCGCGGCGA
>DASXVK010000579.1:0-24349 GCA_036504295.1 Polyangia bacterium
CTTGTCCGCCTCCTCCTTGCGCGCCTTCTCGACGACGGCCTGGCGCTGCGCCTCGGCCGCGGCCTCGCGCCGCCGCACCTCCTCGGGGTCCACGGTCTTCGCCGGCGCGAGCGCCTTCAGGCGCGTCTTCGCCGCCCCGCGCACCACCTTGCTCTTGGCGCGCTCGGCCACCGCCTCGATGGCGGCGCGGTCCTGGATCCGCTCGAGCGCCTGCATGGCGACGTTCTTGGTCGCCTCCGGCGCGCACGCCAGCTCGCGCAGGGCGGCCGCGTCCGTGACCGCCGCGAACGCGGCCTCACGGATCGCCGCGTCCTGCGCGAGCAGGGCGACGTCGGCGAGGGCGCGCTGGTCCGTCAGGCGGCCGAGCGCGGCGCGGCGCACCGGCTCGAGCGCGGCGTGCTTCGCCACCTCGCCGAGGGCGCGCTGATCGCGCAGCCGCTCGCACGCGGCGCGCGCCTCGCGCTCCGGCTCCGCCGCCAGGGCGACGGCCTGCAGCAGCAGGGCGGCCTTCTCGGCCGCCGACGCCCGCACCGCCTCGTCGGCGTCCTCGCGGGCGATGCCCTCGAGCAGCACGGGATCGTCGATCTTCTTGATGGCCACGCGCCGCACGCGGGCGTCGGTGTCCTGGCGCACGATCAGCGGGAGCGCCTCGTCGCCGGTCACCATCCGGCGGACCGCGGCGAGACGCACCTCGGGATCGCTGTGCTTCCACTTGGGTTTGAACAGATCGAAGAGGCCCATCGTGTCTCCGGCGACAAAAGCCGTGCGGAGTCTACCGTCCGGACGGCCCCGGGGCAATGAGCGAGCGCGCCGCGGTCCCGCGGGGCAGCTCGCCCCGGTGCTGAAACAAACGATTGGACCGCACGCTCTAATCTCCCACGCTCACGCTCGCGCTCCCGGCGGCCGCCCGACAGCAGTGACTGGACGGGCGGGCCGGGCGGCGCCCACGGGGCGTACGTGCCGTCGGCGACGGGGACCGCCATGGGAAACGGTGCAGGTTTGCAACGGGTGGTGCGAAGCAGGGGGATGTACGCCGATGTCGTGCATCCTACGGACAGAACGGGAGGGCCCATGTCACCAACGAGAAGCACGAGGCACGACGTTTCGCCGCCGGACCCGCTGGTTCTCGTAGCCGACGGGGTGCCTGCTGATCGCATCGAGAGCGCGGCGCCCTTGCGCCGCCGCGGCATCCAGGCCATCGAGGTCGCGACCGGGCCGCAGGCGCTCGCGGCCGTCCGCCTGCACCGCTTCGACCTCGTCGTCGTCTCCGCCGACCTGGAGGAGATCGACGGGCTCTCCCTGTGCTACCGCCTCAAGCGGGAGCCGGTGGTCCGGCACGTGCCGGTGATCCTCCTGAGCGACCATGCCGAGCCCGCGGCGCGCGTGAAGGCGCTCGTCTCGGGCGCCGACGAGTGGTTCCGCAAGCCGCTCGCCGGCACCGGCTACGTCCGCCGCGCCCTCGCGCTCCTGCGCAGCCGCGTCATCATCCGCGTGCTCGAGGACCGGCTCGGCCGGGACCGGGTGCCGCCGGACCTCGTGCGCTTCGCCGTGCGCGGCCTCGGCAATCCGCTGCCCGCCACCATGGGCCGCGAGGCCGCGGCGCTCGCCCGCGGCCGCTTCGAGCTCAAGCGCATCGCCGCCGTCGTCGAGGACCTCCTCGACCTCGGCCGTGACGACCGGACCCGGGTCGCGCTGCATCACGCCCGGGTCCACGCCGCGAGCTGTCTCGCGAGCTAGCAACAGGACCCAGGAACATGACCAGGATAGACGACGTCAACGTTGCCATCGAGGTCCTCACGACCCTCACGGACATGGGGGCGTGGCGCCTGCGCGACCACACGATCGTCGTGTCGGACGACACCGGCTACCGCACCGTCACCGCCGCCGAGCTGCACCGCCTGGCCGCGGCGGCGCTCCGCGCCAAGCTCGGCACCCCCGAGGGCGCGCAGCTCGGCGCGGCCCTGCGGGACCTGCACGGCCCGGAGGCCCCCTGGCTCGAGGACGAGCCCGCGCGGGGAGCGCGCGGTGGGGGGGAGCCTCGACGGGCTTTGCCCGGCGAGGGGGGGCGGGCAGAGCCCCCCTTGAACGACGAGCCCGCGCGGGGAGCGCGCGGAGGGGGGGAGTCGGAAGAGGACGCCGCCATGCCGCGCGCCGCCGCCGGCGGCGAGTAGGCCGCTACCCTCGCCCCACGCCGTTGGCCGCGGGCGCGTGCTCCACGGCCGCCACCAGGGCGCTCCGGCGCCACAGCCAGACGAGGATCAGCAGGGCCGGCAGCGCCGCCACGGTCGCGACGATGAAGAAGCCGACCCAGCCCAGCCGCTCGGCCAGGAAGCCCGCCGGCGAGGACAGCACCGTGCGAGCGAACGAGGCGCACGACATGAGGAGCGCGTACTGCGTGCCCGTGTACGCCGTGTTGCACAGGCTCGAGACGTAGGCGACGAGCACCGTGCCGGCCATGCCGCCGGCGAGGTTCTCGACCGCGATGGTGAGCGTCAGCATCGGCACGCTGTGCCCGACCACCGCGAGCGCCGCGAACATGAGGTTCGACAGGCCCTGCAGGATCCCGGCGATGAGCAGCGCCCGCTTCATGCCGAGCCCCGCCACGAGCATGCCGCCGACGACACTGCCCGACAGCGTCGCGATGAGACCGAAGATCTTCGAGACGGCCGCGATCTCGAGCTTGCTGTAGCCCATCGCGATGTAGAAGGGGTTCGCCATCACGCCGACGAGCGAGAAGTCGAAGCGGTAGAGCATCACGAAGAGCAGGATGGCGAGCCACGCCTTGCGGGCCGTGAAATCGGCGAAGGGGCAGACGACCGCGCCGTAGAGCCAGGCGAGGGGCTGGCGCGTCCAGGCGGGCAGGCCGGGCCAGCGGGTGAGGTACGCCCGCCCCCGCTCCTCGCGCTCCCGCGTGGCCGCGCTCGACGGCGCGGTCGGCTCCGGGCTCACGAGCGTCGTGAGCATGCCCAGGCCGACCGCCGCGGCCATCATCACGAAGGCGGCCCACCAGCCGAGGAACTGCGCCACCGCGAGCGCGCCGGCGCCGGACACGAGCATGCCCACGCGGTAGCCCATGACGGCCACGGCGGCGCCCGCCCCCTGCTGCGGGCGGTCCAGCAGCTCCACCCGATAGGCATCGATGACGATGTCCTGCGAGGCGGCGAGGAACGCGACCACGACGGCGGCCGCGGCGATGGCGGCGGTCTGGTGGGCCGGGTCGAGGCGGCCCATGGCGAGGATGGCCGCCACCAGGCCCGCCTGGATGAGGAGGAGCCAGCCGCGCCGCCGGCCGAACCGGCGCGTGAGGAACGGCAGCGGGAGGCGGTCGATGAGCGGCGCCCACAGGAACTTGAAGCTGTACGGCACCGCGACCAGCGAGAAGAGGCCGATCGCGCCCAGGGAGATGCCGTACTCCTTGAGCCACAGCGACAGCGTCGAGCCCGTGATGAGATAGGGCAGGCCGCTCGCGAACCCGAGCAGCAGGATCCGGAGCATGCGCGGGTCGCGGTAGACGCGCGCCGCGTCGCGCCAGCGGCGGAGACGGCCAGTCACGCCGCCCACTATGCGCTACGCCGGGGCGAGCGGCCAGAAACGGCCACAAACGACCGCAAACGTCCTGGGCGAACGAGAAAGTCCGTGACGGCGGCCCATCTGTGGATAAGACTCTCCCCCCGGTCAGCATGACGCGGCTTCTTGACACGGCGCATTGCGAAACGCACTAGCTGGGGTGGAGGAAAGGCGGTTCGTGGACCCTGATAGGAGGGACGTCGGTCGCGCGGCAGGTGGGGGCCTGTACGACCCGAGCTATGAGCACGACGGCTGCGGGGTCGGGTTCGTCGCCCACCTGCACGGCGTGCGGGCCCATGATCTCATCGATCAGGGTCTCACCATCCTCGCCAACATGGAGCACCGCGGCGCGGTCGGCTCCGACCCGAGCTCGGGCGATGGCGCGGGGATCACGATCCAGGTGCCGCACGAGTACCTGCGCGACGCCGCGAGCGCCCTGGGCATCACCTTGCCCGGGGCCGGCGAGTACGCCGTGGGCATGGTGTTCCTGCCCCAGGACCCGGCGCAGCGCGCCGCCTGCGAGGACCTGACCAACCGCATCCTCGCCGAGGAGGGGCTGCGGGTGCTCGGCTGGCGCGACGTGCCCGTCGACCCGTCGCCGATCGGCCAGCTCGCCCGCGACGGCATGCCGTTCGTGCGCCAGCTCTTCGTCGCGCGCTACAGCCTCGACGACGGCGTCTTCGGCCGCAAGCTCTACGTCGCCCGCATGCGCGTCGAGCACGCGGTGCTCGACTCGGGCCTGCCCGAGCGCGACGCCTTCTACTTCTCGAGCCTGTCGCCCAAGACCATCGTCTACAAGGGCCTGCTCCTGCCGGCGCAGATCCCGGCGTTCTACCCGGAGCTGCGCGACCAGCGCGTCGTGACGGCGCTGTGCATGGTGCACGAGCGCTTCTCGACCAACACCTTCCCCTCGTGGAAGCTGGCGCACCCCTACCGGTACCTCTCCCACAACGGCGAGATCAACACGCTGCGCGGCAACGTGCGCTGGCTGCGCGCCCGCGAGGGCAAGTTCTCGTCGAGCCTCTTCGGGGCGGACCTGCCGAAGCTCTTCCCCATCATCGCCGACGGGCAGAGCGACTCGGCCTGCCTCGACAACGCCGCCGAGCTGCTGGTCATGGGCGGCCGGTCGCTGCCCCACGCCCTCATGATGCTCATCCCCGAGGCCTGGGCCGGCAACCCCGACCTCGACCTCGAGCTGCGCGGCTTCTACGACTACCACGCCGAGATCCTCGGCCCGTGGGACGGGCCGGCCGCGGTCGCGTTCACCGACGGCACCATCGTCGGCGCGACGCTCGACCCGAACGGCCTGCGGCCCGTGCGCTACGCCGTCACCCGCGGCGGCCTGTGCGTGCTCGCCTCCGAGGCGGGCGCGCTGCCGCTGCCGCCCGAGGAGATCGAGCACAGCGATCGCCTGCGGCCGGGCGAGATGATCCTCGTCGACACGGTCGCCGGCCGCCTCGTGCGCGACGCCGAGGTGAAGGCCGCGGTGGCGCAGCGCCGGCCCTACCGCGAGTGGGTCGCGGCTCACCAGGTGCGCCTCGACGACCTGCCCGACCCGCTCACGGTCGCCCAGCCCGACCACGCCAGCCTGCGGCAGCGCCAGACCGCGTTCGGCTACACCATCGAGGAGCTGAAGATGCTCCTCACGCCGATGGCGGTCGGCGGCGAGGAGGCGGTCGGCTCGATGGGCAACGACGCGCCGCTCGCGGTGCTCGCCGACGAGCCGCAGCTCCTCTTCTCGTACTTCAAGCAGCTCTTCGCCCAGGTGACGAACCCGCCCATCGACTCGATCCGCGAGCAGATGGTGATGAGCCTCGCGACCCACATCGGGCCCGAGGGCAACCTGCTCGAGGAGCGGCCCGAGCACGCCTCGCGTATCCGCGTGCGCGGCCCGATCCTCGCGAACCTCGACCTCGCGAAGATCCGCGCCCTCGGCGGCCCGTTCCGCAGCGCCACGGTGCGCATGCTCTTCCCCGCGGCCGCGGGCCCGGCGGGGCTCGGCCCGGCCATCGACGAGCTGTGCGCGCAGGCCTCGCGCGCCATCGCCGAGGGGGCGAAGCTCATCATCCTCTCGGATCGCGGCGTCGACGAGGAGCACGCGCCGATCCCGAGCCTGCTCGCGACCTCGGCCGTGAACCACCACCTCATCCGCGAGCACACCCGCACCGACGTCGGCCTCATCGTCGAGACCGGCGAGGCGCGGGAGGTGCACCACTTCGCCTGCCTCATCGCCTACGGCGCCGGCAGCATCAACCCCTACCTCGCCTTCGAGACCCTGCGCGACATGGCGGAGGAGGGCTACCTGCCCGAGGGCATCGACCCCGAGACCGCGGCCCAGAAGTACATCCGCGCCGTCGACAAGGGGCTGCTCAAGGTCTTCTCGAAGCTCGGCATCACCTCGTTCCGCAGCTACCTCGGCGCGCAGGCGATGGAGGCCGTGGGCCTCGGTGAGGCCGTCATCGACCAGTTCTTCACCGGCACCCCCTCGCGCCTCCGCGGCCTCGGCCTGGGCGAGATCGCCGGCGAGACGCTCGCCCGGCACCGCGCCGCCTTCCGCCGCGTGCCGCGCCAGATCCGCCGCCTGGACCAGGGCGGCGAGGTCCACTGGCGCCAGAAGCAGGGCCGTCACGGCTGGAGCCCCGAGGCGGTGGTCGCGCTGCAGCAGGCGGTGCGCACCGGCGACCCGCGCGCGTACCAGGAGTTCGCGGCCATCATCGACGGCGCGAACCGCGACACGACGCTGCGCGGCCTGCTCGAGCTCACGCCCGGCGACCCGGTGCCGCTGGGCGAGGTCGAGCCGGCGGCGAACATCACGCGGCGGTTCTGCAGCGGCGCGATGTCGCTCGGCTCGATCAGCAAGGAGGTCCACGAGACCCTCGCGCGGGCGATGAACGAGCTCGGCGGCAAGAGCAACACCGGCGAGGGCGGCGACGATCCCGAGCGCCTCGGCCCCAACGCCGGCCTGCGGCTCTCGGCCATCAAGCAGGTGGCCTCGGCGCGCTTCGGCGTGACCACCGAGTACCTGGTCTCGGCGCGCGAGCTGCAGATCAAGATCAGCCAGGGCGCGAAGCCCGGCGAGGGCGGGCAGCTCCCCGGCCACAAGGTGGACGAGTACATCGCCCGCGTGCGCCACGCCACGCCGGGCGTGCCCCTCATCTCGCCGCCGCCGCACCACGACATCTACAGCATCGAGGACCTCGCGCAGCTCATCTTCGACCTCAAGATGGTGAACCCCGAGGCCGCGGTCTCGGTGAAGCTCGTCTCCGAGGTCGGCGTGGGCACGGTGGCCGCGGGCGTCGCCAAGGCGCACGCCGACAAGATCCTCATCTCCGGCGACACCGGCGGCACCGGCGCCGCGCCGGTCTCGTCGATCAAGCACGCCGGCCTGCCGTGGGAGCTCGGCCTGGCGGAGACCCAGCAGACGCTGGTGCGCAACGGCCTGCGCGGCCGCGTCCGGCTCGAGACCGACGGCCAGCTCCGCACCGGGCGCGACGTCGTCATCGCCGCGCTCCTCGGGGCCGAGGAGATGGGCTTCGCGACCGGGCCGCTGGTCGCGCTCGGCTGCGTGATGATGCGCAAGTGCCACCTCAACACCTGCCCCGTCGGCATCGCCACGCAGGACCCGCTGCTGCGCCGCAACTTCCGCGGCCGGCCCGAGGACGTCATCCGCTACCTCACCTTCGTCGCCGAGGAGGTCCGCGAGCTGATGGCGGCGCTCGGCTTCCGGCGCTTCGACGAGATGGTCGGGCGCGCCGATCGGCTGCGGCCGCGCCGGGACCTCGCGCACCCGAAGGCGCGCACCCTCGACCTCGGCGCGCTCGCCTACGCGGCGCCGCCGCGCGACGACGACGCCCAGCGCTGCGTCGGGTGCATCGACCACACGCTCGACCGCGTGCTCGACCGCGAGCTGATCACGCGCTGCGCCCCGGCCCTCGAGCGCGGCGAGCCGGTGCGGCTCGAGCTCGGCATCCGCAACTTCCACCGCACGGTCGGCGCGATGCTGAGCGGCGTCCTCGTGCGCGCCCGCGCCCGCGGCGTGCCGACGGGCCCCATCGAGCTCTGCTTCAGCGGGTCGGCCGGGCAGAGCTTCGGCGCCTTCGCGGTGGCCGGCCTCTCGCTGCACCTCGAGGGCGAGGCGAACGACTACCTCGGCAAGAGCCTCTCGGGCGGCCGCCTCGTCGTCGTGCCCCACCGGGACCTGCGCGCCCCGGCGGCCACGTGCCTCGTCGGCAACGTCGCGCTCTACGGCGCGACCGGCGGCGAGGTGTTCATCGCCGGCACGGCGGGCGAGCGCTTCGCCGTGCGCAACAGCGGCGCGCGCGTGGTGGTGGAGGGCGTCGGCGACCACGGCTGCGAGTACATGACCGGCGGCCTCGTCGTCGTCCTGGGCCCGACCGGCCGCAACTTCGCCGCGGGCATGAGCGGCGGCCTCGCCTTCGTGCTCGACGAGGGCGGCTTCGAGCGGCACGTCAACCGCGGCATGGTCGAGCTGGGGCCGCTGCGGAGCCAGGTCGAGCGCGACGTCGTCCGCCGCCTCGTCGAGGACCACGCGCGCCTGACGGGCAGCCCGCGCGCGCGGGCGCTGCTCGAGGCGTGGGACGAGACGCTGCGGCGGCTCGTGCGCATCATCCCGACCGAGTACCGGCGCATCCTCGAGGAGCGCGCCGAGGACGCGGGCGTAGGCGAGGCGGTGCCCGAGGCGCTGGCGGGCGTGCTCGACGCCGAGGCGGGCGGCGCCCCGGTCACGGGCGTCGCGGGGGCGCGCTAGCCATGGGCGATCCCAAGGGCTTCATCGCCATCCGCCGCGAGGACCCGCGCCGCCGGCCCGTGGGCGAGCGCGTGCGCGACTCCCTCGAGCTGTACGAGCCGACGCACCCCGAGGTCGTGCGGAGCCAGGCGGCGCGCTGCATGGACTGCGGCCTGCCGTTCTGCCACACGCGCTACGGCTGTCCGGTCGAGAACCTCATCCCCGACTGGAACGACCTCGTGCACCGGGGCCGCTGGCGCGACGCGCTCAAGTCGCTGCACGCGACCAACAATTTCCCCGACTTCACCGGCCGCCTCTGCCCCGCGCCGTGCGAGTCCGCCTGCGTGCTGGGCATCATCGACAAGCCGGTGTCGATCAAGGCCATCGAGCAGAACATCATCGACCTCGGCTGGGAGAAGGGCTGGGTCCGCCCGGTGCCGCCGGTCGAGGAGACCGGGTTTCGCGTCGCCGTCGTCGGCTCGGGGCCGGCGGGGCTCGCGGCCGCGCAGCAGCTCCGGCGCGCCGGCCACACGGTCACGGTCTACGAGAAGGCCGACCGCATCGGCGGCCTGCTCCGCTACGGCATCCCGGACTTCAAGATGCAGAAGTCGGTGCTCGACCGCCGCCTGGCGCAGCTCCGCGCCGAGGGTGTCGTGCTGCGCCCCGGGGTCGCGGTCGGGCGCGACCTGCCCGTCGCGGATCTCCTCGGCCATGACGCCGTGCTCCTCGCCATCGGCGCCGAGCAGGCGCGGGATCTCGCGGCGCCGGGCCGCGACCTCGCCGGCATCCACCCGGCGATGGACTTCCTCGTGCAGCAGAACCGGCGCCTCGCCGGCGAGACGGTGGCCGCGGAGGCGGCCATCAGCGCCCAGGGCCGGCGCGTGCTCGTCCTCGGCGGCGGCGACACGGGCTCGGACTGCATCGGCACCTGCCACCGGCAGGGCGCCGCCTCGGTGACGCAGATCGAGATCCTGCCGCAGCCGCCGCCCACGCGGTCGCCCGAGACGCCGTGGCCCCTGTGGCCGCAGCAGCTCCGCACCTCGCACGCCCACGAGGAGGGCGGCCACCGCGACTGGAGCCTGCGCACCACCGACTTCTTCGGCCAGGACGGCCGCGTCGCCGCCGTGCGCCTCGTGCGCCTCGCCTGGGGCAAGGGCCCGACCGGCCAGCCCGCGCCCGAGGACGTGCCGGGGACGGCGCAGGAGGTCCCGGCGGACCTCGTGCTGCTCGCCCTCGGCTTCACCGGCCCGGTCCGCGCCGGTCTGGTGAGCGATCTCGGCGTGGCCCTCGACCCGCGCGGCGCCATCCGCGCCGACGCCCAGCACCGCACCAGCGTCCCCAAGGTCTTCGCCGCGGGCGACGCCCGGCGCGGGGCGTCGCTCGTGGTGTGGGCGATCCGCGAGGGGCGCGACGCGGCCCGCGCGATGGACGGGTGGCTACGCGGGGACCGGGGCTGGGGGGGCTAGGGCGCGGGCGGCGTCACTTCCCGCCGGCGCTCTGCCAGTACTGGGTGCGGCCCATGAGGCTCAGGCCGATGTAGCCGCGGACCTTGAGCTTGCCCGGCGCTTCGACCTTGATGACGCACTTGTAGGTCTTGCCGCTGGCCGGATCGAGGATGGTGCCGCCGCTCCACTCATCGCCGTCGGGCTTGAGCCCCTCGAGGATGACGAGGCCCGCCATCGGCTGATCCTTCTTGGCGCCCGAGCACTTGGTGCACTTGGCGTTCGGGTCGGCGTCAGGCGCGAGCAGCTTGATGATCTTGCCGTAGAGCTTGCCGCCACGCTCGTAGATCGTGACGATCGACTTGGGCTGCTTGGTCTTGTCGTCGATGGTGGTCCAGTTGCCCACGGGCGACGTCGGCGCGGCGCGAACCAGCCGCGGAGTGAAGGCCCCGAACCCCAGCGCCACGACGCTCACCATCCAGATCGATGCCCGCATGTCACCCTCCCGTCTTGCCGGTCGTCAACGCTATCAGGGACGGGGCCGCGGTTCCAGCCCCGCCGCGCGAGCGCGAGCACGAGCACGAGCACGAGCACGAGGCCGCCGGCCGGCGCGCGCGAGCTGACGGCGCAGCCGTAGACCGGCACGTCCGCGGGCGCGGCGCCGGCGTTGGGGTCGGTGCCGGCCTTGAGCTCGTCGATGTCGGTGACGCCGTTGTGGTTGCTGTCGACCGCGTCGGTGGCCATGCGGTCGAGGGCGGTCGTGAGCGAGCCCTCGTCGTAGGCGACGAGCCCGCGGGCCATCATGGCGAGGCCGAAGGGCGTGGTCACGGTGCCCCGGCCGGTGACGCCGCCCTCGTGACAGACCCGGCAGTGCGGCTCCACCGGCGCCTGCAGGTGGGCGGTCAGGGCGGCGGGGAGGTTCGGCGTCGCCGCGGCCGGGCCGGCGGCGGCGGCGACGAGGACGAGGGCGACGAGCGCGCGCGTCATGGCGGCCTCACAGGAAGAGGTGGACCTGGCCGAGGACCGTGGTCGCGCCGGCGCGGCCGCCGCCCAGCGCCAGGCTCTGGTAGACCACGTCGGCGCGCACGTCGGCGTGCGGGGCGAAGAACCACACGAGCGAGCCCCACGCGCCGGCCGACGCGCCGCCCTGGCCGGGGGCGTTGTCGAGCAGCTCCCCCGTCGCCATCACGTGCAGCCCGCGGATCAGCTCGTAGTCCGCCTGCAGCAGCGCCGCCGCGCCGAACGTGTTCGTGCCCGGGGGCTGCGACCAGAGCAGCATGTCGGCCTCGGCGAGGAGCACGAGGCGCCGCACCGGCGCGTAGCGCCCGAAGACCCCGTGGGCCTGGCGCCACAGCGGCGTGCGGAGCTGCGCGTCCTTCTCGTCGTGCGTGATGAGGCTGCTCGCACCGACGGAGAGCCGCTCGCGGGCGGCCCACTCGAGGTAGGCGCTGTAGCCGCGCTGGCGGTACTGGTCGGGCGAGACCTGGTAGTTGCCGAGGATGGCCATGGCCTCGCCGCGCAGCTTGGTCCCGGTGTACGCCAGCGCCAGGCCGTGCTCCTGGGTGGCGTCGATATCGGTGCGCGTGGCCGTGCGCACGAAGGCCGTGTGCTCGATGATGCGCAGCCCGTAGGGCACGTTCAGGCGCCCGGCGCGCACCACCCACTGGTTCTCCTCGCCGAGGTCGACGCCGAGCCAGTAGGTGCGGGAGATGAAGCGGTCCGTCGTGCCCACGACCGTCGCCGCGAGCGCGCCGTTGCCCGCGTACCCCGCGCTGCCGGCGAGGCGCAGGCGCTTGTAGCTGACCTGGCCCGAGAGGTCCGACTGCATGAGGATGGTCTGGTTCGTCGCCGGCCCGGCGCTCGGCTGCACCCGCATCACCATCAGCCGGACGTCGCCGCCGAGCAGGATGCTCTCGGGCGGCTCGAACGCGCCGAAGACGAACCCGGCCACCCGCCCCGGCTCCGCGCCCTCGGGCACGGTGCCGTAGCGCGTGCGCAGGAGCAGCTCCGCCTGGGCCCGGCCGTAGCGCGTGAGCAGCCCCCCGCCCGACGGGTCGGCGTGGCAGGCCGCGCAGCCGGTGTACTCGTGCGAGATCATCCACGGGTACGCCGCAGCGGGCGCGGGCGCCGCGGCCGCGGCGAGCACGGCGAGCAGGGCGAGGCGGGCACGACTCATGGCACGACGATCCGTCCTGGCGCGCCGCTGGCGCCGGCCTGCGTGTGGCACGAGTTGCAATCGCCGCTCTGCTGCGCCGCGCTCATCGCGCGCTCGCGGCCGCCGGCGACCACCTTCGCGTGGTAGGGCAGGGCGATCACGCCGTAGCTCGTGAACGTCCCGTTGGTGTTCGGCGTCAGGGTGAGCACGCGGCCGTCCGCGCCCGTGATCACCACCTGCGCGCCGGCCTGCCCGGCGCCGTTGCAGTCGTTGTACTCGTGCCCGGTCGGGTAGAGCGTGCCCGCGATGGAGAAGATGGGCCCCCCGCCCGAGCCGTGGCAGGCGTTGCACGCGCGCCCCGGGTGCATCAGCGCGCCGATGTCCTCGCCGAAGCCGGTGTAGGCCCCGCTCGTGCAGGTCGGCGCCGCGGTGAAGGCCGGGTCGGGCACGCCCGCGTCGCCGTTGTCGCAGCTCCCGCGCGGGTAGCCGGCCTGGATCCAGGCCTGGACCGCGGCGATGGCCGCCGCGGGCGCCGGCGCGGCCGGCGGCGGCGGCATCGGCGCCTGCGGGTCCTGCATGCGCGCGACCGACTGCTCGGCGGCGCTCTTCGCCGCGTTGCTCGGCGTCGCCCGCGTGAGGTCCTCGTACGTGACGAGGGCCATGGGGCCGCTGCCGCCCGGGACGTGGCAGCCGAGGCACGGCTGCATCGCCTGGGCGACGTCGCAGGGCAGGCCGGTCGCCGGCCCCACCACGGGCGCGCCATCGGTGCCGGGGCCCCCGCCGCCGCCGTCCTGCGCGGCCGCGGCGCCCGTCCCCATGTAACAGCCGCTGAGCCAGAGCGCGAGCAGGATGAGCAGCCCGCCGGCGGCCTGGGCCGGACGCATGCGCATCCTACGCCTCCACGACGGCGATGGCGAAGACCGCGTGCACCTCGACCTCGGGCTTCACCGTGAGCCCCAGGTAGCGGGGCTGTTCGATGCCGTGGTCCCGCATGTCGATGCGGGTGGTGGCGGTCACTCGCACCACCTTGCCGTCGCTGCGCGCGGTGTAGCGGAAGCTCACCAGCTTGTCGCGGCCGTGCAGCCGCATCGTGCCGGAGGCCTCGCCGGACACCTCGCCGCCCGCCGCCGGCAGCTTCACGGCCGCCCGCGCGACCTCGAGCACGGCGTCGGGGTACCGGTCGACGTGGAGGTACTTGTTGCGCATGTGCTCGTCGCGCAGCGTGATCCCGGTGGCGACGGTCTTGAGCGGGACGCTCACGATCAGCCGGTCCCCGCCGTCGTTCAGGCGCAGCTCCCCGCTGCGGCCGACGATCTTCAGCCCCGCCGGCCCGACCGCCGTGAAGCTGACGTCGGCCGTGCCGGCGCGGGTGATCCGCGCCATCCCGGCGTGCGCCAGCAACGGCAGCAGCAGCCCGATCGTGACCACCCCCAGCCCACTCACCACACGGCGCATACCTGACCTCCTCGCGGCCGGGTTTGGCCCCGGCGCATGCTCGTCTTTGAGAGTAGATGTGGCGACCACCTTGCCGCGCGCATGCTTTCGGCACACGACGCCCCGCCTGAGGCCTGGACGGCCCGATCAGGGGCAAGAGGGCCCCCGATAGCGACAATTCTGGCGATGATTAAGATGCAGAGCTGCGGGAATCCGGTTCAGCGCCGGTGCTTCAGGGTGTGACCTCGAAGTCGGCGTACATCCGGTTGCCGTAGCTCCCCGGCAGGTTGCAGATCAGCGCATAATGTCCCGGCTCCAGCCGCAGCCGCAGGGTCCCCGCCGCGCCCGCGGCCACCCACTCGATCTCGTCGACGACCTCGAGCTCGGACTCGTCGACCTCGCCCGCCTCGTCCGTCGGCAGCTCCGCGGCCGGGAAGTACGTGCGCAGGACGACCAGGTCGTGCGGGGCGCCGTCGGCGTTCGCCACCTGGAACTCGAGCGCCCCGGCGGCGACCGTCGCCGGGCTCACCGCGATGGCACCCCCCGTGAGGGTCACCGCCACGACCCGCGCCCCCGTCGCCGGCGCCTCGCCGCCCCCGCAGCCCAGGGCCAGCAAGCCCAGGGGCACGGCGGCCAGCACCCGCACGCACCCCACCACGCGCCCCGCTCCACGCCCCATGGTGCTCCTCCTTGCTGGATTGGAATGCTCCCGCCCCGCGATGGTCTCGTCCGGCGGTACGAATCCACCCCGGCCGCTCCGCGCTTGCCTGCGTCGCGCCGGGCGGGGTATTGTCGCCCGACCCACGCGAGGAGCTCCCCATGGCCGACATTCTTGAGACCGTCCTGCTTCTGGCCCTGCCCGCCTCGGGCAAGTCGGAGGTCCGCACCTATCTCGCGCGCCTCTCCCCGGACGAGTGCCGGCGCGACTTCCACATGGGCGCGACCGTGCAGCTCGACGACTACCCGTACGTGCACCTCATGCGGCGCATCGACGACGAGCTCGCCGCGCTCGGGCAGCCGCGGCTCTTCTTCAAGTCGCCGGCGCACCCGTTCCAGAACGGCTGGGACTGGGGCACGCTCATCCACCTGGTCAACGAGGACTACGACGACCTCGTCGCCCGCCGCGTGCGGACGCCGGCGACGGCCGCGGGCCTGCTCTTCGAGCGGCTCGACGCCGCCGCGGCCAAGGTCGGCCTGCCGGCGCGCCTCGCCGGGCTCGACGCCGGCGTGCGCGGCCGCCTCGCCGCGGCCCTCGAGGCCGACGCCGCGCTGCAGCTCCGCGAGAAGCACGAGAACTACCCCGACACGCTCGCGGGCAAGACGCTCGTCCTCGAGTTCGCCCGCGGCGGCGCCCAGGGCTCGGCCATGCCGCTCGAGCCGCCGTTCGGCTACCGCTACTCCGTCGGGCAGCTCAGCCCGGCGATCCTCGAGCACGCGTCGATCCTGTACGTCTGGGTCACGCCCGAGGAGTCGCGGCGCAAGAACGAGGAGCGCGCGCGCCCCGGCGCCGACGGCTCGATCCTGCACCACGGCGTGCCGATCGCGGTCATGCTCGGCGACTACGGCTGCGACGACATGGACTGGCTCGAGGCGCACAGCGACCAGCCGGGCACCGCGGCCATCGCCGCCCACGGCCGCACCTACCACCTCCCCGTCGGCCGCTTCGACAACCGCGTCGACAAGACCTCGTTCATCCGCGAGGACGCGAAGACCTGGAAGCCCGCCGACGTCGCCGCGGTCCACGCCGGGCTGAAGGCGGGGTTCGACCGGCTGGTCGCGAAGTAGCCGGCGGCCTGCGCCACCAGCCGCGCCGCCATCGCGGCGTCCCCTAGGACTTCCCCTTCTTCGACGGTTTCGACTTGGCAGCACCGTTGAGGGCGATCGCCTGGCGCACGAGCGCCTTGAAGGCGGACTCGTCGACTACTTCGCCTTCGTGGAGGTCGATCGCGCGGCGGACGTTGCCGTCGAGACTCGAGTTGAAGAGACGGGCCGGATCCTGCAGCGACGCGCCCTTGGCGAAGGTGAGCTTCACGACACTCTTGTAGGATTCGCCCGTGCAGATGATGCCGCCGTGCGACCAGACCGGCGTGCCCATCCACTTCCACTCCTCGACGACGTCCGGGTCCGCTTCCTTGATGAGCGTGCGCATCCTGCCGAGGGTCTCCCCGCGCCAGTCCCCGAGCTCGGCGATTCTCTTCGCGATGAGCTCCGAGGCCGACTGGTCCTGGCTCGCGCCCGACTTCTTCATGTGCTCATCCCCAGCGCTTGCCAAACGCGACGTTGTGCTGGTCCACTCGAAGCGTCAGCTTGGTCGTCATCGCGGCTCTCCCGTATGTGAAGCTGTACGTCACCGCGGTGAGCCGTCAATGGCATCATGGGCCAGAGGGACCGGCGTGCGCACGACGGCCGAGCTGACGCAGTATGCCCTTCGGCACGGCCTGACGGAGCTTTCCGCTCGGGCCTCAGCGCCGGCGCCCGGCGTGTCGTCGCAGCCGCAGCATCGCGCCACCCTCCATCTCAAGTTGCCGAGGTGGCACACCGGTGTTACACTCTTGTCGGAGGCCGTCCCCCATGCCCACGACGAAGCGGCGCATCAACATCACGGTCGACGATCGCGTCTACGAGGCCCTCAGGCGGCTGTCGGACCAGCGGGACGAGTCCGTGGCCGGCGTGGGGCTCAGCTTGATCGAGGAGGCCCTGGAGTACCAGGAGGACGCCCACTTCTCCCGTGTCGCCGATGCGCGGTTGGGCAAGGCGCAGAGGCGAGTCTCCCACGAGAAAGCCTGGGCTTGAGCTACCGCGTCGAGTACCTGGAGAGCGTGGTCCGGGAAGACATTCCCAGGCTCTCCAAGACCGTCAGGAACCGGATTCGCGCTGCTATTGAAGACAAGCTCACCTCGCACCCGATAGAGTTCGGCAAGCCGCTCCGGTACAGCCTCAGGGGCGCGCGGCGTCTGCGGGTGGGAGACTGGCGCGTCATCTACACCATCGAGCCCCCCGACGCCGTTCTCGTGGTCAAGATCGGACATCGGCGGGAGGTCTACGAGCCGTAGCGAGCAAACGCCGTCCCCCGCCCCTACCGCACCGGCCGCCTGCGCGCGTGGAACCACCCCCGGTACTGCTCCATCCGCGCGCGCTGCTCCGGCGGCGCCTGGCGCTTGCACGCCGCGCGCTCGGGGGTGCCGTCCGGCGCGGCCCAGCGGTGCTCGACGCAGTCGTTGGGGTTGTAGGCCACCTCGAGCGCGGCGGCGCGGCCGACGAGGTCCGCGAGGCTCAGCGTCTGCGGGGCGCCGTCGCTGCGGGTGTAGACGAAGGTGCGGCGGCCGAGCTCGGCCTTGAGCCGGGCCTCGAGCCGCGCGACGGTCTCGTCGAGCGCGGGGCCCGCGGCGAGGCCGAAGCGCGCCGGGCGGCGGCGCACCTCGGCCGGGAAGCCCGCCACCGTGTCGATGGCGATGAGCAGGCGCATGTCGCGCGAGGGCGTGGCGAAGTCCTCCCACGGGCCCTGGGTCTCGAAGATGGCGTAGCCCGACGGCATCGTGACCGCCGCCGGGTGCGTCGCGGCGTACTTCTCGCCGTTCGCGACCGAGGTCACGCGGCGCTGCGCCGACTCGGCGAGCGCCTCGACGAGGCCCAGGAGGCGCACCTCGGGGTCTAGGGGCCGCGGGCTCGCGAGCGCCTCCATGCGGTCGTAGAAATCGTCGACGGACCCGCGGTTCTGCTCGTCGGAGAAGCGGAGGAACTCGCGGGTGCGCTTGAGCTCGTCGTTCCTGACCGGCTCGAGCGCCTCGTCGGCGCGCCGGTAGCGCAGCGGCCGGAAGTCCTTGAAGCCCGCGCCCGCCTCGTCGGTCTCCGGGCGGAAGAGGAACGTGCCGCGCCAGAAGCGGCGGCGGCCGACGGTGCCGTCGGGCTGGGCGTCGGCGCCGACGAGCACGCCGGGCCGGCCGGGGGCCTGCGGCACCCACTTCGCGACGATGAGCACGTGGCCGTACGGATCGGCGAAGACGACGCCGGGCCGCAGCGCGTCGCGCGCGAGCGGCACCGGGTAGTAGTCGGTCTCCTCGTCGCGCGGGCTGGTGCGGCCGTTGCCGGAGTGCACCGCGCTGCGCACCGCGCGCGTGGTGAAGGCCGTGAAGGCCTTCACGTCGTCGACGGGCTCGTCGCGCAGCTTGAGGTTCGTGAGCTCGGGGGCGAGGCACGTGGGCGGCCGGCCGGAGGCGCCGCGGTCGCACTGGCGCACCGCGTACGGCAGCCCGAGCTTCCAGGCGAAGTAGGCCCGGAGATAGTAGGGCAGGTCCGCGCAGTCGGGGCGCAGGCCGAGCGCCGCGTCCTCGCCCGGGAAGAGGTGGCCGTGCAGCAGGTTCTTCTCCGGGTCGTCGATGAGCGCCTGCAGCCCGGTCCAGGTGCGGTCGTCGTCGAGCGGATAGTCGAAGAGCTGCTCGACGAAGAGCGCGTACAGGAGCTGGGTGTCCGCGCGCCAGGCGCGCCGCAGCGGCCACACCGGCCCGTCGCGCGGGTAGGCGCGCGGCGCGACCGGGCCCACCTTGATGCGGCGGCAGGCCTCGACCCGCGCGCCGTCCCCGACGACGACGGTCCAGCGGCCCGAGACCGGGGCGGGGACCGCGGCCCAGTAGCCGAAGGGCGGTCCCCCCAGGCGGTGCAGCTCCGGGCGCACGGCGCGGCCGGCCGGGTCGATGAGGGTGATGCCGACCGGCTCGAGGTCCGTCGCGCTCGCCGCGATCACCCGCAGCGGCTGCTGCGCGTTCGGGCGCTCGGGCGAGACCCACAGCGACACCGCGCGGCTGTCCTGGCACTTCGCCGGCGCGGCGACCGGGGCCGCGGGCCGGGGCAGGGCCACGCCGGCGAGGCCCGCGGGGCGGCGCTCGCCGAGGACGACGATGCGGGTGAGCCGCTCGACGAAGGCGCGGCGCGAGGTGCCGCGCCCGAGGTCGAGCGTGGTCACGGCCACGCGGTTGGGCGAGATCAGCGTCTCGCCGCGGCCGCCGCACGGCTCGAGGTACTCGGCGAAGCGGTGCAGCACCATCGGCACGCCCTCGGCGGTGCGGCCGAGGTAGAGCATGATGTGGCCGGGGAAGTGCAGCAGGACCACGCCGGCGCGGGCGGCCGCGTCGATGAGGCCCTGGCGCTCGCGCTCGCCGACGGCCGCGTCGACGGTGATCGTGAAGGAGCCGGCGCGGGCCTGGTCGCTCGAGTTGCGCGGCAGCTCGAGGCCGAAGCCGGCGAAGAGGTCGAGCAGGAAGCTGGAGCAGTCGCGGTCGCCCCACTGGTACGGGTGGCCGAGGCTGCGGAAGGCCTCCGCGAGCACGGCGCGGCGCGTGAGCGGCCGCGTGGTGGGCACGAGGCGCGCCGAGTCGATCGGGGTCGAGAGATGCCACCCCGCGGCGGTGGCGAAGTGCACGCGGCCGGCCTCGGCGCCGGGGGCGACGAGCGTGCCGTCGGGCAGCGCCGCGCTCGCGCCGTCGGGCGCGTGGGCCGTGAGCGGCTCGCGCAGCCGCACGAGCGGCCCGCCGGCGAGCGCCGCGCGCAGCCCCGCCGGCACCGGCGGCGAGAGCCGCGCGCCGGGCGCGATCCACCCGAGCACGTAGCGGGTGCGGGCCAGCAGGTGGCCATCCGGGAAGCGGGCGAGCACCTCGACCGGCTCCTGTGGCCGCAGCGTCGTCTCGAGGTTGCGGTCGAAGGCGGGGTCGACGGGCACCTTGAAGAGGCCGCGCGGCAGCGGCGTGTTGCGGATCGGCACCGCCTCGAGCGCGACGTGCAGCTCGGCGCCGCCCGCCGGCAGCGCCGCCACCGGGCCGAGCGCGGCCTCCGCCGCCGCGTCGAGGCGCCGGCCGTCCGCGGCGACGAGCTCGCCGGCCGCCACGTGCCGGCGCATGGCCGCGAGCCGGGCGTTCACCCGCCGCAGCAGCTCCTCGCGCTCGAGCGGCCGCAGCAGCGCCGGCGGCGGCCCCACGTCGGCCTGGCTGCGCAGGGCGGCGTTGAGGTCCCGGACCGCGGCGGGCGCGAGCACGACCGCGTCCGGCTCCGGCACGCGCGCGAGCCAGTAGTCGAGGGTCTCGTGCTCCGGCCGCACGCCGGGCAGCCGCGGCGGCGCCGGGGCGCGCGCCGGGCAGGCCGCGACGCCGCGCGGCTCCTGGCCCGCGGCGCGCGGCCGCTCGCAGGCCACGCACGCGGCGAGCCCGGCCGTGAGCACGACGGCCCGGCGGATGATCGTCGATGGATGCACGCGTCTCGCGGGGGCGGGCGGCCCCATGCCCCGTATCGTGTCTCAGGCCGGCAGCCCGCGCAAAGGCGCGCGGCTGATCGAATCAGAACGTGGACAGCGACCGCACCCCGTCGCGGAACTTGACGACGATCGCGCCGCGCACCACGGCGTCGATCTTGCCGCGGCCGTACTCGGGGTGCTGGATGATCTCGCCGGCCCGGTAGCGCTCGCGCGGCACGAAGGGCCGCGGGTTCTCGGCCTTCGCGAGCTCGTTGATGAGCGCGAAGCGCTCCTGCTCGCGCCGGTTGGACTCGACCTGCTCGGTCGTCATCTTGGCCGGCTTGGACGGCGCGGCGGGCGCGGCCTTGCGCAGCGGCTCGGTGCGGAAGTTGTGCCGCGCGTTGCAGATGCGGCACATCACCTGCTTGGGCTTGCCGCCGACCATCGCGAGGATGGCGTGCGCGGTGGCGCCGGCGCACGGCCCGCACCACGCGTCCACGTCGGCGCCGATGGTGAACTCGGGCTCGCCGCGCGTGAAGGTGCGGTCCACCTCGATGTGCGTCGGCGGATCGCGGCGGAAGAGGAAGGGCGCGCCGTGCGCGGTGGCGTCGACGGCCCGCTTCGCCGCCTGCCCGCCGATCTGGTGCGGGAGCTGCGCGTCGAGGCGCTTGAGGTCGAGCACCCGGCGGCCGTGGGAGCGCTCGAACAGCGCGCGCTCGGCCTCGGGGACCTGGGCGAGGAGCTCCTTGTACTCGGCGGCGACGTCGGTGACGGCCTGGTGCACTTTGACCAGCTCGGCCATCTCGTGCACCTCGTCCTCGAGCCGAGCCGATACGCTCGCCGTCACATCGATGATCTTCTTCGCCAGCGCCTCGAAGCGGGCGCGGATGGTGTCGTCCACGGTTGGGAGCCTCCGCGTGGTTTCTACCACAGCGAGGACAATCGGGCGAGTGCTTGTCGTATCCGTTCACGCGTGAAGCGCCAACTCGCGCGGGACGCGCGCGGTGAGGGGGAGGCTCGACGGGCTTTGCCCGTCGAGGGGGGGCGGGCAGAGCCCCCCGGTTGAAGACTGTATGTGTAAGTTCCTGACCTTCATTCGATTTTGCGTGCGCGCCAGCTCGGGGGTGACATCCTTTGAGCACCCGTGAGCACCCGTGAGCACTGAGCTTGAGCTGCGCGCCCGTCTGGGCATCCCCGCGGACGCCGCCCGCGTCCTCATCTTCGGCGAGACCAGCCACTGGGACCCCAACTGGCTGCTGACCTCCGACGGCTACTACCGCCTGCGCATCCGCCCCATCCTGGACGCGGTGCTCGACGAGCTCGCCCGCGAGCCCAGGCGCATCTACGCCGTCGAGAGCCTCTTCTTCCTGCGGCTGTACTGGGAGCGCGAGCCGGCGCGGCGGGAGGCGCTGCAGGGCCTCGTCAACGCCGGCCGCCTGCAGCTCACGGGCACCGGGCTCACGACGCCCGACACGCTGCTGCCCGACCCCGAGGCGATCCTGCGCGACTACCTCATCGGCCAGGAGTGGCTGCGCGAGCACGGCATGAGCGTCGAGCCGCGCGTCGCCTACCTGCCCGACGACTTCGGCCACTCGCCCGCGCTGCCGTCGCTCCTCGGCGCGCTCGGCTTCACCCAGTGCGCCGTCACGCGCATCGACGGCATGTACTTCGTCGGCGCCGACTACCGCCGCAAGAGCGCCTTCCCCCTCGCGGGCTCGAGCGCCGCGCTCCTCGAGCAGGACCTCAAGACCCTCGACTTCGTCTGGCGCGGGCCCGACGGCGCCGAGGTGCTGTGCCACTGGAACGCCTTCACCTACTTCCAGGGCGACATGCTCGCCCACAAGGGCGTCATCCGCTGGATGGGCCTCAACGTCGGCCTGCCGTGGCGCACGACCGGCCACCTCGCCGGCCGCATCGCCGCGTTCACCGCGGCGCTCGGCCCGCTCGCGCGCACGCCGTACCTCTTCTGCCCGATCGGCTGCGACTTCGTCGGCCCCATCCGCGGCCTCGGCGAGCTCCTCGCGCGCTACAACGAGCGCTGCTACCCCCAGACCGGCGTGTACGCGGTGAGCGCCGGGCTCGGCGACTACCTCGACCTCGTCGACTGCCACCGCGGCGAGCTCCCCACCCTCGAGCTCGACCCGAACCCCTACTGGATGGGCTTCTACGCGAGCCGGCCGGAGATGAAGGCGCGCTGCCAGCGCACCGCGCGCAAGCTGATCGTCGCCGACGCCCTCGCGGTCGGCGCGCCGCCGCCGGACAGCGTCTCCGCGCGCGCCGGCGGCTGGGACCTCATCGCGCTCAGCAACCACCACGACTTCATCACCGGCACCTCGCCCACGCGCACCTACGAGCGCGAGCAGCGGCCCTGGCTCGTCGCGGCCGAGGGGCTCGTCGACGGCGCCCTCGGGCACCTCGGCGCGGCCGCGCCGCCCGCGCCCACGGGGCCGCGCCCGGCCTGGCGCCTCGCCGGCGGCCGGCTCGCGATCGAGTCCGCGCACCTGCGGCTCGTGCTCGCGGCGGCCGACGGCGGCTGCATCGTGAGCTGGCGCGACGCCGCCGGGCGCGAGCTGCTGGCCGGGCCCGCGAACGACCTCTGGTCCTACCGCGACAGCGGCGGCCTGTGGCGGCTCGGGCACGAGTTCCGCGGCGGCACCTTCGCCCCGGTCGCGCGGGCGAGCGAGAGCCGCGCCGAGCTGCACGTCGCCCCGCGCGCCGGCGCGCTCGAGGTGCGCGTCGAGTCCGAGCTCGAGGGCCGCCGCGTGACGCGCGTCCTCACGGTGCGCGGCGACTCGCCGGTGCTGCGGCTGCGGCTCGACGGCGCGGCCGCGCGGCGCCGCTCGATCACCTGCCGCTTCCCCACGGTGCTCGGCGCCCGCGCGCTCGTCATGGACGTCGCCGGCGGGGTGGTGCGGCGCCCGGCGCGCAAGCACTACGACCCCACCTTCTGGCCGGCGCGCTCCTGGGCCCACCTCGAGGGCGGGGCCGCCCGTCCCGGCGTCGGCGTCGTGCTCGGCGGCCCGGCCGCCATCGCCCTGCGCGACCGCGGCGTGCTCGAGTGGCTGGCCCTGCGCAACGCGCCGCACGAGCGCGCGTTCGGCTGCCTGCCGCTCGTCTGCCACCCCGCCTCGGGCGCCGATCACGACGCCCACGGGCTCGACTACGCCGTGGTCGCGACCCCCGCCGGCGACTATCGCGCCGCCGGCCTGCCGCGGCTCGCCCGCGCCGCGCTCGACGACGCGCTCGGGCTCCAGGGCGCCGCCGCGCTCGCCGGCATCGCGCGCTGCGCCGCGCCCGACGTGCACGTGAGCGCGGTCAAGGCCGCCCACCGCGGCGCCGGCGTCATCGTGCGCCTCGAGAGCATCGCGCCGGGCCCCTGCGAGGTGCGCCTCGAGTGCGCCGCCGCCCCGGCGAGCGCGTCCCTGTGCGACGCGCGCGAACGCGACCTCGCGCCGCTGCGCGTCGACGGCGACGCGGTGGTGGTGCCGGTCACGCGGGCGCTGACGAGCGTGCGGCTGGTGCCGCGGGAGTAGCGGCCAGCCGCGCCCGCCCGTCCAGCCGGTAGCTGCGCCCGCGCCAGGTCACCTCGCGCTGCACCAGCACGCGCGCGAGCACGACCGGCGCCACGAGGAGCAGGCCCGCCGCCGCCCACAGGTGGCGGGCGCTCAGGCGGCCGCCCATCAGGTGATGCAGGCGCGTGATGCTGGCGGTGACCGCGACCGGCGCGGCGGCGCAGAGCGCGGTCGCGAGCGGCCAGCCGGCGGCCGCGGCCACGACCGCGCCGAGCGCGCCGAGCCAGAAGACGAGGCCGTGCAGCCAGTTGATGGACTTGAAGCTGAGCCCGGGCAGGCCGGTGCGGCCGAAGGTGAGCCAGCGGTTGTAGATGGCGAGGAACTCGCGCAGCGGCAGGCGCTCCTGGATCACCGGCACCGGGTGGGCGGCGATCATGTTGCGGTAGCCCGCCGCGGCGAGACGCAGGCCGAGGGCCATGTCGTCGACCAGCTCGCCGGCCGCGCTCTCGAGGCCGCCGATGGCGCGCAGGGCCGCCCGGGTGAGCACCATGAACTGCCCCATGATGAAGGGCAGGTCGCCGCCGCGCCGGCGCGCCGCGGCCGCGGCGGCCGGGTCGTACATGCCGTTCAGCAGCAGCGCGTACCCGGCGTCGCCGACGGTGCGCGTCGGCCCGGGCACGTACACCTCCGTGAACGCGGCGCCGGCGCCCGGCGCCCCGAGCAGCGTCTCGACGACGGTGCGCAGCGTGGTCGGGTCGGGCCGGATGTCGGAGTCGACGAAGGCGACCAGCTCGCCCCGGCTGAGGCGCAGCCCGAGGATCATCGCGTTGAGCTTGCCGGTGCGGTCCGCCGGCGGCGGCCCGCAGAGCACGACGTGGGCGCGCGCCTGGGGGTGCGCGGCGATGGCGGCGCGGACGGCCGGCAGCGCCGGCTCGTGCTCGTCGTCGAGGACGAAGATGGTCTCGACCCGGCCCGGGTAGTCCTGGTTGAACGCCGTCGCCAGGTTCTCCTCGAGGCCGGGGTCGAGCCCGCGGATCGGCCGGATGACGCTCACGCTCGGGTACGCCGCGAGCGCGGGCGGCCGCGGCGCGGTCCCGAGCGCCCGGCGCAGCAGCTCGTGGGAGAGGATCACCTCGACGAGGAGCACGATTCCGACTGCGGTCAGGACGAGCGACATCGGCCACCCCACCACGCCAACCCTGCAATTAGCTTAGATGGCGAGGGGAGGGGAACCGGATCGGGCACGGGCACGGGCAGGGGCACGGGCACGAG
>DASXVK010000580.1:0-20930 GCA_036504295.1 Polyangia bacterium
CATGTTCCGGGCCGGCAAGGGCGGCGGCCATATGCCGCGCACTCGGCTGGTCGCAGCCGCGCGTGGAGCTGCGGGCGGGGACCGGGCTGCTTCACCGCCGGCCCGCGCGCGCCACGCACGGTCGGTCAGCCGCGTGCCCGCGCGCAATTGACACCCCGCGCGGCGCCGCCGCATCATCGGCGCATGCGTGGGACGACTCGCATCATGCTCTTCGTCATCGTGGCGGCCGGGTGCGGAGCCGCCGGCTGCGGGGTTGGCGCCGGCGGCGCGGGCGCCGTCGATGCGGGCGGCGCCGACCGGCGGCTCGACGGCGGCCCGGCCGACGACGCCGCCGCGGACGTCGGCGACGGCGCCGCCGCGACCGACGCGCGCGAGGACGGCCCCAGCCCCGGCCTGGACGGCGCCGCGGGCGACGGCGGCGGGGACGCGGCCGCCACGGGCGATGCCGCCGCCGGTGATGGCGCCGTGACCGACGCCGCCGCGACCGATGCCGCCGCGGGCGACGCCGCCGCGACCGATGCCGCCGCGGGCGACGCGGCCGCGACCGACGCGGCCGCGGGCGACGCCGCGGCCGCGACTGACGCCGCCGCGGGCGACGCCGGCGCCGCCCCCGGCTGCGGCTTCGGCCCGGGCGCGTCCTGGCCGCTCCCGTCCGAGTTCGCCGACCAGTTCGGGCTCACCGCCGACCAAGCCTCGTGCAGCAGCGCGCCCGACGTGCTACACGTGCTCACCGACCTCGACGGCGACGGCCGGCCGGACCTCGTGGTGACGAGCGGCTGCGCCGTGGACGCGAGCATCGGCACCACGCGCTGGCGCGTGTTCCACAACACCGGCAGCGGCTTCGCCGCCGGCGTCGACTGGGCGCTGCCGGCGGAGTTCAGCGGCCAGTTCGGGCTCACCGCCGACCAGGCCTCGTGCAGCAGCGCGCCCGACGTGCTGCACGTGCTCACCGACCTCGACGGCGACGGGCGGCCCGATCTCGTCGTGACGGGCGGCTGCGCCGTGGACGCGACGATCGGCACCACCCGCTGGCGCGTCTTCCACAACACCGGCAGCGGCTTCGCCGCCGCCGGCACCGACTGGGCGCTGCCGGCCGAGCACAGCGGCCAGTTCGGGCGCGTCGCCGACCAGGCCTCGTGCAGCAGCGCGCCCGACGTGCTGCACGCGCTCAGCGATCTCGACGGCGACGGCCGGCCGGACCTCGTGGTGACGAGCGGCTGCGCCGTGGACGCGACCATCGGGACGACCCACTGGCGCGTCTTCCACAACACCGGGAGCGGCTTCGCCGCGACGGGTGCGGACTGGGCGCTGCCGGGCGAGCACAGCGGCCAGTTCGGGCTCACCGCGGATCAGGCCTCGTGCAGCAGCGCGCCGGACGTGCTGCACGTGCTCACCGACCTCGACGGCGACGGCGCGCCGGACCTCGTGGTGACCAGCGGCTGCGCCGTGGACGCGACCATCGGCACCACGCGGTGGCGCGTGTTCCACAACACCGGCAGCGGCTTCGCCGCCGCCGGTGTTGACTGGGCCCTGCCGGCCGAGCACGTCGGCCAGTTCGGGCTCATCGCCGATCAGGCGTCGTGCAGCAGCGCGCCCGACGTGCTGCACCTGCTCACCGACCTCGACGGCGACGGCGCGCCGGACCTGGTCGTGACCAGCGGCTGCGCCGTGGACGCGACGATCGGGACGGCGCGCTGGCGCGTGTTCCACAACACCGGGAGCGGCTTCGGCGCCGCGGGCACCGACTGGGCGCTGCCGGCCGCGTTCAGCGGGCAGTTCGCGCTCGCGGCCGACCAGGCCTCGTGCAGCAGCGCGCCGGATGTGCTCCACGTGCTCACCGGGCTCACGGGCCCGGGCCCGGGCGCTCTCGTCGTCACCGACGGGTGCGCGACCGCGCCGGCCATCGGCTCGAGCGAGTGGCGCGTCTTCCCGGGGGCCTGCCACTGAACGGTCCGGAGTTGACTCCGGCCTCCGCCTGGCCGATGGTGGGCGCTCCATCGCTCAAGGAGAAACCATGCGATCGAGCCTGTTCGCCGTCGTGATCCTCACCGCCGCCTTCACCGCCGCGTGCAGCGACAGCAAGACCGGGACCGACGCGTGCACCCCGGCGGGCGGGGCGTGCGTCGCCGTCGCCCCCGGGAGCTGCACCAACGGCACCGTCGCCGACCTCGCCTGCGGCGGCGGCGTCGGCACCATGTGCTGCATCCCCGACGCCACCAACACCTGCGTGACCGCGGGCGGGGCGTGCGTCGCGGTCGTCCCCGGGAGCTGCGCCACCGGCACCGTCGCCACCGAGCTGACGTGCGGGTCGGGCGTCGGCGTCCAGTGCTGCCTGCCGCCGATCACCACGGCGTGCGTCGCGGCGGGCGGCGCCTGCGTCGGCGTCTACCCCGGCAGCTGCGCCACGGGCGCGGTCGTCGACCTCGCGTGCGGCGGCGGCGTGGGCGTCCAGTGCTGCCTGCCCCAGCCGGCCACCGACTGCGTCGCGGGCGGCGGCGCGTGCGTCGCCGTCTACCCCGGGACCTGCCAAGGCGGCGCCATCGTCGACCTCGCGTGCGGCGGCGGCGTGGGCGTCCAGTGCTGCCAGCCGCAGGCGCAGACCGCCTGCGAGCTCGGCGGCGGCGCCTGCGTCGCCCTCGTGCCGGGCGCCTGCACGGGCGGCACCGTCGTGAGCCTCGCGTGCGGGGGCGCCGACGGCGTCGAGTGCTGCGTCACCGGCAGCGTCACCCCCTGCGAGCAGGCCGGCGGCGCGTGCGTCGCGGTCTACCCCGGCAGCTGCGCCAACGGCACCATCACCGAGCTCTCCTGCGGCGGCGGCGTCGGCGTCACCTGCTGCCAGTAGCCACCACCGCCTACCGAATCTCGAACTCCACCGCCGCGCGGTAGCGGTCGTAGACCCGCTTCGCCGTTCCGCCCGCTGCGTCGCGCGGCGCCCCGCCGACCGGGACGTGCTGGTACTCGACCGTGAAGCGGTACCGCCCCGGCGTGTACGGCGCCGGCTGCGGGCCCACGTCGTGCTCGCGGGCGGTGCCGGCCCCGTGCGGCGGCACCGGCTGCCCCGGCTCGGCCGGCGGCACGACGCTGCCCCGCGGGAACTCCTGCCAGGTGCCCGTCCGCGGGTCCTGCCGCTCGACGGTGCCGAGGAAGTGGCCGCGCACGCCGACGCCGTAGAGCGGCTCCGCCGTGCGGTTCTCGAGCGCGTAGCGGGCCTCGCCGCGGGGGTGCGGCGTCCACTGCGAGCGCAGGCGGGTGCCGAGCGCCGGCAGCAGCCGCGCCGCGGTGAAGAGCGCGAGCGCCGGCTTGCCGTCGCGGGCCGCGCGGGCGGTGAAGCTCAGGTAGACGCGCAGGTCGGTCTCGCCCTTGCCGAGCGGGAGCAGCAGGCGCTCGGTGCGCAGGGCCTTGTCGCCCTTCAGCTTGAACCGCGCCTCGAGGGCGTAGCCGTCGGGCTTGAGACAGGGCAGCGGCCAGCGGTGCTCGACGAACGAGTCCTGGGCCGGCGCCGGGCCCATCCAGTGCTTCGGCGTCGTCTTCGTCGCCGCCACCTGGGCGCCCTTCGCGTCGAGCAGCGCCAGCTCGAGCGCGGCGAGCTGCAGCTTGTGCGGCTTGCCGGGGGGCGCGGTCTCGACGACGTTGACGGTGGCCACCGGGCAGAGATCGGCCGCGCGGGCCGGCGCCGCGGCGGCGCTCAGCAGGATCAGGACCAGAGCAGGGGTAGAGCGCACCAGCGACTCCTCGATGCGCGGAGCATATCACGTGGACGTGAACGTCGACGTGGTCGTTGACGTGGACTTTGACGGCGACGTGGACGTGAACGGGGTCGCCACCGTTGACGCCGCGCGCGTCAACGGTGCTCGCCCACGTTCAGGTCCACGTCGCCGTCAAGGTCGACGAGGACGTCAACGTCAACCTCAACGTTGGGGATCGGCCGCTTACGGCTTCTTCGACGCCACGAGCTGCAGGTACACCCTGGCGCTCTTGCTCTGCGGGTCGAGCTTGAGCACCTCGTTCCACTCGGCGACCGCCTCCTCGAGCCGGCCGAGCGAGTAGAACGTCACCCCCAGGTGGATGCGCGCGGGCAGGTAGCTCGGATTGGTCTCGCGCACCATCTCGAACTCGACCACCGCCTCCTCGAGCTTGCCCTGGTCGCGCAGCGTGTTCGCGAGCCGCGTGCGGATGTCGACGAAGGTCGGGCACAGCTCGAGCGCCTTGCGGTACTCCGTCACGGCCTCGGCGTAGAAGCCGACGTCGTAGTAGGCGGAGCCGAGGTCGGCGTGCATGTTGGCGAGCTTGCCGCGCGCGAACGGATCGAGGCTGCGCGGCTCGGCCTTGGACTTCGCCATGGCCCGGCTGTAGATCTCGCGCGCCTCCTGGTACTTGCCGAGCTCGTTGTAGGTCACCGCGAGGTTGAGCGCGGCCTCGGTGTAGCCGGGGTTGAGCCGGAGCGCCTCCTCGAACATCTGCTGGGCCGGCGCGTAGCGGCCTTGCTCGTGGTGGATCACGCCGAGCATGTTGCAGACGTCGGCGAAGCCGCGGTTCTCGCGCAAGAACTGGGTGAGGTGGCCCTCGGCCTTGTCGAACTCCCGGTTGGCGTAGGCCTCGCGCCCGAGCGTGAGGAGCTGCTTCTGGCGTTCGTCGAGAGCCATGGTCCCACCCCCCGGGGGCGCCCCGGGCCCCGGGCGTCAGCCGCCCCGCGGCCCGGCGGCCTGCCCGGTCTGCTGCTTGCCGTAGCGCCGGTCGATGTAGTCGAGGTACAGCCTGGCCCGCTGCGCGTTGAAGTCGCGCGGGTGCTCGGCGGTCAGACGGGTGAAGGTCTCGCGGGCCTTCTCGATCTGCTCCATGTGCAGGTAGGTCTGCCCGAGGAGCAGCAGGATGTCGGGCTCGTTGCCGGCGCCGGGGTAGCTCTCGAGGACGCCGCGCAGCCGCAGGGCCGTCGCCTTGGGCTTGTTGCGTCCGAGGTAGAAGCGCGCGACGTACAGCTCCGAGTCGATGAGCTTGCGCAGGCACTCCTGGCGCTGCTTGCGGGCGTCCTTCGTGTACTTGGAGCCCGGGTACTTGACCAGGAACTGATCGAACTCCTTGAGCGCCTCGCGGGTGGCGGTCTGGTCCTTCTCGATGGCGGGCGGCGAGAGGAACCACTCGTCCGGCACCTGCTTGTAGTAGCACTCGCAGATCTTGTAGGCGGCGTACCCGTTCTCGACCATGTCGTGGGTCGGGTGGAAGCGGGTGAACTGGCGGTACGCGTCGATGGCCTCGATGAAGCGGCCGCGCGCCTGCTGCGTGTCGGCCACCCGCAGCTCGCCCAGGGGGGCGTAGCGCGAGAAGGGGAAGCGCGTCTTCACGAACGTGAAGTACTTGATCGCCTCGACGAAATTCTCGTCCTTGAGCTCCTGGAGGCCCTTCTCGTAGTTCTGCTTGGCCGTGAGCTGGTAGCTGACCGGCTTGCCCTTGGCGTCGTCGCCGCAGCCCGCGGCGAGCGCGGCGACGGCGAGGAGGCCATACAATAGAGCGTGGATGGCGCGACGATTCATGAGCGGTCCGAAAGTCTATCGGCGGCGCTGGGGAGTGTCAAACGGCACCTCTGCACACCAGTTAGACGGTACATGGGGCAGGAACGTGGCCTGCTTTATATTCACAGTCGACAGGATGGTCGAGCGGCTCGGTCGCTGGCTGCGGCTGCTCGGCGAGGACGTCGCGCCGGCGCCCGCCACCGCGGACGAGCTCTTCGCCGCGGCCGGCGCCGGGCGGGTGGTGCTGACCCGGGACACCCAGCTGCGCGCCCGGCTGGCCCTCGCCGGGCGGCCCTACCTCTTCATCGAGCACGACCGCATCGAGGACCAGCTCCGGCAGGTGGACGCCGCCGTCGGCCTGGGCCGGGCGCGGCCGCTCACCCGCTGCTCGCGCGACAACGCCGAGCTGACCTTCCACGCGCCCGCGGAGCTGGGCCCCGACGTGTGGCCCTTCGTCGCGCGCACCCAGCCGAGCCTCGGGCGCTGCCCCGCCTGCGGCCGGGTCTACTGGAAGGCGAGCCACCACGACCGCATGGCGGCGTTCCTGCGCCGGGCGCTCGGGCGCGACCTGCTTGGCACGCCCTAGGGGCGGGGCTATGCTCGCGGCATGGTGCGCACGTGCGTGACTCTGGTTGCCGCGGCTCTGGCCGCGTCCCTCTGCGGGGGAGGCTGCGGCCCGGCGACGTCGGCGGGCGGCGTCCCGCAGTACCCGCCGCGGAGCGACCTCAGCGCCGCCGGCCATCGCTGCCACGGTGCGGCCTGCGCGTGCCGGCCACTCGTCGGCGGCGATCAGGAGGAGCAGCAGCCGCCCAAGCCGGGCACCAAGCGCTACGAGGTGCGGATCCCGGTGACGGTGCACCCGGTGTGGATCAACGTCGCGGGCGTGGGCACGTTCTACAAGCCCGGCGAGCGCGGCGACGAGACCTGCGTCTACTTCGACCTCGCCCCCGGCGACCACGACCTCACGTACAAGATCGCGGAGCACACGAGCAACGCGGGCTTCCCGGCGATCCTGCGGGTGAGCGAGTACGGCGGCACGACGAAGGCCTGGTACGAGGTCTTCCTCGTCGACTGCGGCACCGCCGAGGGCGCCTGCACCAAGTCGGGCCTGGGCGACTGGGTGAAGGAGACGGCCTCGCGCAAGGGGCTCATCGACTCGTGCTCCTCGACGCGCTTCCGCAACGTGCGCTGGACCGCCGACGAGTGGGAGGGCGGCAAGCTGCGCGACCTGGCGGTGACGGTGGCGCTCAAGGTCTACAAGTTCGAGCCGACCCGCGCGCCCCGCAGCCGCTGCGAGGGCCGCACCAAGCCGGCCGAGGGCGGCGCGCCCGCGCCCGAGCCCGAGGCGCCGCCGGCCGAGTAATCGCGCCTACTCGAGGCGGGCGCGCTCGTCGAAGTAGGCCGCCTGGCCGCCGTTCGTGCTCTGGCGCGAGGCGACGATGGCGTTGACGCCGCGGCCGTGGCGCACCCAGCCGCCGCGCACCATCAGGAGCGTGTCGCGGCGCATGGCGGGGTCGAGGCGCAGGCGGGCGCGCAGCACCCCGATGCGGGTGCGCACGCCCACCTCGGCGCCGGTCTCGCGGCCGACCGCGCCCGGGGCGTGGGGGTGGGCGACCACCTCGGGGAGGCCGGCCTGGTCCTCGGGCGGCACCTGCGACGCCTGGTAGGCGACCGGGGCGACGGTGAGGAGGTGCAGCGGGTAGCCCGCGGCGTCCTCGCCGCCGTCGAGGTGCGGCGCGAAGTCGGTGATGAGGTTCACCCGCCCGCTCGCCGTCTCGAAGCGGCGCCCGGCGAACGCGACCGGCGCCTCGCCGGGGCGCGCGACGGTGCCGGCGGCGAGCGCCTGCCGGCTCAGGCCGAGCGGCCCGACCAGCCGGTCGATCCAGACGTCGACGCTGCCGGCGACGGCGCGCTGCAGCCCGAGGCGGCGCGCGAGCGCCTGGGCGATCTCGAGGTCGGTGCGGGCCTCGGCGGGCGGCGCGACCACGCGGCGCGCGAGGCCGAGGCGGTGGTGGCCGTAGCTCGCGACGAGGTCGTCGTGCTCCAGCATGAGCGCCGGCGGCAGGATCAGGTGCGCCGCCGCCGCGGTGTCGGTGAGGAACGCGTCGACGACGACGAGGAAGCGCAGCGAGCGCAGCGCCCGCTCGACGAGCACGGAGTCGGGGTAGGTCGCGATCGGGTTGGCGCGCTGGATCCAGCCGAAGCGGATGCGCGGCTCCTTCGCGTAGAGGATGTCGTGGCCGAGGAAGGCGGCGCGGATCGTGCGCCCGCCGCGCGGCGGCGTGATCGCGAGGCCGCGGCGGCGCGGCGTCTCGAAGTACGCGCCCCCGCCGGGCACGCCCACGTGGCCGGCGACGGCGCAGAGCGCGTCGATGACGCGGACGGTCTCGGCGCCGTCCACCCAGCGCTGCAGGCCGCCGCCGATCCAGGTGGCGACCGGGGCGGTCTGCCCGTACACGCGGGCGAGGTCGCGGATGGCGGCCGCGGGCACGTCGCAGGCCGCGGCCGCCTCGTCGACGGTGCGGCGGAGCGCCAGCGCGCGGAAGCCCGGCAGGCCGTCGCAGGCCGCGGCGGCCGCCGCCGGGACCCGCTCCTCCTCGAAGAGGATGCGGGCGACGGCGAGCGCGAGGATCGCGTCGCGGCCGGGGCGCGGCTGCACGACGCGGGTGGCGAGCGCGCGCGCCGCGGTCGGCAGCGGGTCGATGAGCACGACCGCGGCGCCGCGGGCGCGGGCCGCGCGCACGTGCGGCAGGAGGTGCGGGCTCGCGGTGTGGACGTTGCGGCCCCAGAGCACGATGGCGGCCGCGTGCGCGAGGTCGTCCCAGTCCGACACGCGCTGCGCGCCGAAGTCGGCCTCCTGGGCCCACTCGCCGGCGTCCATGCAGACGCCGCCGGCGACCCCGGTGGCGCCGATCTCGTCGAAGAGGTAGCGGCACACCTCGCTCGACAGCCCCAGGCTGCCGCCGTTCTGCGCGAAGAGCACCGCCGCGGGCCCGTACTCCTTGATGACCGCCTGCATGCGGTCGGCGCAGAGGTCGACCGCCTCGTCCCAGCCGATGTCCTGCCACCCCGCCGGCGTGCGCAGCCGCGGCCGTACGATCCGGTCGGGCCGCGTGAGCAGCGCCGGGTAGTCGCGCTTGGTGCGGCGGCAGACGAAGCCGCGCGTCACCGGGTGGTCGGGGTCGCCCCGCACGGCGGTGACGACCGCCCCCTCGACCTCCACGACCAGCCCGCACGCGTCCGGGCAGTCGCGCAAGCACACCGTACGCACGTGCTCCGCCACCCGGGAAGTCTATGCGCCCCGGCGCCGGCGCGTCAACTGGGCCACGAGCCAGTCGGCCGCCGCGAGCTCGTCACATCGTCCGCTTCGACCGGGCCGGCGCCGGGGGGATGCCGTCCGGCGCGAGCTCCCCCTTGACCGCGGCGAGCTCGTCCGGCGCCGGCTCCGCCGGGTGCGCCGGCGGGGGCGCGGCGGCCGGCCGCGGGGGCGCGAGCTCTTCCTCCAGCTTGAGCTCGGCCTCGACGTCGGCGAGCCCGGCGCGGGCGTTCGCGAGCGCGATCTCCTCGGGCGCGCGCGCGAAGGGCTCCGCCGCGGCCGCCTCCTGTACCCGGAGACGCAGCGCGGCGCCCTCGGCCCGCTCGAGCTCGCGCAGCTCCGCGCGGGCGTCACGCAGCGCCTGATCGGCGAGCGCGAGCTCGCCGCGCCGGGCGTCGACCAGGGTCTGCAGCTCGCGCACGACCGCGTCGTACTGCGCCGCCAGCGCGGTCGCGCCGGCCGCGCGCACCGCGTCGGCCTCCCCGCGCACCTGGCGGAGCTTCGGCTCGAGGGTCGCCAGCTCCGTCTCGGCCTCCTGCTTGCGCCGGGCGGACCGCGCGGCGAGGCCGCGCAGCCGGGCCCCGGCTTCCCGGATGTCGTCGCGGATATCGGCGCCGTCGCTCATGGCGCCACTGTCGCACGCCGGGCCGGGCGGTCGCAACGGCGGTCAGCGGCGCGCCCGCCCGCACCCGGCGTGCTACCCTCGGAGCAATGCGACTCGCCGCGGTGTTCCTCCTCCTCGCCACGCTCGGGTGCGGCCCGACCGTGCGGGCGCCGGCGCCCGCCGCCACGCCCGCCTCCGCTCCGGTGCGCGCGCCCGACCTCAGCGGGCCCCTCGGCCTCATCTTCAGCCCCGCGCCCGACCCCGCGGCCCTGCTCGCGAAGCTCGAGGCCGCGCGCGCCGCGGGGCCCCCGGCCGAGCGCGCCCTCGTCGACCGCCTCGTCCGCGCGCTGCGGGCGGTGCAAGGCGGGGCGCCGCCGACCTCCGCGTTCCGCGAGCTGCTCGCGGTCACCCGCGACCTGGGCCGCCTCTACCCCGACCATTTCGACACCCAGCTCCGGGTCGCGAGCACCATCGGCGTCGCCGCCGCCAGCGCGGAGGACCTGGGCCTCGACGCCGCGGCGCTGCGCGTCGAGGCGGTCGCCCGCGCCCGCGCGCTCGCGCTGGCCTTCCCGCGCGAGCCGCGCGCGCACGGCCAGCTCGGGCACACGCTGTGGATGAGCGGCGCCGCGCCGCTCGAGGCGCTGCGGCCCTACGCGCGGTGCCTGGACCTCGACCCGGCCCAGGCCTCGTGCCGCAAGGCCCACCGCGCGCTCGTCGATTCGTACGAGCGGCCCCGCTGCGAGACGGCGGACCTCCGGCCGGACCTCGCCGCCCACGCCGCCGCGACGGCGCCGCCCGGCCAGCGGATGACCTTCGGCGGCGCGCCGCTCTACCTCGACGCCACCCCCATCATCGCGCGCGACGACGTCGTGGCCGCGGTGCTCGAGGACGCCGACGCCACCCTCGAGCTCACCCCCGGGGGCCGCGGTCGCTTCACCGCGGCGACCACCCGCCTGGCGCAGTCCGGCGGCCGCATCGCGCTGGTCGCGGGCGGGCGGGTGCTCCTCGCGGCTCAGGTCATGACGCCGATCACCGGCGCCCGCCTGCGCATCGCCGGGGCCGCGCTCGACGCGCTGTGCGCGCGGGTCGAGCACCGCCGCGTGCCGGCGGCGCTGCGGCGCGGCCCGTGAGCCGGCGTCAGTCCTGCAGGAACGCGAAGTAGCGCTCGGGGAGCTCGTCGAGCACGAGCGGGCCGGAGCACTCGTGGCAGCGGAAGCGCGGCACCACCGGGCCGTGGCCCTCGGCGGTGAGCGCCGCGGTCTGGAGCAGGCGCACCTCGTCGCGGTCGCAGGCCTCGCAGCGGTACGGGGCCATGAACGACACGACCCGGCCGCGGCCGAGGAAGCCGACGACCATCGACGCCTGGGTGGCGAACGCGACCGAGCAGCGCGAGAAGGTGTAGGCGACGCCCTCGTCGAGCTCGCGGAGGAACGCCGTCCACAGCCGGGAGCCCTGGGAGTTGATGTAGCGGACGCCGGCGGCGTCGAACTCGACCCGCTGCGCGAGCTGGTGGCCCAGGCGCTCGAAATCGGTGCTCTCGACGAAGTCGCCCTCGAGGTACACCCGGGGCACGCCGTCCTCCTCGACGACGTCCCACAGCACGAGCGCCTCGAGCGCGCGCCGCGCCTCGGGCGTGAGGGTCGTGAACTGCAGGCCGATCGCGCGCCCGCCCTCGAGCCGCCGCACGACCCGGGCCTCGATGACGAGGCCGCGGCCGTCCTGCTCCTGCGTCAGGCGGACCCGGACCGTCTCGGCCTCGCCGAGCGGCTCGTTGAGGAGCACCTTGGCGCCCGTGAGCGAGAGGTTGTCGACCTGGCCCTCCCAGACCCGGGTGCCGGAGTCGAGGCGCGCCATCAGCTCGACGTTGACGCGGCGGTGGCGCCGGCGCGGCACGCCGAGCAGGTCGGCGACGTGCGAGAAGAACTCGGTGCCGACCGCGGGCAGGACCACCACGTCGTCGCACCCGACCTCGGCGAACTTATCGAGCTTGTCGCGCGTGAGGATCCCGCTCGCGACGAGCATCACGCGGCAGTGCTTGAGGTCCGGGTCGCTCTTGATGGCGCGGCACACCTCGAAGCCGTCCAGCTCGGGCATGTCGACGTCGAGGATGACGAGCCGCGGCCGGAGCCGCCGCGCGGCCGCGAGCGCCTCGTGACCCGTGCCGGCGACGCAGCGGCCGAGCTCCAGCCGCGTGCAGGCACGCGAGCCGAGGAGCCGCAGGACTTCGGAGTTGCTCGCGGTGAGGATCTGCTCCATGCGTCCCTTTGCGCCTCGCCGGGAGGCGCCCAC
The DNA here is from genome assembly GCA_036504295.1 of Polyangia bacterium. Lineage (GTDB taxonomy): Bacteria > Myxococcota_A > Polyangia > JACRCY01 > JACRCY01 > DASXVK01. Next base: position 11,717 of record DASXVK010000580.1, read on the forward strand.
GTGTCATGGGGTGGGCGCCGCCGCGGGGGGGGGCGGAGGTGCCAGCCGGATCATCCTCGCGCTGGCGGTCCGACGTCAAGGTGCGATTTCGCGCGGCGGAGAAGCGCCGGAGAATCAACAGGAAGCCGGGGAGAATTCTCTACGCCAGCGGCCGCAGGCGCGGGGCGGCGCGGCCGGTGTTCGGGCGCTGGGGGTCCAGCAGCTCGGTCACGCCGAAGCGGTCGAAGCGGGTCTCGAGCGCCTCGCAGCCCTCGGCCAGCTTGAGATCCATCTCCTCGCGATAGATCGGCACGAGGCTGTAGAAGCGGATCGTCTTCTCGGCGTCCACCCGCAGCTCCCGGAAGGCGTCGGGGCAGAGCATCGGGAGCTCGACGAGCATGCAGCACTGCCCGGTGCTCGGGGCGAAGGGCTCGGGCGGCTCGCCGTTCGGCACCGTGTGGCCCCAGCCGAGCCAGGTGTCGTACTCGTGCGGCAGCCGGGCGAGCAGCTTCAGCCACCGGATCGGCCAGTACCACTGCTCGTCCTCGAACGCTGTCGGGCTGAGCTGCCATTCGGGCGGCAGCGACAGCATGAGCTCCGCGTAGCGCAGCTCACCGGCGCCCTCGGGCACCTGCATGGGCCGGTCGCTCATCCCCGACGTCACGAGGGTCCAGTAGTCGCGCGCGGGGGCGGGCGCGACGACGTGCACGTCCACGTGGACGAGGTCGGAGACCAGCTCGTGCAGCACGCTCTCGGTGGGGCCGAGGTGGGTCGCGATGTGCGCCTCGATCAGCTCGAGGCTCGTCGGCGCGGGCGCGGCGCCGATCGGCTGTACGCGGCCCGCGTGCCGCAGGATCGGGGCGCCGGAGGGGGACCGCTCCTTCGGGTCGCTCATCGGCGCGAAGTGTCGCGCACCGGCCGGAGCCGTGTCAACGGCGCTCCTCGACGCAGGCCTCGGCGAGGCCGTCCTGGCAGGCGGCGCGGAAGAGCGCCTGCGCGCGGGCGCGCTCGGCCGGGCCGCCCTGGCCCTCGCGGAGCATGACGCCGAGGAAGAGGCAGCCGGTGCGCTCGCCGAGCTCACAGGTGCGCTCGAGCAGGGCGCGGGCCCGGCCCGGATCGCGGCCGACGCCGTCGCCGTGCAGGTAGGCGCCGGCGAGGCCGCGGCAGCCCAGGGCGTGGCCGGCGGTGCAGGCGCGGCCATGGAACGTCGCGGCGCGGCCGAGATCACGCGCGACGCCGGCGCCGCGCTCGAAGAGGAGCGCGGCGTGGGCGCAGGCGCCGGCGTGGCCGAGCGCGCAGGCGCGGGCGAGGACCGCGGCGGCCCGCGCGGGGGCGGGCGGGCCGCCGTGGCCGCCGCGCAGCGCCAGGCCGTGGCTCGCGCAGCCGTCGGCGGAGCCCAGCTCGCAGGCGCGGGCGAAGAGGGCGGTGGCGCGGGCCGCGTCGGCGCGCACGCCGGTGCCGGTGCGCAGGATGAAGCCGAGCGTGTTGCAGCTCCCGCCGTGGCCGAGCTCGCACTGGCGGGCACAGTCCGCGGGGTCGTGGCGCGTGCAGGCGTGGGGCACGCCGGCGCGCTCGACCCGGCACACGTCGTCCTGATCGGCCAGGCCCGCGGGGCAGCTCTCGGCGGCGAGGCCGAGGGCCTCGGGCGCGGCGGCGCCGCCGAGGGGCGCGAGGGTCACGCGCAGCACCTGGTCGCAGCCGGCCGGCGGGCGCGCGGCGTTCGCCGGGCCGCCGTCGCAGGCCCCGGCCGCCTCGCGGTCGCCGACGAGGCCGATGACCGCGCGCCGCACGACGTGGGTCGCGCCCGCGCAGGCGCCCGTGAGCGCGCCGGCCGCTGGCGGCCCGGTGAGGTCGCGGAAGCCGGCGACCGTCAGCGTGACCTCGACCTTCGCGGGCGGCGCCGCGGGCGCCCCCGTCCCGGCGCTCGCGGCCGGCACGTTCGCCCGCACCTCGGCGGCGGCGGCGAGCGCGAGCGGGCGCTGGGCCGGTACGGTCGGCATGAACCCGTAGCCCCCCGGGGCGCGGCAGCCGGGCAGCAGCCGCAGCGTCGCGCAGTCGTAGGCGACCACCACGCCGCCGCGCTCGAGGGCGGCGTCGAGCGCCGCGCGCACGTCCGCCGGCCAGGCGACCGTGTACGCCGCGCCGTGCCCGTCGGGCCGGCAGGCGAGGGGCGCGGGCGCGCTCGCGGGCGCGCCCGCCGGGCGGGGCGTCGCCGGGGCGCGCGCCGGCGCGGACGCGGGCGCGGGGCGCGCCGGGGGCGGCGCCGCGGCGCCGCCGCAGCCGGCGACGATGGCGAGCAGGGACGCGAGGAGAGCGCGCACGCGCGGACTATACTCGACCCCGCGGTACCCGGCACGTACGGCCGTGCTCGTGCTCGTGCGCGGCCTCCGCCGTCCCATGCCGCGGCGCGTGATTGACACGCTCGGCGCCGCATCGCATCGTTGAAGCTCCACCCGCATGTTCGAGCACCCGGAGCACTACGACGTCGTCGTCATCGGCGGCGGGCACGCCGGTTGCGAGGCGGCGCTCGTCGCGGCGCGCCTCGGCGCCCGCACGCTCATGCTCACGGGCAACCTCGACACCATCGGGCAGATGTCGTGCAACCCCGCGGTCGGCGGCATCGCGAAGGGGCACCTCACCCGCGAGATCGACGCGCTCGGCGGCGAGCAGGGCCGCGCCACCGACGAGTGCGGCATCCAGTTCCGGCGCCTGAACGTCGCCAAGGGCCCGGCGGTGCGGGCCACCCGCGCGCAGTGCGACCGGCGGCGCTACCGGACGCGCCTCACCGCCGCCGTCACCGGCCAGCCGGGCCTCAGCGTGCGCCAGGCCGAGGTCCAGGCCCTCGCCGTCGACGGCGACCGCGTCGTCGGCGTCGTGACCGAGCTCGGCGTCACCTACCGCGGCCGCGCCGTCGTCGTCACGACCGGCACGTTCCTGCGCGGCGTCATGCACGTCGGCGACGCGCGCACCGAGGGCGGGCGCGCCGGCGAGCGGCCCTCCGCCCACCTCTCTGCCGCCCTCGCGGCGCTCGGCTTTCCGCTCCTGCGCTTCAAGACCGGCACGCCCTGCCGGCTCGACGGCCGCACCATCGACTGGGCCGCGCTCACGTCCCAGCCCGGCGACGATCCGCCGCCGCGCTTCTCCCTGCGCACCGCGGGCCCGCCGCCGCTGCCGCAGCGCCCGTGCCACGTCACCTACACCACCCCGCGGACGCACGACCTCATCCGCGCCGCCCTCGACCGCTCGCCGCTCTACACCGGCCGCATCGCCGGGCGCGGCCCGCGCTACTGCCCGTCGATCGAGGACAAGGTCGTCCGCTTCGCCGACCGCGAGCGCCACCAGGTCTTCCTCGAGCCCGAGGGCCTCGACACGACCGAGGTGTACCCGAACGGCATCTCGACGAGCCTCCCCTACGACGTGCAGGTCGCGCTCGTGCGCTCCATCCCCGGCCTCGAGCGGGCCGAGCTCACGCGGCCCGGCTACGCCATCGAGTACGACGTGGTGCCGCCGACCGAGCTCTACCCGTGGCTCGAGACGAAGCGCCTCGCCGGCCTCTACCTCGCCGGGCAGATCAACGGCACCTCGGGCTACGAGGAGGCGGCCGGGCAGGGCCTGCTCGCGGGGCTCAACGCGGTCCTGCGCGGCCGGGGCGACGCGCCGCTCGTGCTGCGCCGCGACCAGGCGTACCTCGGCGTGCTCGTCGACGATCTCACCACCCGCGGCGTCACCGAGCCCTACCGCATGCTCACCGCGCGCGCCGAGTACCGCCTGCTCCTGCGCGAGGACAACGCCGACGAGCGGCTCCTCGGCGTCGCCCGCGGCCTCGGCCTGTGCGACGACGCGACCTGGCAGGCCTTCGCCCGCCGCCGGGACGCGGTCGCCGCCGAGCGCGCCCGCGTCGCGAGCACCATCGTCGCGCCGACGGCGGCCGTCAACGACGCCCTCGCCGCGGCCGGGCTGCCGCCGCTGCGCAGCGGCGCGCGCGCGGCCGACCTGCTGCGGCGGCCGGAGTGCTCCTACGCGCTGCTGCGCCGCCTCGACCCGGGCGCGGACGCCGTGGCGCCCGAGGTCGCGGAGCGCGTCGAGACCGATCTCAAGTACGCCGGGTACCTCGAGCGGCAGCGCGACGAGGCGGAGCGCTGCGCGCGTCTCGACGAGCTGCCCCTCGCGACCTCGCTCGACTACGGCGTCGTCCGCGGCCTGTCGACCGAGTGCCGCGAGCGCCTCGCCGCCGTGCGGCCGTGCTCGCTCGGCCAGGCCGCCCGCGTCCCCGGCGTCACGCCGGCCGCGATCTCGGTGTTGCTCGTTCACCTGCGGGGGGCCCGCGGCCGCCCCGCGACCGGGGCTTCAGAGGGGAGGGCAAGCGATGGCACGGATGCGAGTCGGACGGCTGCTGACCCTCGTGTGCGTGGCGCTGCCGGCGGCGGCGCAGGCGGCGGGGTTCGAGTTCCCTGACAACGGCGTCGAGGGGATCGGCCGCGGCGGCGCCTTCACCGCCAAGGCGGACAGCCCGCTCGCGATCGTCTACAACGTCGCCGGGCTCGCGAAGCTCCGGGGCACGCACCTCGTCGGCGATCTCAACCTGGCGGGTCTGAGTTACTCGTTCGCGCGCGCCGGGACCTACAACGACCCGGGGCAGCCGTGGCACGGGCAGCCCTTCCCCCGGGTGCGGAACGACAACGCCCCGATGCCGTTGCCCGTCGTCGCGGTCGCGACCGACTTCGGGCTGCGCAGCCTCACCTTCGCCGTGGGCGTCTACGGTCCGCCCTCCATCGGCATCCGCAACTTCCCGGAGACCGTGCGGGTCGGCGGCGCCGCGGCGCCCGGGCCGCAGCGGTTCGACCTGCTCGACGAGAACGTCATCGTGGCGTTCCCGACCTTCGCGGTCGCCTGGCGCCCGCTGCCGTGGCTGTACGTGGGCGGCGCCTTCCAGCCGGCGGTGCTCCACCTCCAGGAGCACGTGGACGCCATGGCCTTCATCAACGCGCGCACTTGTCCCGCGCCCGAGGCCTCCGCGTGCGCGGTGAAGGCCGGGCTCAACCTCTGGGACAGGTTCGCGCCGACCGGCATGCTCGCCGCGCTCGCGCGCCCGGTCGAGCACGTCGAGGTGGGCCTCTCGGCGCGCTTGCCCCTCGAGTTCAACGCCGAGGGCGACGGCGCGACCAGCGTGGTGCCGGCGTTCCCCGCCGAGATCACGGTCAACAACAAGCCCGGCCCCGGCGCCACCCTCAAGACCAACCTGCCGCTCGTGCTGCGCTTCGGCGCCCGCTACTTCTTCGGCCCGCGCGACGACGAGCGCGGCGACGTCGAGCTCGACGCCGTGTACGAGGGCTGGGGCCGGATCAAGACCTTCACGTCGAACTTCAACACCAACCTCGCCACGATCGACGCCTCCGTGCCCCACAACTATCAGGACGCCTTCAGCCTGCGGCTCGGCGGCGCCTACAACCTGCGTCTCGGCGCGGCGCGCCTGGCCCTGCGCGCCGGCGCGTACTACGAGAGCGCGGCCGCGCCGGAGCAGTGGTCACGGCTCGACTTCGACGCGTTCGCCCGCATCGGCGCCGCCGTGGGCGCCGGCTACAAGCTCCGCGGCTTCACCATCAACGCCGGCTTCGCCTACGTGTACATGCCGACGCGGACGGTCACGAACAGCCAGGTGACGCCGATCTACGCGCTCTTCCCGGCGCCCACCCAGACGGAGTCGCTCAACGGCGTGTTCCAGTCGCGCATATGGGTCGCCTCGCTCGGCGTCACGATGAGCCTCGACGAGGTGCTCAAGCGCCGCAGCGGGCTGCGGGACTAGCGCGCGAGGCCGCGCCTACACGAGCTCGTCGAGGTCCGCCGCCTGGGGTAGCGTCGCGAAGTAGTCGTTCAGGGCGCGCAGCTCCTGCGGGCCGAGACCCGAGAACCGCACGCCCATCCCGTGCACGTCGTCGAAGTCGCCGTCGGCGATCCAGCGCACCTCGGCGGCCACCTCGACGGCCTGCCCGGTCTCGAGCGTGAGCGTCACGCGCAGGGCGCTGCCCGGCGGGGCCGGGTCGGGCGTCTCGATGAAGGCGCCGCCGACGCCGATGTTGCGCGTCAGCGCCGGCAGCGCCGGCCCGGTCTCGCCGTCGCCGAGCACCCGGTAGGTCACCGGGATCCGCCGCCCCCGGCGATCCTTGCCGCGAAAGTGGGTCTTGCGCTGCCCGTCGGCCATGCCCGCAGCCTACCTTACCGCTCGCGCCCGGGTCAATCCGTGCGGCCCGTCGGCCCGCGTTGACTTCACCGGCGGCCGCTGCTACTGAGGAGACCCAGACTCCGGACGAGGGCGCGTCTCCGTGCGAATCCACCTGATCGGCATCTGCGGCACCGGCATGGGGTCACTCGCCGGCCTCCTGAAGGCGGCCGGCCACGAGGTCCGCGGCTCGGACGAGAACGTCTACCCGCCGATGAGCACGCAGCTCGCGGAGCAGGGCATCCAGGTCTACACGGGCTTCCGGCCCGAGAACCTCGAGTGGCTGCCGGAGCGGCCAGTCGGGAGCCCCGCGAGCGACGGCGTTGTCGTCGTCGGCAACGTGTGCCGCAAGGACCACCCCGAGGTCCTCGCCGCTCAGCAGCGCGGCCTCGAGCTGACGTCGTTCCCGGCGCTGCTCGCGGACGTCTTCCTCAAGGATCGCCACTCGCTCGTCGTCGCCGGCACGCACGGCAAGACCACGACCGCCGCGCTCGCCTCGTTCGTCCTTCACGACGCCGGCCGCGATCCCTCGTTCCTGCTCGGCGGCGTCCCGCTCGACTTCGGCCGCGGCTGGCGCCTGGGCAAGGGCGACGCCTTCGTCGTGGAGGGCGACGAGTACGACACCGCGTTCTTCGACAAGGGCTCCAAGTTCCTCCACTACCGGCCGCGGACCGTCATCCTGACCTCGGTCGAGCTCGACCACGTCGACATCTTCAAGGACCTCGAGGACGTCAAGCGGGCCTTCCGCGCGTTCGTCGCCCTCATCCCCGAGGACGGGCTGCTCGTCGTCGCCAAGAGCTCGCCGCACGCGCTCGACGTGGCGCAGGCGGCGCGCTGCCGCGTCATCACCTACGGCATCAGCCCCGAGCACGACGCCGACTACACCGCCGACCTCATCACCAACGGCGCCCACCAGGGCCGCCAGGTCTTCGAGGTGCGGGCGCACGGCGAGGGCCTCTGCCTCTTCGAGACCGGCATGATCGGCCGGCACAACCTCGAGAACGCGCTCGGCGTCATCGCCGCCATGCACGGCGTCGGCCTCGAGCCGGCCGAGATCGCCCGCGGCCTGCGCCGCTTCTCCGGCGTCAAGCGCCGCCAGGAGGTCCGCGGCGTCGCCCAGGGCATCACCGTCATCGACGACTTCGCCCACCACCCGAGCGCCGTGCGCGTCACGCTCCAGGGCCTCCGCGCGCGCTTCGGCGGCGGTCGCCTGGTGGCGGTCTTCGAGCCGCGGTCGGCGACCAGCCGGCGCGCCGTCTTCCAGAACGAGTACGCCGAGGCCTTCGCCGACGCCGACGAGGTCCTGCTCGCGCCGCTGCACGCGCCCGAGAAGGTGCCGCTGGCCGAGCGCCTCGACGTCGAGCGCCTGTGCCGCGACCTCAAGCAGCGCGGCACGCCCGCCCACGTCTACCCGACGGTCGACGAGATCGTCGAGCACCTGACCGCGATGCACCCCGGCGAGGTCGTCGTCGTGATGTCGTCGGGCGGCTTCGGCGGGCTGCACGAGAAGCTGCTGCGCCGTCTCGGCGACGCGGTGGAGCCGGCCACCTTCAGCGATCTGCCGCACCTCCGCCACCTGCTCGATCGGGTCGGGCTGCCCCACGAGGGCGTGGCCGAGCACGTGCGGGACTTCCTCGTCATCCGCGACCCCGAGGGTGAGGGTGTCATCGGCACCGTCGGCGTCGAGCTGTACGACGAGGCGGCGCTGCTGCGCTCGCTGGCGGTCCTGCCCGACCGGCGCGGCCAGGGGCTCGGCTGGATGCTCGCCGACGCGGCGGTCCAGCGCGCCCGCGCGCGCGGCGCCAAGCGCGTCTACCTGCTCACGGCCACGGCGAGCGAGTTCTTCGCCCAGAAGTGCGGTTTCCAGCCCTTCGACCGCAACCTCGTCGAGCAGTCGGTGTGGGCCTCGTCCGAGTTCTCGCTCGCCGCCTGCGCCGGCGCCAAGTGCATGCGCCTCGTGCTCGACAACTAGGGGGGCTCTGCCCGCCCCCCCTCGACGGGCCCCACAGAAACCCGCTCGCAAGCGAGCGGGGGGCGTCGAGCCGGGGGGGTGGCCGGCGCAGCCGGCCAGACTCCCCCACCGCGCGCTCCCCGCGCGAGCTGGCGCTCGATTCCACGCGCTCTCTTGTTCACCCGTCGAGCCCTTAGTAGCATCGGATCCCTCATGTCGCACCACTCGGACGATCTCGCGCTCTGCCGCGCGCTCGCGGGCGAGGCCGCCGCGATCCTGCGCGAGGGGCACGGCCGCGCGCAGCCGATCGAGCTCAAGGGCCCCGTCGACCTCGTCACCGAGTACGACCGCCGCGTCGAGGCGCTGATCGTGCGGCGGCTGCGGGCCGCCGACCCGCAGGCCCGCATCGTCGGCGAGGAGGGCGGGGCCCAGGGGAGCGCGGGGGCGGAGCGCGTGTGGTACGTCGACCCGCTCGACGGGACCACGAACTTCGCGCACGGCCTGCCCATCTTCTCGGTGTCGATCGCGCTCTACGTCGCCGGCGAGCCGCGCTGCGGGCTGGTGCACGCGCCGGCGCTCGGGTGGGAGTTCGCCGCTTCGCGCGGCGGCGGCGCCACGCTCAACGGCGACGCGATCCGCGTCTCGGCCACCGCGACGCTCGACGGGGCGCTGCTCGTCACCGGCTTCCCCTACGACCGCCGCACCACGAGCGAGCTCAACCTCGACAACTTCGGCGCGTTCGTGCGGCGCACCCAGGGCGTCCGCCGCCTGGGCTCGGCCGCCCTCGACCTCTGCTTCGTCGCCCGCGGCTGGCTCGACGGCTACTGGGAGCGGAAGCTGCACCCGTGGGACGTCGCCGCCGGCGCGCTCATCGCCGCCGAGGCCGGCGCCCGTCTCACCGATCTCGCCGGCGGCCCGCCGCACGTCGAGCAGGGCGAGATCGTGGCCTCGAACGGCCGCATCCACGACGCGATGCTCGCCGTCCTCGCGGACGTGCGCGCCGGCCGCGCGGAGTAGGCGCGGCCGTCTCTGTTCAGGGGGGCTCTGCCCGCCCCCCCGCGCCGGGG
>DASXVK010000581.1:0-17400 GCA_036504295.1 Polyangia bacterium
TGCACGTGGTCGCCTTCGTCGTCGGCCTGAGCACGTTCCTCGCGTCGATCCTGCTCACGAGCGTCTTCGCCGGGGCTGGCGCCGAGGGCCCGGGCACGACGAAACGACCGGCGCGGCGGCGCCGCAACCCGCGGCCAGCGGCCGAGACCCTGGCCGCGACCCCCACTTCACTCGAGCGCGGAGGCGAGTCGCAGACGAGCCTCGTTGTCAACAGAGGCGAGTCAGAGACGAGCCTCGTTGTGGACTGATCCATGGGCGAGCACACTACCTGGTTCGATCTCATCCCCGGCATGGCCGGCCTGCAGCACTACCTCGCGCACTACCTGGGGCGCACGGCCGCCACCGACCAGTTCCCCACCCACTTCACGATGGCGCACGTCTGGGGCGCCATCGTCGTGATCCTGTTCCTGGTCTACGCCGGCCTCAAGTTCCGCGCCGCCGTGGTGGCCCGCGGGGCCCAGGGGCTGAGCGACGCCGCGCTGGTGCCGCCGCCGCGCTTCACGATGCGCAACTTCGTCGAGCTCTTCCTCGACGCGGTGATGAGCCTCATGGAGCAGGTGATGGGCCCGAAGAACGCGCGCCGCTTCCTGCCGCTCATCGGCTCGCTCGCCTTCTTCATCTTCTTCTCCAACCTGCTCGCGCTCATCCCCGGCCTGCTGCCCCCGACGAGCATGCTCAAGACCAACGTCGCGCTGGCGCTGTGCGTCTTCCTCGCGACCCACGTCTACGGCGTCAAGGAGCACGGCCTCAAGTACTTCAAGCACTTCGCCGGCCCGCACATCCCGGCCCCGTGGTTCGCCAAGCCGCTGACCTGGCTCCTGGCGGCGCTGATGGTCGTCATCGAGCTCATCAGCCACTTCGCGCGGCCCGTCTCCCTGTCGCTGCGTCTCATGGGGAACATGGCCGCCGACCACAAGGTCGTCTTCGCCTTCTTCGTCCTGGTCCCCATCCTGGTGCCCGTGCCGTTCCTCATCCTCGGGTGCCTGGTCGTGATCGTTCAGACCCTGGTGTTCAGTCTCCTCTCCATGGTGTACATCTCCATGGCGGTCGCCCACGAGGAGCACTGAGACCGATTGTCGTTGCCTAGCCAAGGAGGAGTGCCGAGATGATCCGGAAGCTCAGATTCGTGCTCGCATCGGTGGCGGGGCTGTTCGTCGCCCTCATGACCAACGTCGCCTGGGCCCAGGCCGCCGCGCCGGCGGCGAACGAGTTCGAGCGGGACAAGTGGATCGCGATCGCCGCCGGCATCGGCATCGCTCTCGCCGCGTTCGGCGGCGCGCTCGGCCAGGGCCGCACCGCCTCGTCGGCGCTCAGCGGCATCGCCCGCAACCCGGGCGCGTCGGGCAAGATCTTCACGCCGATGATCCTCGGCCTCGCCCTCATCGAGTCGCTGGTCATCTACTCCCTCATCATCTCCTTCGTGCTCGTCGGCAAGATCAAGTAGCGCGAGCCGAGGCCGGCCGTGCCGCGATCGATTCAGCTCGCCGCCCTCGGGGTGCTCGTGTGCCTCGCGGGCGCGGGCTGCCGGAGCCGTCCCACCGCGGCCGACGCCGGCCACGTCGAGCTCGATCTGGCGCGCGGGCTCCCGGTGATGCCGGGGGCGCGCGTCGTCTACGGCGGTACGCTCGAGGACGTCTTCACCATGGAGCTGGCGACGGCCCGGCCGGTCGCCGAGGTCGCGGCGTGGTACGAGGCCGCCCTGCCGCGCGTCGGCTGGAAGATCGGCGCCCGCGGCGAGGCGGCGGGGCCGCCGGCGCGGCGGTTCCAGGCGCGGCGCGGGGCGACCTGGCTCCACGCCCGCATCCGCGCCGAGGCCGGCGAGACGGAGGTCTCGTTCGCCCTCGGGCACGGCGAGGCGCCCGCCGCCGGGACCGTGCTGCCCGACGAGGGCGGCGGCGCGGCGAGCGCGCCGGCGTCCCAGCCGCCGGCGCGCGCGGCGGACGGCGGCACGGCGGACGCGGCGCCACCGGCCGCGGGGACCGACGTGCGCGCGGCGCTCGCCGGCCTGCCGCTGCCGGACTCGGTCCAGCGGGTCGGCGTGCCCACCGACGAGGGCGGCGTGGCGAGCACGGTCGTCACCGCGCGCGAGGACGTCGCTCGGGCGCTCGCGGCCGTCCGCCGCGGGTGGGACCTGGCGGGCTGGAGCACGGAGCCGACCGGCGACGGGGTGCTGCCGCAGTCGAAGCGGCTGCGCGCCGTGAAGGGGCCGCTCGCCGCCACGCTCACGCTGATGCCCGGCGAGGGCGGAGCCACGGGCACGCTGACGGTCGGGCCGCGGGCGACGCCGGGCCGGGTCGCGCCGGCCGGCCGGCCCGCGGGACGCCGCAGCCGCTGACGCCGCGGCGACGGCGGCGCCGCGCGCGCCGGCCGCGTGGCTTGACGCCGGCGCGCCGATGCGGGAATCTCAGCGTTCCCCGGAGGACGACATGAACGTGGCGCGCACGCCGGACGAGGTCAACGCCCTGCTCGACGAGTGGGGCAGCTTCCAGCACTGCGAGATCGCGGCCCTGTGGTTGGAGCCGCCGGTCAAGCGGCTCGAGCTCCACTGCCCCAACCTCGGCGCCGCGGCCGCCGATCCCAACTACCCCCGCCGCCCGGGCAAGATCGTCGTGCAGGGGGTGCTCTACCTGCACACGGGCAGCCCGCTGCTCGCCGACGCGCCGTCGCAGATCTCGTCGGTGGAGTTCCGCGAGTTCACCGACTTCTGGTCGCTCTCGTTCTACTTCATGGGGACGTACGAGCACATGACGGTCTTCGCGACCGGCCCGCTCACCCTCGAGTTCGACGACCTGCCCCCGTCGGCGTAGCGGAGCCGCTCAGGGCACGACGACCGTGTCCCCGCCCAGCAGCGTCATGTTCATCTCGAGGTGCCGCCCGGCGACGACCTCGCTGTAGAAGAACGGGATCTTACGCTGCGTGCCGTCGCGGTCGCGGCGGATGATGATGATGCTATCGGTGTCGGCGAACTTCGAGGCGCCGCCGGCCAGGGCGAGCGCGTCGAGGATCGTGACGAAGTCCTTCGGCGTGTAGACGCCGGGCCGCTCGACCTTCCCGACGACGTTGATGCGGTAGCTGTTGACCTCGATGACGGTGACCGTGATCACCGTCGAGTCGTCGCGCAGGAAGCGCGACAGCTTGCGCCCGAGCACCTCGCGGAGCTGGCCCGGCGTGACGCCCGCGGCCTGCACGTCGCCGATGATGGGCATCGTGATCGACCCGTCCGGCCGGACGTGGTGGCGCCCCGACAGGTCCTGGTTCTTCCACACGTCGATCTGGAGCAGGTCGTTCGCGCCGATGACGTAGCCGCCCTTGCGGGGGTCAGGCTCCTTGGCGTAGTCGTACGTGATCTGCGGCCGGCAGGCCGCGACGGCGACGAGAGCGAGCGAGAGGATGAGGCTCGAGCGCATGGTCCGTAGCATCGCAGAGCGCGCCCCTTTGCGCAACGGGCGGCACCGAAGGTGAGATGCCGTCAGCGCGGTGACCCGGGTCCGGCGCCGCGCGCGGCGAAATGCGACGCCATTCGCTGTCGTCTCCTTGACTTCCCGCGGATCGCGACGCTAGAATAACCACGCAAATCTCCAGGAATCGGGACCTTCGTGGACCAGTCTCAATACGCGCTGCGCTTCATCTCTGGCAAGTACCAGGGTGGCGAATTCCCGCTGCGGATGGACCGCGAGATCATCGTCGGGCGCTCGAGCGACCTCGACATGGTGCTCGTCGAAGACATGGTGTCCCGCAAGCACGCGAAGATCGCGACCGCTGGTGGCCAGGTCGTCATCCAGGACCTCGGCTCGACGAACGGCACGTTCGTCAACGGCGAGAAGATCAAGAAGGTCCGCCTGAAGGAAGGCGATCGCATCCTGATCGGCACGTCGATCCTCAAGCTGGTGACGCTGAACGGCCGCAGCCCGGGCGTCATCACCAGCGAGGCCGAGGCGCGCTCGCGCATGGAGCAGTCGGCGCAGCGGCGCACGAGCGCCGCCGGCAAGCCGATGTCGGGCAGCATCGACGAGATCCCGCTGCCCGACCTCATCCAGCTCCTCTCGACGAGCCGCAAGAGCGGCGTGCTCGCGGTGCGCGGCGACCAGGGCGTCGGCCGCATCTACCTGCGCCGCGGCCAGATCTACTACTGCGACATCGACGACGCGTTCGACCTCACGCCGCACAAGGCGTTCTACCGCATGCTGTCCTGGCAGACGGGGACGTTCGAGCTCGGGCCGCCCGACGAGCGCAACGTCCTCAACGAGATCCAGGAGTCGACCGAGGCGCTGCTCATGGAGGGCATGCGCCAGCTCGACGAGATGCGGCGCATGGAGACCGACCTGCCGCCGCGCGAGGCGGTGGTGCGGCTCGTCGTGCCGCTCCAGGCGCGGCTGCGCGACCTCTCGCCCGAGGAGCTCGACGTGTTGCAGGCCGCCATCGACATCGGCCAGGTCGGCGCCGTGCTCGATCAGGCGGGGCAGAGCGACCTCAAGGCGAGCGAGGCGCTGCTCTCGCTCATCCAGCGCGGCTACCTGGCGCCGGCGTAGCGTCGCGGGGGCGGCGCGGCGCGAAGCGGCGCACCGGCGCCGCCGTCGCCGTCCCGCGGCCTACACCGTCAGGGTCAGCCCCTCGGACGCCGCGACGAGCTTGATCTTCTTGCCGCCCGCCTCGTCGAGGAGCGTGCGGCAGCGGTCCCGCAGCACGTCGACCATGTCGTCGGTGTAGTCCTGGTCGTAGTGGAACATGACCAGCTGGCGGACCTGCGCCTGCACGGCGGCGTCGGCGGCCTCCGCGATCGACGAGAAGCCGCGCTGGATGCGCAGCGCCCGGTCCTCGGGCGTGTAGGTGCAGTCGTGGATGAGCACGTGCGCGCCGTGGTACAGCTCGAGCGAGCGCGGCGGCGGCCCCGACGAGCTGTAGCCGGCGTCGGGCGCGTACACCATCGCCTTGCCGTTCTCGCCGCCCTCCTGGATCCGGTACGCGAGCGCCTTCGTCTTCCCGTGCGGGTTGAGCACGCCGGAGATCTTCACGCCCGCGGCCTCGAACTCGACGCCCTCGTGCACGGCCTTGATCTCGATGGCGGCGCCGAGGTTGCGCAGGCTGTGGATGGGCGAGAAGTGCGGGTTCATCTGGCCCTCGAGGATGCCCTCGAGGCGGTTCGACGAGCGGCTCGGGCCGAAGATGTCCAGCTTGTTCCCCGGCACGTAGATGGGCGGGAAGAAGGGGAAGCCCTGGATGTGGTCCCAGTGGGCGTGCGTCAGCAGGAGCGTCGCGTCGAGCTGGCCGTGGCCCGTGCCGTCCTGCATGAGCGCGCGCCCGAGCGGGCTGATGCCCGTGCCCGCGTCGAGGATGATGAGGTGGCCGGAGCGCGTGCGGACGGACACGCAGGCGGTGTTGCCCCCGTACCGATTCGTCTCGGGGCCGGGCGCCGGGATGGATCCGCGTACTCCCCAGAACGTGATCTCCATCTACCGCCCCACCTTGATCTCCCGACCCTCGGCGGCGGCCCAGACGTCGAGGCGGCCCGCCTGCTTGCGGTACTGCGACACGATGGCGTCCACCTCGTCGTCGCCGCGCTCCGGGGCGTGGTGATACAGCGCCAGCGAGCGCGCCCCCGCCGCGCGGCAGATCTCGATCGCGTCGTCGGGGCAGCTGTGGCCCCAGTGCGGCTGCCGGGCGTACTCCTCCGGCGTGAACATGGTGTCGTAGATGACGAGGTCGGCCCCCTCGCAGAGCCGCACGAGCGACTCCTGCATCTTGCGCAGCTTCGCCGCCGTCGCCGGCGCGAGCGGGGCGCCCAGGCGCGGCGGCTCGGCGATGAACTCGTTCTCGAGCAGGACGTCGCGGAACGGCGCCGTGTCCGTGACGTAGCACACCGACGCGCCGTTGTAGTCGAGGCGGTAGGCGATGGCGATCCACGGGTGGTTGAGGCGCGTGCACGACACCTTCACCGGGCCGATCTCGAAGCGCGCCCCCTCGATGAGCTCGCGGAACGCGACGTCGGCCTTGACGGCGTCGAAGGGCACGGGGAAGTACGGGTCCTCGGTCTGGCTCTGGAAGACGGCGCGCAGGTGGACGTCGTCGCGCTGCCGGGCGTAGACGTAGAAGCGGTTGCCGCTCTGGTAGAGCGGCGCGAAGAAGGGCATCCCCTGGATGTGGTCCCAGTGGGTGTGGCTGATGAGCAGGTGCGCTACGCCCTCACCGCGGCCGAACTCTTCGTGCATCAGCTCCTTGCCGAGCCGGCGCACGCCGGTGCCCGCGTCGATGATGATGCGGGGGCCGTCCTCGGCCTGCACCTCGACGCACGAGGTGTTGCCGCCGTAGCGGTTGGTCTGCTTGCCGGGGACCGGGATCGAGCCGCGCACGCCCCAGAACTTGACCTTCATGGGGGCGCCTCCGTCGCGGCGCGCGGCGCCGAGGCCCGGGCCGCGCTCAGCGGCGCGGGCACCGCGTCCGCGCGTGCGGGGCGGGCCGGCGCTGCGTCAGCGTCGCCCCCCAGGACCCACACGTGCCCCACAGCTTCCGCCGCAGCACGGGAGATCGCCATCTCGCGCGAGGATAACATAGGGGTTTCTGATCGTCCACCGTGCGGGCGGCGACGGGCACCGGCCGCCGCCTACTCGGCCTCCAGCGACTTCAGGAGCTTGCGCGCGGCCTCATCACCGGGGTGCAGCTCCAGGGCGCGGCGCAGGTGGCGCCGGGCGCGCGCGGCGGAGTCGCGGGCCTCCACCGGCGCGCCGCCCGCGAACCGCGCCTGATAGATCGCGCCGAGCTCGAGGTGGGCCTCGAAGCTCGACGGCTCCTTGTCGACGGCGCGCAGCAGCGCCCGCTCCGCTCCGGCCTGATCGCCGAGCGCCTTCAGCACCCGCGCCCACGCGCGCAGGGTGGCCGGCTCGCCCCCGTCGAGGACGGCGAGGCGGCGATAGAGGCGCTCCGCCTCGGCGGTCGCCCCGGCGCCCTCGCGCGCGCGGGCGAGGGCCGCGGTCGCGCGGGCCTCGAAGGGATCGAGCGCGAGGGCGCGCTCGAGGCGCTCGATCGCGACCTCGGCCCGGCCGCGGTCGAGGTAGACGAGGCCGAGGTACACCTGGTTCGTGGGATCGTCCGGGTTGAGGTCGGCGGCGCGGAGCAGCGCGGCCGCGGCGCGCGCGTCGTTGCCGAGCTTCAGGTGGGCGAGGCCGAGCAGCGTGTGCGCGGCGGCGAAGCCCGGCCGCGCGCGCCCGAGCTCCTCGAGCGCGGCGACGGCCTGGCCCGGCAGGTCCGCCTCGAGGAGCGCCGCGGCCCGGCGGTAGGCGGCGACGGCGCCCTCCGGCAGGCCGCGGAACCACCCGGCCAGGCGGCCGCACACGACGCGCCCGCGCGCCACCTCCTCGGGGGTCGGGTCCAGCTCGGGGACGGGGCCGAGGGCGGCGCGGGCCGCGGCGGCGTCGCCGGCCTCGACGAGGGCGACGGCGAGCGCCAGGCGGGGACCGGCCCGGCGGCCGTCGAGGGCCACGGCGCGCTCGAGGGGCGGGCGCGCCGCGGCGGCCTGCTCGTCGTCGAGGAGCAGGGTGCCGAGCAGGAACGCGACGTCGGCGCGGGCGGGCGCGAGCGCGGCGGCGCGGCGCAGGAGCACGAGCGCCTCGGGCAGACCGCGGGGGCTCCGCGCGACGAGGGCGAGGGCCAGCTCGAGGTGCGCCTGCGCGTCGCCGGGCCGGGCCGCGAGCGCCGCGCGGGCTGCCGCCTCCGCCGCCTCGGCCTCGCCGGCCGCGGCGCGGCAGCGCGCGCGCGCGCGCAGCGCCTCGAGCCCGGCCGTGCCGCCGCTCGCGACCACGGCGCGGGCGCGCAGCGCGGCGCACGCGGCGGCCGGCGTGCCCGCGCCGAGCTCCCGCGCCGCCGCGGCCGGGTCGGCGGCCCGGGCCGCGGGCCCGCAGCCCGCGAGCGCCAGGAGACCGACGAGGACCGGGGCCGCGCGCATGACGACGCATTGTACCGGGCCGGCGGCGGAGGCGCAAAGCGCGCGGCAGGGTGCGTGGGCCGTCGGAATGCACCACGGAGACACGGAGACACGGAGACGCGCGGGAAGATTCTGGTTGGGGGAGGCGCCGCGCCCGCCGCTGGCCCGCGAGGGTGGGCGTCGGCACGACCTCACCCAAAGAACTCCGCGCTCCTCCGTGCCTCCGCGCCTCCGTGTTCTCCGGATCCCCACCCCCCCGCGGGAGCTAGAACGCCTTGCCCGAGTCGAGCAGCAGCGTCACCGGGCCGGCGTTGACGAGCTCGACGTCCATCATCGCGCCGAAGCGGCCGGTCTCGACCGGGAGCCCGCGCGCGCGGGCCTGGGCGACGAAGCGGTCGCACAGGGCGGCCGCGGCGCCGGGCTCGAGGGCGGCGGTGAAGGAGGGGCGGCGGCCGCGGCGGCAGTCGCCGTAGAGCGTGAACTGGCTCACGACGAGCAGACCGCCGCCGACCTCCGCGAGGCCGAGGTTCATCTTGCCCGCGGCGTCCTCGAAGATGCGCAGGCCGGCGATCTTGTCGACGAGGTAGTCGACGTCGGCGGGGCCGTCGCCCTGCCCCGCCCCGAGGAGCACGAGGAGCCCGGGCCCGATGCGGCCGGCGACCTCGCCGCCGATCCGCACCTCGGCGCGCGTGACGCGCTGGACGACCGCGCGCATGGTCGCCTCAGGGCGCGCAGACCCTGAGCGCGATGCCGTCGGCGCTCAGGCCCATGTCCTGGCAGGTGTAGCCCGTCGGGCACGGCACGTTGTCGTTGCAGAACCTGGAGCAGAACCCCGGGCTGCTGACGCACAGCGCGCTGCGACAGCCCAGCTCGTTCGCACACGGCGCGCCGAGCTCGCCGCTGCCCGCCGGCGTGCACACGAGCGTCTGGCCGCCGGCGCCGTTGTCCACCGGGAGGCAGCCGTAGCCGTGGGGGCAGGCCGCGGCCGTGTGCGTGACGCCGCACGGCTCCGTGCAGAAGGTGCCCAGGCACAGGCCGCTGCGGCACTGGTTCGGGTCGTTGTTGCAGGCGGCGCCGAGGAGGCCGGTGCCGAGCGAGGCCGGCAGGCAGTAGGTGCCCGGCGCCGGCGTGTTCGCTACGGCCTGGCAGGTCGCGCCCGCCTCACAGTCCGACTGGGCGCGGCACGGGTTCAGGCAGCGGCCCGGCACGGCGCTGCCGATGCACGCCGCCACGCCGAGGACGACGCAGTCGATGGGGTCGGCGCACGGCGACGGGTCCGGCGGGAGGCAGACCGGCGACCCCAGGACCGGGTAGCAGCTCCACTCCGCGGGGCAGTCCGCGGCCGAGCTGCAGTCGGAGGTACAGAACCCGCTCGCGCCGATCGTGAGGCACCAGGCCAGGCACTCGCCCGGGGCCGAGCAGGCCCGGCCGCTGTCCTGCGGCAGGCAGGTGTTGTGGTTGATCGGATCCTTGGCGAGCACGCAGCTGTCGCCCATCTGGCACTGGGTGTTCCCGGCGCACGTCGCGGGCAGGCAGTGGTTCACCGGGCCGCCCCAGATGTCGCCGAGGCACAGGTTGCTGTCGCACTCGTAGCCGTGCTGGCACGAATCGGTGTAGTGCAAGGTGCCGGCGGCCGCGTCGCTCTGCGCCGGCGGGCCGTCGGTCTGCGGCAGGGGCCCGTCGCCCGGGTGCGGCGGCGCGTCGGTCTGCGGGTTGCCGCCGTCGCCCGGCGGCGGGGTGCCGCCGTCGGCGTCGGCGGAGGTGCAGCGGCCGAAGGTGATGTCGCACACGAGGCCGTGCATGCAGTCGAGGTTGCCGCGGCACTCCGCGTAGCAGGTCCCGGCCGCGCAGTGCTCGCCGAACGTGCAGTCCGAGTTCTTGGTGCACTCGGGGCCGCCCGCGCACGAGGCGGCGGCGGCGGCCGCGAGGAGCAGCACCGCGGCGCGCCTCACCGCAGCTCCTTGCGCAGCTTGCCGACGATGGCGAAGTAGGCGCTGCGGGAGTACTGGACGTTGAGGATGTGGAACTCCTTCTTGACCAGGCCGACGCACCCGAAGCAGTAGGTGCAGTCCGCGCAGCCGACGCACCGCTCGAGGTACGCGCTGCCGCTGCAGTGCTGGCAGTCGCTGCAGTAGCTGCAGGCGTGGCAGCCCGTGCAGCGGTCGCAGTGCGCGCACTGGCTCGCGTGCTCGCACCCCGTGCAGTGGGTGCAGCGCGAGCACGCGCGGCAGTCGCGGCAGAACATGCAGCGGTCGCACAGCGCGCACCCGACGGACTGGTAGCTGCCGAGGTTCGGCTTCTCGGTGAAGAAGTCACGCTCGAGTCGTGCGTGCTCGGCGACGAAGTCGGCCTTCTCCACGGAGCCCTCGTGCCGCCGCGGGAGCGCGGCCGTGCCTCCCTCGCGAATACCAGAGACGGCGCGGGAAGGCAAGGAGGGGGGCGGCTTGACGCGACCTCAGCCGGGGTCCAACGGCGGCTCCGCCAGCGCGCCGAGGATCGCCTGGACGGCCGCCGCATCGGCGGCGAGCCCCAGATCGACGAGGAGCCGCTCGAGCCGGGCCGGGTCCGTGAGGGCCTGCACCCGCGCCCGGACGGGTGCGGGCACCTCGCCCAGCCGGGCCCCGAGCAGCGCGAGACAGGCCCCCTGGCGACCGCGCAGCTCGCCCTCCTGCCGCGCCTCGGCCACACGCGCGTCCGCGCTCGACTCGAGCTGCCCGACCATCCGCTCCATGCGCGCGACCAACTCACCCGGCTCGAGCAGCGCGGCCGTGCCCTCGTAGAAGCGCAGCCGCTCGTCCTCGACCACCAGCTCGAGCCCGAGCACCTGCGAGCCGAGGCGGCCCGCCTGCGCGGGGATCGGCTCATAGCTGCCGGCCGGCCCGAGGCGCCAGCCGTGCAGCCGCAGGCGCCCCCGGTCGTACACGAAGTACTCCGGGATCCCGAGGCGCGAGTAGAGCGCGACGTTGCGCTCGAGGTCCTTGCGCCAGTCCCCGGCGACATGGACCTCAAGCACCAGATCGAGCCCCTTGCCCTCGGCGCTCACCACCCACTTCATGCGCTCGTGCGGGTCCACGTCCCGCACCGCCAGCAGATCGGGGGCGAAGCGCGGCTCGCCCGGGTAGTAGACGATCAGCTCGCAGGCGACGTAGATGCGACGGCCGAGCCGCCCGAAGAACGAGCGCAAGACCTCCCGGGCGCCGCTCTTGGCGTCGAAGTGCAGGTCCCCCTCCGGCGGCGCCAGCTCCTCGGCGGGGATGAAAGCCGGAAGGCTCTCGACCACCCGGGCGCGCTCCTCCTCCGACAGCGCCTCCCACTGCTCCGCGGTCGGCGCGCGCGGCGGCTCCCCCGGGCGTGAACGAGTGACCACAGGACCACTATACGGCGGCCTCGGAGATGCGTCCACCCGAGGGCGGCGGGCGGGCGCGCGGAGTGCGGTCTTGGCAGGGGCCGGCGGCATCCAGCGGGTCAGTAAGTGCCGCGCTCGATGTCGACCTCCACTTGCCCGTCCGGCAGGACATTGACGCAGATGCGCGCAGGAGCGGGACTCCATCTCATTTTGTAGCCCTTTCGAGTGTCGACGCCCGACATGCCTGGCCGCACGACGCAGCTCTCCTCTGCCCGCCACACCGGCTGGGGCAGCGCACGCGCGGGCCCGGGCCGCGAGCCCGCGGCCCCGGGCGCCCGCACTCCGCGCCGCGCGATCCCGCGCGCCGGCGCGCTCGGACGGTCGCGACGCGCCGGCGGCTCCGCGCCCGCCGCCGCCGGTTGGCCTCCCGCCCGCGCTCCCCCTATACTCTCGGCTGCATGCGGCGCCTCCTCGTCGCGCTCCTGCTCCTCTGCGGCGGCCTCGCCTCCGCCGCGCCGCTGCCCGCGCGCATGCCGCCGCGGACCAGGCTCCTCGCGGCGGACCCGGGGCGGGCGCCGGCCGAGGTGTCGGTGCTCGTGCGCGGCGGCGACGCGGCCGGGCTGCGGGCGGCCGGCGCGCGGCCGCTGCTCGCGACGGGCGGCGTGTGGGCCGCGCGCGTGACGCCGGACCGGCTCGGCGCGCTCGCCCGGGCGCCGGGCGTCGCGCTGGTCGACGCGGGCCACCGGCTGCGGCCGCTGCTCGACGTGAGCGGCCCGGTCACCGGCGCGCCCGCGGCGCGGGCGAGCTACGGTCTCTCGGGGCGCGGCGTCGTCGTCGGCGTCGTCGATACCGGCATCGACACGCGCCACGAGGACTTCCGGCATCCGGACGGCTCGACGCGCATCCTGATGCTGCTCGACATGAGCGTCCCGCCCGCAGGCCTGCACCCGGAGCTCGAGGCGACCTACGGCGGCGCGGTCTACGCCCGCGAGGACATCGACGCCTGGCTCCTCGCCGCCGACGGCGCCGCGGGCTCGCTCGACACCTACGGCCACGGCACCCACGTGGCCGGCATCGCGGCGGGCAACGGGCGCGCGACGGGGCAGGATTTGGCCGCCGGCCGCTACGTGGGCGTCGCGCCGGAGGCCGACCTCGTCGTGGTCAAGGCGACGCGCGACAGCAGCAACAGCTTCGCCGACGGCGACATCGCGGTCGGCGTGCAGTTCGTGTTCGACTGCGCCGCGCGGCTCGGCCGCCCCGCCGTGGTCAACCTGAGCCTCGGCGGCCAGGGCGGGCCGCACGACGGCTCGACGACCCTCGAGCAGAGCCTGAGCGCCCTCGTCGCCGGCGACCCGGCCGGCCGCGCCATCGTCGTCGCCGCGGGCAACGACGGCGGCAGCGAGATGCACGCCGCCGGCACGCTGCGCTACGGCCGCGCCGCCCGGGTCGCGCTCGAGATCCCCGCGTACACGCCCCAGGCCGGCAAGGACGAGTACGCCTACCTCGAGCTGTGGTACCCGGCGGGGAGCGACGTCAGCGTCGCCGTCGTGAGCCCGGCCGGCCGGCGCGTCGGGCCCGTCGGCCCGGGCGCGCGCATCGACCAGAAGGGCCCCGACGGCCAGGTCACGATCGACCTCGCGCCGCGCGCGGGCGACGGCGTCCACGGCGACGCCGCCATCTCGATCCGCAAGCAGGCCGACCACGCGCCGCCCGCCGGGCGCTGGCAGATCGAGCTCGGCGGGACCGCCCTGCGCTGGGACCTGTGGCTCGCCGACGATACCCTGGGCGACGGCGGCAGCGCCGCCCTCGCCTCGCACCTCGACCCCGACGACCACCTCGCGATCCCGGCCACGGCCGAGCCGCTCATCGCGGTGGCGTCGTTCGTCTCGCGCAACCGGTGGACGAACGTGGACGGCGACCCGATCGAGCGCACGAGCGTGCCGGGACGCGCCTCCTGGTTCTCCGCCGCGGGCCCCACCGCCGACGGGCGCCTGAAGCCGGACCTCGGCGCGCCCGGCGACTTCATCGTGTCCGCGCTGTCGGCGGACGCGCCGCCGACCGCCAGCGACTCCGCCTTCCACGTCCCGGGCGAGCCGCACTACCTGTGGGGCGACGACGGCGTGCACGCCGCGCTGCGCGGCACCTCGCAGGCCACCCCGCACGTCACCGGGGCCGCGGCGCTGCTCCTCGAGGCCGCGCCCGACCTCAGCCCGAGCCGCCTGCGCGAGCTGCTGCGGCTGACCGCGCGCCAGGACGAGCTCACGGGCCCGGGCCGCGCCTTCGGGCCGCGCTTCGGCTTCGGCAAGCTCGACGTCGGCACGGCGCTGCGCCTGCTCGACGGCGACGCCCCCGGGGCGGTCGATCCGGTGGAGTCCGCGGTCGGCGTGAGCCACGATCTCCTGCCGCCCGCGAGCGCCGGGACGGTGACCGTCGTGGTCGTCCCGAAGGACGGCCGGGGCTTGCCCCTCGGGCCCGGCCGGGCCGTCGCGATCACCGCCACGTCCGGCGCCTTCGCCGCCCCGGTCGTGGACGTCGGCACCGGCCGCTACGAGCGCGCCCTCGGCCCCGGACCGCGCGGCGCGGCGGCGACCATCAGCGCGACCGTCGACGGCGTCGCGCTCGCGGCCCAGCCAAAGGTCTTCTTCGTCGACGCCCGCGAGGAGATCGGCGCGCCACTCGCCGCCGCCGGGGGCGGCTGCGCCGCGGCCGCGGCCGCCGCGCCGGCCGTGGCGCCGGCGCTCGCGGCGGCGCTGCTCGCGCTGGCGCTGCTCGCGCCGAGGCGACGGCGCCGGCGGTAGCGCAGCGCCGACCGATACCCGTCACCTCCACGGCGGCCGTCGGTGAGTCTTGACGTGCCTGCACGCTGACGCCATCATGTAGGCATGGGCAGGAAGGCACATCAGTACACGATCCGCAACGTCCCGGCGCGGCTCGACCACGCGCTCAGAGCCACGGCCTCGGAGCGAGGCGTGAGCCTGAACACCCTCGTGATCCAGGCGCTCGAGGCCGAGGCGGGGCAGGCCGGCGCGCCCCGGACCTACGACGATCTCGATGACCTGTTCGGCACCTGGGTTGAGGACGACGCGGTCAACCGTGCCCTCGCCGAGCAGCGGCAGGTCGACCCCCGGGACTGGGCATGAGGCTCGCCCTCGACACCAACGCGTACCGCCTGGTGATGGAGGGCGACGCCGCAGCGGTGGGGCTCGCGCGGACGGCCACACGCGTCCTCATGCCGGTGCCGGTTCTCGCCGAGCTGAGGTTCGGGTTCCTGAACGGGACCAGAGGCCGAGAGAACGAGGCCTACCTGGCGCGCTTCCTCGACACCCCTCGCGTCGAGGTGCTGCGCTGCGACGAGGAGACCGCGGGGCGGTACGCGGAGCTGAAGCTGCAGCTCAAGAAGCAGGGGACCCCGATTCCGATCAACGACGTGTGGATCGCCGCGCTGGCGCTGCAGCATCGCGCCACACTCTTCACGCGGGATTCGGACTTCGAGCGGATCCCTCAGCTGCCGCGGGTCTGACCGGCGCGCTCGCCGACCCCGGCTACACGACCGGCGGGCCGTGCTCGAGGAACGCGAAGTACCGCTCGGCCACGTCGTCGAACGCCAGCTCGCCGCCGCACTGGCTGCAGCGGAAGCGGGGCGGGATCACCGGCGCCGGCGTGGTCAGGGCGGCGGTCTGCAGTAGCCGCTCTTCGGAGCGGTCGCACTCGTCGCAGTGATAGGGCGCCAGGAACGACTCGATCCGGCCCCGGCCGACGACCGCGGGCACCATGCCCGCCTGGGACGTGAAGGCCACCGAGCAGCGCACGAAGGTGTAGTCGACCTCGCGCAGGAGACGCAGGAACGCCGCCCAGTTGCGCACGCCCGAGCTGTTCATGTAGCGCACGCCCGAGAGGTCGAACTCGACGCGGCCGGTGAGGTGGGAGCGGAGCGGATCGAAGTCGGTGATCTCGGTGAAGTCGCCGTGCAGGATCACCTGGGCGCCGCCCTCGGTGTCGACGATGTCCCACAGGGCGAGGTCGGCGAGCATCCGCTGCATCTCGGGCAGGAGGTCGAAGAACTCGACCCCCAGCGCGAGGCCACCGCTCTCGTCGGGCCGCTGCCACACGACGCGCCCGCGGACGACGGCCGCGCGCTCGTCGTCGGTGCGGAAGAGGCGCAGCCGCACCTCCTTGGCCCCGACCACCGGCGCCTCGAGGATCACCTTGGCGCCGGTCGAGCTGATGTTCTCGACCCGCCCGGCGATGACCTGCGCGCCGGCGTTGATCTCGATGCGGACCTGCACCTGGATGCGGCGGTCCTGCCGGTGCGGCAGGTTGAGCAGGCGCGCGGCGTGCTGGTACAGCTCGTCGGACGGCGCCGGCACCGAGAAGACGTCGTCGCAGCCCGAGTTGCCGAGCTTCTCGATCTGCGCGCGGTCCATCATCGAGCCGACGACGAGCATCACGCGCGTGCCGCGCAGCTCCGGGTCGCCCTTGACCCGGCTGCACAGCTCGTAGCCGTCCATCTCGGGCAGCTCGGTGTCGACGATGCAGAGCGACGGTCGCTCGCGCTGGATGATCTCGAGCGCCTCGGGGCCGGTGGTGGCGAGCCGGTGCCGCACACCCAGCCGCTGGAAGGGCCGCGACCCGAGTTGCCGTAAGACGGCGGAGTTGCTCGTCGTGAGCACCGTGATCATCGCTGCACCGCTGTTCGGGGCGTCATCTTAGCACGTCTTGACGGGGGTGGTAGCTGGCGCGTTGCCCGCGCCGCGGGGGGTCAAAGGGACCCTCCCAGGGTCCCTTTCTTGTTAGGCGTGCAGGAAGACGTGGGCGAAGACCTTCGCGTCGCCGAGCAGGTTCGACAGCAGGCAGTACTCGTTCGGGCCGTGGAGCGTCTCGTCGAGGCGCGACCACACCGCGACCGGGAACCCGTGGCGCCGGATGTGCGCGGCCACCGTGCCGCCGCCCACGCCCATCGGCACGCCGGCGATGTGGTACACGTCCTGGATGCCGCCGGCCAGCAGCTTGACGACCGGGGCGTCGACCGCCGTCGACGGCGCCGCGGCCGCGCGCTGGGCCGACTCGACCGTGATCGTCACGCGGTGCGCCGCCTCGACCCGCTGCACCAGCCGCGCGACCTCCGCCTCGACCTCCTCGAGGGTGTAGCGCGGCAGCACGCGGCAGTCGTAGTAGAACACGTCGGTCGCCGGGATCGTGTTCACGTTCGGGACGTTCGCGTCCTTCTTCGTCGGCTCGAAGGTGGAGACGGGCGGGTCGAAGACCGGGTCCTTGCCGTCGAAGCGGCGGTAGAGCTCCTCGAGCGCCACCACGAGGTGAGCGGCGCCGCGGTGGGCGTTGATGCCCTTCTCCGGCGTCGAGCCGTGCGTCTGCTGGCCGTGGACGGTGAACTTGAGCCAGAGGATGCCCTTCTCCGCGACCTCGATCTGGCTGCCGTCGGGCACGCCGCTGTCGGGGACGATGATGAGGTCGCCCGGCTTGAAGAGGCCCGGCACGTGCTCGAGCAGGTAGCCGATGCCGTAGTCGCTGCCGGTCTCCTCGTCGGCGACGAAGAGCAGGCCGAGGTCGCACGGCGGCGTGAGGCCCTCGTCGAGGAAGGCCTTGGCGGCGAAGACCGCCGAGCACAGCCCCTGCTGGTTGTCCTCGACGCCGCGGCCGAAGATGCGGTCGCCGTCGACGCGGACTTCGTAGGGGTCGCTGGCCCACAGCGCGCGGTCGCCGGGCGGCACCACGTCGAGGTGCGCCATCACCCAGGCCGTCCGGCTGCGGTCCACGCCCGGCACGCGGACGACGAGGTTCGGCCGCCCGCCCTGCGGCAGGTCCGGGTCGGGCGCGCTGTGCACGGTGATGTCGCCGAGCCCGACGTCCTTGAGATAGCCGATGAGCACCTCGGCCTTGCGCGCCTCGCCGTCGCCGCCGCTGCGCGGCGAGAGCGCGGGCACGGCGGTGAGCCGCCGCTGCAGCTCGATCGCCTGGTCACGGTAG
Source organism: Polyangia bacterium (assembly GCA_036504295.1). Lineage (GTDB taxonomy): Bacteria > Myxococcota_A > Polyangia > JACRCY01 > JACRCY01 > DASXVK01. The sequence continues at coordinate 17,247 of DASXVK010000581.1, forward strand.
GAGTCGATGCGCGAGGCAAGCCGGGCGAAGCGCTGGTCCATGGGTCCCTCCGAGGTCGGCGGCTACCGTAGCCGATCGGCGCTGGCGGTTCAACGCGGCGCCCGCTACCGCGCGCTCACCCCGAAGGCGACGATGACGTCGGCCGCGCGGCCGA
>DASXVK010000582.1:0-6033 GCA_036504295.1 Polyangia bacterium
AGGCGCCCGCAACGGTGACCATCACCGGCTCGGCCAACGGCACGAGCTACGCGGCCAGCACGGGTCTCACCGTCAACGCGAATCCTCCCCCGCCCGGCGCCGTGGGCGCGGCGTGCACGGCGACCGGACAGTGCGACACCGCGCGTGGGCTGACCTGCCAGACCGACACGCTCCTCTGGCCGGGCGGATACTGCACGAAGGACTGTACGGCGGATCATCGGGTCTGCCTCGTGGGCTCGAGCTGCTATCCAGTCGGCGCGCAGGGGGCCACCTGGTTCTGCGTCGAGAACTGCACGCCTTCGTCCGACCCGGGTGTCACGATCCGCAGCAGTTGCCGCGATGGCTACTGCTGCTTCCGCGATGCGGGCTCGGGCGTCGGCGCGTGCCTCGCAACTCACGCGACGGTGTGTCAATGAGGAGGTCATCGATGCGATACTGGATGCTGGCCTCGTCGCTGGCTCTCCTCCTGGCGACGCCGGGCGCCTGGGCGCTCACGTGCCCCTGCTACGACGACAATACCTGCAACGGCGACTGTGGGGGCAGCGTGTGCTGCAACTTCGGCTGCACCGACTACAGCAGCGATCCCTTCAACTGCGGGAGCTGCGGCCACGACTGCGGTCCGCAGTCGACCTGCGTCGGCGGCGTGTGCCGGTGCGTCTCCGGCAGCACGCGGACCTGGTGCTACAGCGGGCCGCCCGGGACCATCGGCGTCGGGATCTGTCATCCCGGCAGCGAGACGTGTGTCAACGGGGCCTGGGGCCCCTGTACGGGCGAGCAGACGCCCCGGCCGGACACGTGCAACGGGCTCGACGACGACTGCGACGGGAGGACCGACAACGTCGCGGGGTCGTCCAGCCCGCTCTCGCAGCCGTGCTACGACGGGCCGGCGGGAACCGCGGGCGTGGGTGTGTGCCACGGCGGGCAGCAAGTGTGTCAAGCCGGCGCCTACGGCGCCTGCCTGAACGAGGTCGTCCCGGTGCCGGGCGCGCTCTGTGCCACGCCGGAGTCGTGCGTGAGCACGTGCATCGACGCCGGCGTGCCTGACGCGGCCGTCGGGGACGCGACGGTCCCGGATGGGAGCGCCGGCGACGGGCCGGGCCCGGACGGGGGACCGCAGTGTGTGGGCGGCGGCACCTGCTACGAGGGTCCCCCCGGGACCGCGGGGATCGGTGACTGCCGCGCGGGCACGCTCGTGTGCGACGACGGCGGGCTGATCTGCCAGGGCCAGGCGTTCCCCTCCGCGCCGCGGTGCGACGGGCTCGACCACGACTGCAACGGCGTGCCCGACACGGCGTGCCCGAACGGGCAGGACTGCGCCAACGGCGTGTGCGTGCCCCGGTGCGTGCCCGACCCGGATACGGGCGTCGGGATCTGCCCGACCGGCTACACGTGCGGGATCGGGTCCAACTGCGTCCCCATCCCCTGCCCGACCGCCATCTGTCCGGTCGGCAACATCTGCGTCATGGGCGCCTGCGTGCCTCCCTGCGGGGGCCGGTGCGGGCCCACGGAAGCCTGCTTCAACGAGACCTGCGTCCCCAACGACTGCACGACCTTCGGCTGCCTCACGGGCTTCGTCTGCGTGGCGGGCGAGTGCCGTCCCGATCCGTGCGCGACCGTCAGCTGTGCGCCGACGGACCTGTGCCGGGATGGTCTCTGCGTGCCCGCGTGCGCGTTCCTCGACTGTCCAGCGGGAGAGATCTGCGGGCCCGACGGCGCCTGTCACGTCGACCCGTGTGCCGGCGTCTCCTGTACCCCGCCGGAGGTCTGCATCGGCGGCACCTGCGGGGCGGACCCCTGCGCCAGCGTCGTCTGCCCCCCGGCCGACGTGTGCCGCGGTGGCGCATGCATCCCGAATGCCTGCGCCGGCGTGACGTGCCCGGCGGGGACCGAGTGCCGGGATGGCCAGTGCTACGGGGTCGCCCCCGTGGCCGACGCCGGCACGGCCGCGGACGCCGCCGCCGCGGACGCGGCGGGTGGCCAGACCCCGCTCAAGAGCGGCTGTGGGTGCAAGGTGGGGGCGGCCGCCGGGACGGAGGCGTCCGGTCTGCTCATCCTCGCGCTGGCGGTCGTGCTGCTGCGCGCCGGCCGGAAGTCGCGAGACCACGCAGCGAGGACTTGATCGCCCCTACCCCCGACCAGGATGCATGATCGCCCCCGCGAGCCCCGACCACGTCTCACTGGCAGGCGCTGGCGACGCAGCGCCGGCCCGCCCCGCACGCCGGGCCGGTCCCGCAGCGACAGGTGCCGTCAGCCGCGCACTGGTCGGCCGCGACCGGGTCGCAGGCGACGCAGGCAACTCCGCCCAACCCGCACGACGACAGCGAGGGCGGCTCCTGGCACGTCGAGCCCGAGCAGCAGCCACTCACGCACGAGGCCGCGCAGCCGCTGCAGACGCCGCCCGTGCAGCCCTGCGGGCTGGGACACGGCTCGCACGCGAGCCCGGCGCTCCCGCAGACGCCATCCGCGGTCCCGGGGAGACAGGTCGTTCCTGAGCAGCAGCCGCGACACGAGAGCTCGTCGCAGACACAGATGCTGCCTGCGCAGCGCTGGCCCGGGCCACAGGGCGGGGCGTTCCCGCAGCGGCAGGTGCCGTCGGTCCCACAGTGGTCGGCCGCCGTCGGATCGCAGGTCACGCAAGCCCGCCCGCCAGTGCCACAGAAGGACAACGCGGGCGGGGTCTGACAGGTCGAGCCCGAGCAGCAGCCGGTGGGGCACGCGGCCGCGCAGCCGCTGCAGGCGCCGCCAGTGCAGGTCTGCGGGCTCGCGCACTGCTCGCACGCGAAGCCGCCGGTGCCGCACGCGCTGTCGGTGGTTCCCAACAGGCACGTGGCCCCGGAGCAGCAGCCGTCACACGAGACGGCGTCGCAGACGCAGACCCCCCCCGCGCAACGCTGGCGCGGCCCGCAGGCTGCGCCGGTGCCGCAGCGACACGTGCCGTCGCCCCCGCAGTTGTCGGCCGTCATGGCACAGGCGACGCACGTGGCGCCCTGCAGGCCGCACGTGAGCAGGGACCGCGTCGTGCATGTCGCCCCCGCGCAGCACCCGCCCGCGCACGACGTCGCGTCGCAGATGCAGGCCCCGGCGACGCAGTGCTGGCCCGGATCGCACGGGGCCCGGCCGCCGCACTGGCACTGGCCGCTCGCGGCGCAGGTGTCGGCCCGGGTCGCGTCGCAGGCCGCACAAGGGACCCCGCCCGTCCCACACGTGGCGGGCGAGGGCGCGGTGCACACCGCGCCCAGGCAGCAGCCGCCGGCGCAGGTTGCGGCCGTGCAGGCGCTGCACCCCCCGCCGCTGCAGATCTCGGGGGCGACACAGGCCGCGCACGCCCCCCCGCCGCCGCCGCAGGCGCCGTTCGCGGAGCCCGGCAGACAGGCCGTGCCGGCACAGCAGCCACCGCAGGACGAAGAGTCGCAGACGCACGCGCCGCTCGAGCAGCGCTGCCCGGTGAGACACGGCGGGCCCTCGCCGCACCGGCAGGAGCCGCCCGTTGAGCAGTTGTCCGCCTGAAGGGCGTCGCAGGTCACGCACGCACCCCCGCCCGTCCCGCAACTGGCGAGCGACCGCGGCGCGCACGTCGCCCCGGCGCAGCACCCGACCTCGCAGGAGGTCGCGTCGCAGATGCAGGCGCCGCCCGCGCAGCGCTGCCCCGCGGCGCACGCGGGCCCGCTGCCGCACGCACCGGGGGAGCCGTCCGGACCGGGTGGGAGCAGCTCCGTATCCTGGGTGCAGCCGCCGAGGAGCACGGCGAGGAGCACGAGCCGCCGCACTCAGCGCCCTGGCGTCCGGCTCAAGCGCTCGAGGCGCTCGCGGGCCTCGCGCACGAACCGCCCGCGCGGGTGACGGGAGAGATACCGCGACAGCGCATCCCTGGCGGCTTCGTGGCGGTCACGGTCCATCTCGAGCTGGGCGATGGCATAGAGCGCGCTCTCTGCATGCGGCGTGCCGCCGTAGGCCCGGGTGACCGCCTGGTAGCTCGCGATGGCCTCGCCGTAGCGCCGCTCGACGAGGTACGACTGCGCCTGCAGCATGCGCGCCTCCAGCGCCACGCGCCGCGGAGCGTGCGCCAGCGGCCGCAGGACGGCACGCGCCTCGGCCGCGTCACCCCGCACGAGCGCGCGGCGCGCCCGGGCGAGGCGCTCGAGGAGCTGCTCCTCGCTGAGCGCGGACGCGGGCGCGGATGCGGCAGGGACCGGGGCCGACGCGAGGGCCGGCGCCGCGGGGGCCGCGGCCGGGCATGAAGCGGGGGGCGCCACGACCACGGGCGGCGGCACCGACCACGCCTCCCCGGCCGTGAGGTGCGCCACGACCGTGCCGTCGCGACGGCTCACCCGCACCACGCCCCGCTCGGTCCGCACGCCCGTCACGCTCACCGAGAAGCGCGTCCCGAGCACCTCCACCATGAACTGGGGTGCGAGCACGCGGAAGCGGCCACCCTGCGCCGGGTCGACGTCGACCGTGACCACGCCGCGCGCGAGCGCGACGGTCCGCGCCGCCGCGTCCCAGATCACCTCGGTCCCGGGCTCGAGATCGACCCGGGGGCCCGCCAGCACCACGCTCCCGCCACGCGCCGAACGGAGCAGGGCGCCGTCGGGAATACGGCCCGCGCGCGCGCCCGAGATGTCACCGGCGATGACCCGGCACGGCGCGGGCGTGAGCCACAGACCGAGGCCGGTGAGCGCGAGCAGCGCGGCCGCCACGCCCCCGGCGCGAAGGGCCGTGCGCCAGCGCCATGGCACCGGGCGGTCCGCGTGCCGGGCCCGCCCGGCCGCCCACAGCGCGTTCCGGCGCACGCGCTCCCGGGCCACGTCGGACAGGCCAGGAGGGTGCCACGCTCGGAGCGACTGCAAGCTCTGCAGGCGATCATGGTCGCTCTGGCAACGCGGGCAGATCTCGAGATGCTCCTCGAGCTCGAGGCGTTCGGCGTCGGTGGCGCGGCCGGCGGTGGCGGCGAGCGAGCGCGAGCGCATGCGGCGGCACTTGAGCGACATCACGTCCCCTCCTGACCGCGTCCCGCCAACTCCCGAAGGACGGCATCACCACCAACGAGCGACAGCAGCTCGTTGCGGGCGAACCAGATGCGCGACTTCGTGGCGGCCCGGCTCGCGCCCGTCAAGGCCGCCACCTCGTCGATGGAGTACCCATCGACGGTGTAGAGCAGCAGCGCCACGCGTTTCTTCGGCTTGATCTGGTCGAGGGCCGCGTGGAGTCGCACCGCCACCTCGTGCTCGTGGACGAGGCGATCGGCGGACGGCGCGGGATCGCGCGGTTCGATCGCGCCCGGGACCTCGTCGAGCGGGAGCAGCCGGCGCACGCCGCGGCGGAGCTGGTGCAGCGCCACCCGCACCGCGATCTTGGTCACCCAGGTCGCGACGCTGGCCTCGCCACGAAAGCGCGGGAAAGCGCCCATCGCCTGGACAAACGTGGTCTGCACGAGATCCTCGAGATCCGGCGTCGGCCCGACGAGTCTCGCGATCACGAGCTCGACGCGCGCAACATGGGTCCGGAAGAAACGATCCAAGGCGCGGGGATCGCCTGCGCGACAGCGGGCTACCAGGTCCCGCTCGGCCGCGGGCTCCGTGGCGAGGGATATTTGGCTGCGTCCGAGCACTGTTCTATAGAGCCGCCACGGCCTCTCCCGGTTGATCTCAGCGCGCCACGAGCACGAGCCCGGCCGCGACCGCCAGCACGGCGCCGCCGGCGTCCAGGGCCGTCGCGCCGTGCAGCTGGAAGCGCTCGCGCGGAACGAGGTACTCGCCGAGCACCCCGAGGGTCGCCGACACCGATGCCGTGAGACGCACCTCCACCCACACGTCGGCGCCGAGCCCCAGCGCCGCCTTGGTGCTCCGGCCCTGGGTGCCGTCGAAGCCGGACCCTCGTGCCGACACGACGTGCAGCGACGCGGCCGGCCCCAGCCGGGCCACCACCCTCTTGCGGGTGAACCGGCGGTGGCCGCCGACCCGGACCGGCACGTCGAGGAGCGAAGCGTTCCCGACCGCGGTCGTGTGCGTCGGCTGGGTAGGTAGCTCGACGCCG